>JAKALB010000125.1 GCA_021813365.1 Pseudomonadota bacterium | reverse complement strand
CGATCCGTTCTTCAAAAACCGAGGGCAAAACCACGGCCCCGGCGACGCCGTCATGCAGCCGCAACAGATTGTCCATATCCCGGTTCAGCGGGCTGGCGATGGCCACGATCGGGCCGGGCAGGCTCAGGCCCAGACAACACGTCGTCAGGTCCATCCGCGCCACCTCAGGGTTTCACCGCGCCCAGGATTCTCGACGGCGAAGGGCCGGCGGCCATGCCAGCAAAGTCCTCATAGGTCTGATACTTCTCAAGGATCGCCCGCTGCGCTTCGGCCAGCAGGGCGGCCGCTTCCTCGGGGCGCGTGATCGAAAGGGTGCGGTAACGCAACTCGTTATAGGCATAATCCTTGAACGGCAGCGTTGGGCGCGGACTGTCCAGCCGGAACGGGGCCTGCCCCACCGACTTCAGCGCCGGGTCATAGCGCAGCAGCGGCCAATAGCCAGAGGCCACCGCCCTGTCCTGCTGCGCCATGCCGTGCCGAAGATCATAGCCATGCGCGATGCAATGGCTGTAGGCCAGAATCAGCGAGGGGCCATCCCAGGCCTCGGCCTCACGGAACGCCTGCAACGTCTGCTGCGGATTGGCACCCATCGCAACCTGGGCCACATAGACATTGCCATAGGCGATGGCCTGCAAGGCCAGATCCTTGCGCGCCGTGCGTTTGCCGGCGGCGGCGAATTTGGCGATGGCCCCAAGTGGCGTGGCCTTCGAGGCCTGACCGCCGGTGTTGGAATAGACCTCTGTGTCCAGCACCAGGACATTCACGTTCTGGCCCGAGGCGAGGACATGATCCAGCCCGCCATAGCCGATGTCATAGGCCCAGCCATCGCCCCCCACGATCCAGACCGAGCGGCGCACCAGATGGTCGATGACCGAAAGCAGATCCTTCGCGGTCGCGTCGTGCTTCAAGCCCAGGGCCCTGGCCTTCAGCAGCGCCACGCGCTCACGCTGTGCCCGGATCTCGGATTCGCGGATCTGCGGGGCGTTCAGGATCGCCTGCACCAGATCTTCCCCGAGCTGGGGCGCCAGTTTCCGGGCCAGGCCTCGCGCCTGGGCCAGGTGCCTGTCGGCGGCCAGACGGAAGCCCAGTCCGAATTCGGCATTGTCCTCGAACAGCGAGTTCGCCCAGGCAGGACCGCGGCCTTCGGCATTTCTTGTCCAGGGCGTGACCGGCAGGTTGCCGCCATAGATCGAGGAGCAGCCGGTGGCATTGGCCACCATCAGCCGGTCGCCGAACAGCTGGCTGAGCAGCCTGAGATAGGGCGTCTCGCCGCAGCCCGCGCAGGCGCCGGAAAATTCGAACAATGGTTGCAGGAACTGCACGCCGCGGACATTGGCGAAATCGACCCGGGCGCGGTCATTCACCGGCAGCCCGTCGAACCAGGCGATCCGCTCGCGTTCGGCCTCGACCCGGTCGGCCTTGTCGACCAGGGCGATGGCCTTGACCCCGGGTTCGGTGGCGCTGGTCGCCGGGCATGACTCGACACAGAGCCCGCAGCCGGTGCAATCCTCGACAAGAAATTGCAGGGCAAATTCGGTGCCCGGATAGCCGCGCGTGTTCACCGGGGCAGATTTGAACCCCTGCGGCGCGCTGGCCAGCGCCGACTGGTCGAAATATCTGGCCCGGATCACCGAATGCGGGCAGACGAAGGAACACTGGCCACACTGGATGCACAGATCCTGCCGCCATACCGGAACCTCGTCGGCGATGTTGCGCTTCTCGAACGCGGCGGTGCCCGAGGGAAAGGTGCCATCAGCCGGCAACCGGCTCACCGGAATGGCATCGCCCCGCCCCGACATCATCATCGCCGTCACCTCGCGCACGAAGGCGGGGGCGTCGTCCGGCACCATCGGGGCCAGGTTTGGCGTGGCGCTGGCGCGGTCAGGAATGTCGACGGCAGACAGGCGGGCCAGGGCGCCGTCGACAGCGGCCCAGTTCCGTTCGACAACCCGGCGGCCCTTGGCGCCATAGGCCCCGGCGATGGATTTCTTGACGGCCGCCACCGCCTCGTCCCGAGGCAGGACGCCGGCCAGGGCGAAAAAGCAGGTCTGCAGGATGGTGTTGGTGCGGTTCTTCAGCCCCACCTCCCGCGCCGCGGCACTGGCGTCGATCACATAGAGCTTCAGACGCCGCGCGATGATCTGGTCCTGCACCAGACGCGGCAAGCGATCCCAGACGCGGTCGGCCGAATAGGGGCTGTTCAAGAGCACCGTGGCCCCGGGCGCGGCCAGCCGCAACACATCGGTCTTCATCAGGAGGTGGAACTGGTGGCAAGCCACGAAACTCGCCTGGGCGATCAGCCAGGGCGCGCGGATGGGGCGGGGGCCAAAGCGCAGGTGCGAGACGGTCTGCGCCCCGGATTTGTGGCTGTCATAGACAAAATAACCCTGAGCGTAGCGATCCGGACTCTCGGCCAGGATCTTCACGCTGGCCTTGTTGGCGCCCACCGTGCCATCGGCGCCCAGACCGTAGAACACCGCCCGCACCACGTCATCGGCCTCGATGCTGAAGGCCGGGTCGACCTCCAGGCTCAGATGGGTCACGTCATCCGTGATGCCCACGGTGAATCCGGCCTTTGGATCGGCCTTGGCCAATTCGTCAAAGACGGCCTTGACCTGCGCCGGGTCGAAATCCTTGGACGACAGACCGTAACGTCCGCCGATCACCCGCGGCATCGGTCGGTGCCCGCGCGCGGCAGCCTCGGCAAGGGCGGCCACCACGTCCAGATAGAGCGGCTCGCCCGGAGCGCCCGGTTCCTTGCAGCGGTCCAGAACGGCCAGGGCACGGCAGGTCGCGGGCAAGGCGGCCAGCAGATGGGCAGCCGAGAACGGGCGGTAGAGGTGAACCGCGATCAGGCCCAGCCTTTCGCCCCGGGCGTTCAGGGCCTCGACCGTAGCACGCACGACCTCGGCGCCCGAACCCATGACAACAATCACACGTTCCGCGTCGGCGGCGCCCACATAGTCGAAAAGCTGATAGGCCCGGCCCGTCAGTCTGGCAAAACGCCGCATGGCCGCCGCGACGATGCCGGGTGCGGCAAGATAGAACCTGTTAGAGGCTTCGCGCGCCTGAAAGAACACGTCAGGGTTCTGCGCTGTGCCGCGCACCACCGGATGTTCGGGGTTCAGCGCCCGGTCACGATGCGCGCGCACCAGATCGTCGTCGATCATGGCACGGATCGCCGCATCCGGGACCAGGTTCAGCGTGTTGACTTCATGGCTGGTGCGGAAACCGTCAAAGAAATGCAGGAACGGCACACGGGATTCCAGCGTGGCGGCCTGGGCGATCAGCGCCATGTCATGCGCCTCTTGCACCGAGCCCGAGGCCAGCAGGGCAAAGCCGGTCGACCGCGCGGCCATCACATCGGAATGATCGCCAAAGATCGACAGCGCCTGGGTGGCCAGCGACCGGGCCGCCACGTGAAACACCGTGGGCGTCAGCTCGCCCGCGATCTTGAACATGTTGGGCAGCATCAGCAGCAAGCCCTGCGAAGCGGTGAAGGTCGTCGTCATCGCCCCGGCCTGCAGCGCACCGTGCACGGCGCCGGCGGCTCCGGCTTCGCTCTGCATCTGTTGCACCACGGGCAGGTTGCCCCAGATGTTGGCCAGCCCGGCCGCAGCCCACTCATCGGCCAGTTCGGCCATGACCGATGATGGCGTGATCGGATAGATCGCGCAAACCTCGTTCACCCGATAGGCGATATGGGCGACGGCGGTGTTGCCGTCCATCGTGGCACGCGGGGCGGGGTCAGCCATGATCGGTCGCCTCGGCAATCATTTCGATGGCGTGACAGGGGCACTGGTCAAAACAGGCCCCGCAGCCGGTGCAGCGGGTCAGATCCACCTGATAGCCGAGACCGGGGCCCAGCTTGCGGATCGCCTGTTCGGGGCAGGCGGCAAAGCAGTTGTCGCATTCATAGCATTGCCCGCAGGAATAGCAGCGCTGCGCCTCGAACCGGGCCTCGGCCTGTGTCAGCCCCTGCACGATTTCGGCGAAACCGCTCTGGCGGTCGGCCCCAGTCAGGCGCGGCTGCGGGCACGGATCGGCATCGGAAAAGACCGGCAGGTGCAACATGTCGAAGCCGATGGCCGGGGCAGCCTCTGGCTCGACCGGCTGTTGACCGTGCAGCCAGGCGTCGATGTGGCGCGCCGCCTGCCTGCCGTGACCGGTCGAGATCGTGACGGATTGCTGGCTGGGCAGCACCATGTCGCCGCCGGCGAAAATGCCCGGCGCGCCGGTCCGCAGATCGGGGCCGACCTGCAATGTGCCATCGGGTGCAAACCGCAGGCCCGGCACATTGGCCAGAAAGCCTGTATCGCTTTGCTGGCCCAGCGCCAGCACGACGGCATCCGCGGTCAGGGTTTCGAACTCACCCGTCGGCCTGGGCCTGCCCTGGGCGTCAAGGACCATGCGTTCGACAACCAGATCCCTTCCCTGAATGTCGCGGATGGAGCTCAACCATTTGATCCTGATCCCTTCTTCGATCGCCTCGTCGGCTTCGAACGCATGGGCCGGCATGTGGTCCCGGTCGCGGCGATAGACGATGACGGTCTCGGCCGCTCCCAGACGGTGGGCGGTGCGGGCGGCATCCATCGCGGTATTGCCACCGCCATAGACCACCACCCGACGGCCCAGGAGCGGCGGCCGGCCGGCCGATGTGTCATGCAGCAAGCTGACCGCATCCACCACTCGGGCCGCATCCCGCGCCGGGATGTCGACCCGCTTGCCCAGACCGGCCCCGACGGCAAGAAAGACTGCGTCAAAGCCCCCGGCCTGCCGTTCGGCCAACAGGTCGGTGACCTTGTGGTTGAGCGTGATCTTCACGCCCAGGCTTTCGATCCGGGCCACTTCGCGCGCCAGTTCATCCCGAGGAAGCCGATAGGCCGGAATGCCGAAATGCATCATGCCGCCGGCCACGGGACCGGCCTCGCGGATTTCCACCTCATGGCCGGCCCGCGCCAGATGATAGGCCGCCGACAGGCCTGCCGGGCCGGCGCCCACAACCAGAACCCGACGTCCACTGCGCGAAACGGGCGGCGGGAAGGCCCAGCCTTCGGCATTGGCCCGGTCGCCCAGGAACCGCTCGACTGCGTGGATCGACACCGCGGCATCAACCGCGCCCCGGTTGCACCCGCTTTCGCAGGGGTGATAGCAGACCCGGCCGTGCACGCCGGGCATCGGATTCTGCGTGACCAGATGCTCCCAGGCCGCGCGATCCTTGCCCGCCTGTGCCAGTGACAGCCAGCCCCGGATATCCTCACCCGCCGGGCAGGCCGCGTTGCAGGGCGGGGTCAGCGTCACATAGACCGGATGCTCGTGCCGCACGGGACCACTGTTGCGCATCCGGGTCAGGTCGATGACCGGGGTGAAATCGGCAAGCCGCGTGCTCATGTGAAATCCTGCAGCCCAGGCGCCAGTCTCCCGGAACCATCTGCGCCTTGCGGCAGACTGCATTGATCTGAATCATGCGGGCCGGAACGCCCGTCGCGGTCTGAGATCAGCGCGCCGCGAACAGCACCTCGTCGGGGATGTCCATCCGCGCCACCAGCAGGCTGCAATCCAGACTGTCGGTCAGGGCCGAAGTGCCCGAACCCAGCAGCCAGCGCGCCAGGACGCCCTGTTTCTGATGGCCGACGACGACCAGATCGGCGCCGATTTCCTTCGAAACGGCGGTGATGCGTTCGACCGGCTGGCCGCGTTCCAGCCGGACATCGTGTTGCAGACCCATCCGGGTCAGCCGCTCGGCGCCTTCCCCGAGGATCTTCTTGAAGGTTTCGGTCTGGTCAGGCGGGATATACAGCCCGGCCGGGTCCACCGACATGCCCATGCCGATCGTCGGGTCCACCACGGCCAGCAACGTCACCCTGGCCCCGCTGATCTGCGCCAGCCTTGCCCCTTCACGCAGCGCAAGCCGACCTTCGCGGGATCCGTCATAAGCCAGAAGAATGTGTCGATACATGTTGGCCTCCGCTTTGCCGTTCCGAGCCCAGTGTAGCACCAACTTCGCAGCAAGGGGGGCAGGTTTCGCCTTTCATGCCGGAATCGGCGGTTATCCAAGCACAGGCCCGCAAGGCCGGCGGATCACGGATTCAGCGGCGGCAGGGCCGCGATCGCCGCTTTCGGAGCCCGCGCCCCCGGGTGCTGCAACACGATCGCCGACAGGGCCTGACCAGCGGCGACCGCCCGCACCGGGGCAAGGCCGATCAGCCGGGCGGCCAGATAACCGGCATTGAACGCATCGCCGGCGCCCGTGGTGTCGCGGATGCGATCCACCACAGGTGTTTCGACCTGCGACCGCTGGCCATCCCAGAACACCACGACCGGTGCCGCGCCGTTCTTGACCACGACTTCGCGCACCCCGGCACCGGCCATGCGGCTGATGGTCGCATCGGGCGAAGCATCCTGCCAATGCGCGGCTTCGTCGTCGAAACTGGGCAGGGCGATATCGGTGATGGCCAGCATGCGGGTCACCGTGTCGCGAATCTCCTCGGGATGGGACCAGAGCCTTGGCCGGATGTTCGGATCGAAGGATACGATGGCCCCCCGCGCGCGTGCCTCTCCCAGCGCCGCAAGCAGCCGCTGCCGCGCCTGGGCCGCCAGGATCGCCAGGGTGATGCCCGAAAGGTGGATCAGTCCGGCGCCCTGCAGGGCCCGATCCAGCACGGCCGGGTCATCGGCCAGAAGCCGCGCGGCGGAATTGTCGCGCCAGTAGTGGAAGCTGCGCTCGACCCCGTCGAGTTCGATCAGGTAAAGTCCCATGCTGCGGCTGGCGTCGCGGACGAGCCCCCCGACATCCAGCCCGTCCGCCAGCATTTCCGCCGCAAAGGCCTCCGAGATCCGGTCCGTGCCGATCCGGCTGACAAAGCCGACATCGGCGCTCTCGCCCAATCGCTGGGCCAGGTGCCAGGCCGTGTTGAACGTGTCACCGGCAAAGGCGCGGCGGTATAGCCCGCCGCCCAACGGCGCCATTTCCACCATGGCCTCGCCGATGGCCACCACGCGCGGCGGACGGATGGTCAGCACGGCGCGCGCCCCGTGGCGGCGGGCAAGTCAAAGATCGCTCCGGTCAGCCATGCCGGCCAGTCGCGCTCGAAGAAAGGTCTGGCGGTTTCGTCGAAGGCGCGGTTTGGCCGCAGCTCCAGCTCGATCCGGCCCTGCGCCATGCGGACGACGATCTGTTCGCCGCGATGTTCGGCCCGCTCCTTGCGAAAACGATAGGGCTCCAGCGGGCCGCTGCGTGCCATGGGCAGACCATCACCCGCCGGGTCGCAGATGGCCCGCGCTCCGCGGCTGCCACCGCCAAGGCCGATGAACCTGTTCAGCGCCGTCAGGACCGCCTCGGAAGCCAGGGCCATCTGCTGCCATTGCACCGCCCGCGCCGCCTCTGAGGCGCGATCGGGCGCAATGCCCTGCGTGCGGACCTGCGCATTCAGGGCGCGCGCCTCGACCAGGGCCCGTGCCACCCCTTCCGGATCGCAGATGATCCCGCAGTGTTCGCTCATCCGGGCCTGGACCTCGGCGCGTATGGCCCTGACGCGCAGCGGGCTTTCCGGCCGCAGGAGGGCGTGAACCGCGGCCACGGCCTGGTCCAGGGCCGGCCCCGCCGCCGCCACCTCGGGCGGGCGCGCCAGCCCGGTCGCCGCGATGTGTTCCGCCACCCGGGTGCCGAAGACCTGACCCGCGTTCAGGGCCGCCCCGCCTGGCCGCGTCACGCCGTGGGTGCCTGCCGCCTCGCCCACCGCATAGCACCGCGCCAGGGAACTTCGGCCCCAGACATCGACCGCGATCCCGCCATTCATGTGCTGGTTGTTCACGGCAAATTCCAGCGGTTCCGCCGCGATGTCCACCTTGTAGCGGCGATACAGCTCGATCGCGAGCGGGTTCATGTGCCGCAGCCGTTCGATCGGCAGCCCCTGAATCGCCCCGGCCGTGCCAAGATAGGCCCGGGCGTCCTCATCCAGTTGCCGCAGATCGAAAGGCCGATCGCCCGGCACCGGCAGCGGATTGCGGTTGAAATCCATGAACACCCGGCGACCCGCCCGACCCTCGCGCCAGATGGCCAGGTCGACCAGGCTTGAGCCGAAATCCAGCATCCGCGTGGCGTGAAACGGCCATTGATAGCCCTTGCGGAACAGATTCGAGGCCAGTTCCCGGGTCGTCCGGTAGTAATCTGCCAGGAAGTGGTGTTCGCGGCCCTGCCCGTCCACCGAATAGACATGCGGGATGGCCTGGACATAGCTGCCCGACAGATTCCAGGGGAAACCTTCGCGCCGGGTGCCGATGCCGAACTGGCTTTCGGTCAGATTGACCAGGTCGATCCCGGCTTCCAGCGCCAGGCCGAGGCTGCCGAAACAGCCGTTGGGATAGACGCTGTCGCGGTAAAGCTCTCCGGGGCCGCCGGCGGCCAGCACCAGGACCGGGGCCAGATAGACCGCCAGCCCCAGCGGATTGGCATCAGAGCGGTCCTTGCCGCGAAAGGCCAGCACCCCGCTGACCCGCCGTCCCGCCGCATCGCCCTCGGTCAGTATCCGCGCCACCGTGGTGTGGTTGTGGATCGGCACACCCAGCCGGATCGCCTCTTCGGCCAGAACCTTGACCATCAGGCGCGACGTGCGCGGCCCGCAGCTTGTGGCCCGGCCGGCCTCGTCATGATCGGTCTGATAGCGCAGGGTTCCGCCCAGCGGATCCTGCGGCAGAGGCAGGCCCATGAATTGCAGCGAGGCCATGGCCCGCGACGAGCCGACCGCCTCGACATAGGCGGTATCCTCGTCCATCGCACCGCCGGCCCGTATGGCCCGGGCCATCGCCAGGCAATTGTCGCCACGATCGGCCGTGTTGGCGGTGTGCAGCGTCTGCTTGTCGGACCCCGAACAGGCCGAAGTGCCGCCCCAGGCGCTCTGGCTGACCACGACCACATCGCCACCCCGCCGGCGAAGCTCGACGGCCGCGCGCAGCCCCGCCGCCCCGCTGCCGACGATGACACAGCCCGCCCGGTAGACCGGCAGGTTCAGCCCCCGGACCCCGACGGTCTCGGGGGTGGGCCGTTCCGCCGGCAACCGCGGCATCGGCACATCCGTCAGCGCGTCGAGGATTGCCTGCGGAACGTCGATGGTCACGGTGATTTCCTTGTAGGGGGTGCTTCAGCGCGGATGGAACCTTCCAGAGGCTACTGTATCGTTCCAAATCCTTCAATAGGCCGGTTCCGGGGCCAAGACCGGCACTGGCGCCGTGGCCGCCCCCCCCCGGCGGCACCGCCGCCAGGAGCCCGCCCCGGGGGCATCGCCGCCAGGAGCATTTCGGAGGCATGGAT
>JAKALB010000124.1 GCA_021813365.1 Pseudomonadota bacterium | reverse complement strand
AATGGGTCTGCTGGCGCTCCTCGCGCAGCGATGCCAGCATGATATCCATGATCGCATCATAGCGTTCCGCCGCCAGCCGCAGCGTATCGTCAAAGCGGCCCGACTTGTAGAATTCGGTCGCCGAGTAGAATTCATACTGAAAGCCGAACGTGTCCAGGAACCGACGCAGCATGGCGTTGTTGTGGTCGCCAAAGCTTGGATATTCGCCGAAGGGATCGGGGACCGAGGTCAGCGGTCGTTGCAGGTTTTCCTTCAGCATCGGGATGTTCGGCACATTGTCCGGCACCTTCCGCATCCCGTCCAGATCGTCGGAAAAACAGATCAGCCGCGTGGGAATGTCACTGATCACCTCAAAGGCGCGCCGGATCATCGTCGTGCGCGCCACTTCGCCAAAGGTGCCGATATGCGGCAGACCGCTGGGCCCATAGCCGGTCTCGAACAGCACATGACCCTTCTTTGCCGCCCCGGTCTCGACGCGTTTCAGCAGCGCGCGCGCCTCTTCAAAGGGCCAGGCCTTCGATTTCATCGCCGCATCGCGAAGCGCGCTCATGGGATCATCCTTTGTGAAGCACTGAAAGCCCGGGCCGCGCGCGGCGCAACCAGGGACACGCTCGTCTATTGCCGCCCTGCGCGCGCGTCAATAATGTCCGCGCCAACAAGAGGAACCGCAGATGACCGCAAACACGCCACCCATGTCGCCCCAGGATGCCCTCGTTGCCGTGATGGTGGCCTGTTCGGCCAGCGACGAGAACATCCGCACCGCCGAGCTGATGGCGATCCAGCGCATCGTCAACCACATGCCGGTGTTTTCAGGCTATGACGCCGATCGCACCCGGAGGATCAGCCAGATCGTCTATGATCTGTTCGAAGAGGAAGACGGGCTGCCCGCGCTGTTCGGCCTGATCCGCGAGGCGCTGCCCGCCCGCCTGCACGAAACCGCCTATGCGCTGGCCTGCGATGTGGTGGCGGCGGACGGCAAGCTGAACGATGTCGAATTGCGAATGCTGGAAGAAGTGCGCGAGGAACTGGCCATCGACCGCCTGCACGCCGCCGCGATCGAATGGGGGGCAAGGGTGCGGCATCTGCGGCCCTAGCTGTGAATTCTCAGGAGGTTGTTCACCCTGAAGGATCCGCGGCCGGAGTTCGGCGATCGCCGCCTAACCCCGCACCGGGCGAACAGCTTGCCAGGCCTTCACAGCTCGACCTTGCCGAATTCGTCTGCCCAGCGGCGGATCAGGCCGCCCTGCAATCGGCGCGTCAGGCCCAGCCAGTTGCGCAAGCCCGGCGGATTCTCGCGGCTTTCCATCGGCAGGGCAGCACGGCGCTGCAGGTCGGCGGTCTGGATCGCAAACACCAGATCGCGCCCCCCCTTCACCTCGATGAACCCGGCCAGGCCCGAGACGAAGTTCAGCGTCCCGCTTTTCACCCGGATCGTCACCGGGTCGCCGGGCAGCGCCTCGCCCGCGTCGTCCTTCAGCCCGCCTGATTTCAACAGCCCGCGCAGCGCGGCACCACTGGGCGTCGCATCGCCCGCCCGCTGAGCCCGGGCCAGGCCCAGCGGCGTGACCCGCGCCTCGGACCCGAGGCCGGAATGGTCGACGAACCGGGCATGCAGCCCCAGATGCGCCTCGGCCCAATGCCCCATCGCCGCCGCCGATGCCGCCAGGTCGGCCGCGCCCGAGGCCATGAGCCCCAGGGTCTCGGCCGTAACGTTGGTGGAATATTTCAGCATTCCCTTCAGGATGACATCCAGCGCCGGGCTTTGCCTTTCGGCCAGAACGCTGGCTCCGGCGACCCGGTCGGTCATCTCAGGGTCGGGCAGCGTGATCCCTTGCGCAGCGCATAGCCCCCGGAACACGTCGGCCACATAGGCGCCCACGTGCCGCACCGGCAGCCACCGGCTGCCATCCTTGCGCAGCGCCGGGGCGGCAACCGACCAGGCCTCGATCCCGTCGCGGTCGGTGCGGGCGAACAGCGGGCTATCCCGGTTCACCGCCGCCATCGTCGCCACATGCACCGGCGCCAGATAGCGTTCCCCCCTGGCATTCATCGCCAGGGCCGAGGCACCCTTGCCCCATTCGAAATTCACACGGTTGAAGTTCAGTTGCAGCCCGGCAAGGCCCGGATTGTAGCCCGCCTGTTCCGGCTGATCTGCCGCGATCCGCTGCAGGGCCGGCAGGGCGCTGGCATCGACCAGGAAGCGCCCGGTGATCCGCCTCAGCCCCTTCCGGGCCAGGCTGGCCACCAGATCGCCCAGGCCGTCAGTGTCCAGCGTCGGATCGCCGCCGCCCTGCAGGATCAGATCGCCCCGCAGCACACCCGCAGACAGCACGCCCGCTCCCAGCACCCGGGTCGGCAATTGCCGGCGCGCCCCCAGTCGCTCCAGCGCAAAGAGTGTCGTGATGGACTTCTGCACGCTGGCGGGCGGCAGCCACTGGGTCTCGCCCAGGGCATCCAGCACCGCGCCGGTCCGCATATCCAGCACCACATAGCCAGTCGCCGCCCCGGCAGGGATCGCGGCGAGCAGATCCTCGGTCCGGAGCGATCCGGATAGGCTGACGGGTCGCCGAGCCGGGCGCCGGACCTCTCTGGCCCAGGCCGGCACCGTCACGCCCAGCGCCAGGCTCCCGGCCAGAACCCCGCGCCGGGTGATCTGCATCCTGCCCCTCACCTGCGTCTCCGTCCCTCCCATGGCGCCATTTCTAATCCACCCCGCCCCCGCTGGTCAAAGCACCTTGCACAGCCAGGTGGTCATGCCACCCAGAAACGGCTCTTCCCTTTCGATCGCAAAGCCATGCCGCCGATAGAAGGCCACATTGCCGGTGAAGGCCGGGTTGGTCAGCAGCCGCAACCGGGGCAGGCCCGCCTCGCGCGCCAGCGCCTCGGCCCGATCCAGCAGCTGCCCGCCCAGGCCCCGCCGCTGGCAGTCCGGCGCGACGCACAGGTTCTCCACCCACAGGTGATCCTCCGCCACCTTGGTCTCCAGCACCGCCAGGACCCGGCCGTCACGCTCCAGCAGATCCACCCGATGCGCACGGATCGCCACCAGGGGATCGGCGCGCATCGGCATCGGTTCCCGCCCGATCAGCGGCACCCATCCGGCATAAGCCGCGCGGGTGATCGCCCCGACTGCCGCGGCATCGGCCTCCACCGCGCGGCGGAACCCTTGGCCCGTCATCGCCGCCAGTCCCCCCGCGCCCGGATCGCGGTCGAGGAGGCGTCGTGCAACGGCATCGAGACGAAACCCCAGGCGGGCGGCACGGCCGCGGAAAGCTGTTCGATCCGGTCCAGGCGCTGCCCGGCATAGGCCCGGGCCGCCAGGCTGCCCAGACCGCGCAGACCCTGGCCGGGCCGCGCCATCACCGCCACCGGAACCATGGCCAGAATGTCACGCCATCGCTGCCAGCGGTGAAACTGCGCCAGGTTGTCGGCCCCCATGATCCAGACGAACCGCACACCGGGATACAGCGCCTGCAACCGCCGCAGCGTGTCGGCCGTCGCCCGCGTGCCGATCCGCAGCTCGATGTCGCTGACCACCACGCGCGGATCCTCCCCCACCAGCGCCCGCGCCCGCGCCATCCGCTGCGCCAGCGGCGCGGGCGGGCGCGCCTTCAACGGATTGCCCGGACTGACCAGCCACCAGATCCGGTCCAGCCTCAGCCGCTTCAGGGCCTCGCGGGTGATGTGCACATGGCCCTCGTGCGCCGGGTCAAACGACCCGCCCAGCAATCCCACCACCATGCCCCGCCGCGCCGGCGGAAATCCCTGCCGCATCGGCGTGATCCTTCCCGAACCCCGGGACTGTCACCACAGCCGCCAGCGCCGTCAAGCCACCCCGCCGCTTGCCCTTCCCCCGGCCTGCTGCCAATCTGGCTCGATGCCTGATCCCGTCACCTTGCAACTGACCGACCCGGACGACCCCGCCCTCCAGTCCTGCCTGCGTGCCTATGCCCGCTTCCTCACCCGAACCCTGCCCGAGGAAGGGCCCGACCCGTTCCCCCTGCCCCTGCCCGATGCCGCCGACTATCGCCCGCCCCGCGGCGCGGTGCTGCTGGCCCGGCAGGCCGACCTGGCCCTGGGTTGTGTCTGCCTGCACGGCCTGTCGCCCGAACGCGGCGAAGTGAAGCGGCTCTACGTCGCGCCGAAAGCCCGCGGTCAGGGCCTGGCCCGGCGCCTGATGCGCGCCATCGAGGATCAGGCCCGCTCGCTGGGCTACACCAGCCTGGTGCTGGACACCAACCACCGGCTGACCGCCGCCGTCGCGCTCTACCTCTCGGATGGCTGGGCGCCCTGCCCGCCCTATTCCGGCCCGCCCGCTACCCGCTGGTTCGCCAAATCGCTCTGATCGCTTTCATCTTGCCACAAATATCCCCCGCGGAGCGTCCCGACCGCGCCGCCCGCGCGCCCTGAACGGTTGCAGCGCCGTCCCTTCGCCGCTACATGGGGCCCAACCCCTGAGTTCCCGGAGTATCCCATGGCCGCCTATCAATATGTCTACCACATGGACAACGTGTCCAAGACCTACCCGGGCGGCAAGAAATGCTTCGAGAATATCCGGCTGAACTTCCTGCCCGGCGTCAAGATCGGCGTCGTCGGCGTCAACGGTTCGGGCAAGTCGACCCTGCTGCGCATCATGGCCGGCATTGACAAGGATTTCCAGGGCGAGGCCTGGGCCGCCAAGGGCGTGCGGGTGGGTTATCTGGCGCAGGAACCCGTGCTGGACCCGACGCTGGACGTGCGCGGCAACGTGAAGCTGGGCTGCGCCGACAAGGTCGCCAAGCTGGATCGCTACAACGAACTGGCGATGAACTATTCCGACGAAACCGCCGAAGAGATGGCCGCGCTGCAAGACCAGATCGACGCGGAAAACCTCTGGGATCTCGACAGCCAGATCGACGTGGCGATGGAGGCCCTGCGCTGCCCGCCCGATGATGCCAATGTCGAAACCCTCTCGGGCGGCGAACGCCGCCGGGTGGCGCTGTGCCGTCTCCTGCTCGAGGCGCCCGACATGCTGCTGCTCGACGAACCGACCAACCACCTGGATGCCGAATCGATCGCCTGGCTGCAGCAGCACCTGATCGACTACAAGGGCACGATCCTGGTCGTCACCCACGACCGCTACTTCCTGGACGACATCACCGGCTGGATCCTGGAACTCGACCGTGGCCGCGGCATTCCCTACGAAGGCAACTATTCCTCCTGGCTGGAGCAGAAGGCCAGGCGTGCCGCGCAAGAGGCCCGGGAAGACCGCTCCAAGCAGAAGGCGATGGAAAAGGAGCTGGAGTGGATCCGCGCCGGCGCCCGCGCCCGGCAGGCCAAGCAGAAGGCGCGTATCTCCAAGTACAACGAGATGGCCGCCCAGACCGTCCGCGAACGCGCCACGACCGCGCAGATCATCATCCCGAATGGCGAACGCCTGGGCGGCAAGGTGATCGAGGTCGTGGGCCTGAAGAAACACATGGGCGACCGCCTGCTGATCGAAGATCTCAGCTTTACCGTGCCGCCCGGCGCCATCGTCGGCGTGATCGGCCCGAACGGCGCGGGGAAATCCACCCTGTTCAAGATGATCACCGGGGCCGAAAAACCCGATGCCGGCACGATCACGCTCGGCGCCACGGTGCAACTGGCCTTCGTCGACCAGTCGCGCGATGCGCTGGACCCGAACAAGACGGTCTGGGAAGAGATTTCGGGCGGGGCGGAAATCATCCACCTGGGCGATTTTGACATGAACTCGCGCGCCTATGTCGGGGCGTTCAACTTCAAGGGCACCGACCAGCAGAAGAAGGTCGGCCTCTTGTCGGGCGGGGAGCGCAACCGCGTCCACCTGGCCAAGATGCTGAAATCCGGCGGCAATGTCCTGCTGCTCGACGAACCCACCAACGACCTCGACGTGGAAACCCTCCAGGCCCTGGAAGCCGCGATCGAAGATTTCGCCGGCTGCGTGATCGTGATCAGCCACGACCGGTTCTTCCTCGACCGGCTTTGCACGCACATCCTGGCCTTCGAGGGCGATGCCCATGTGGAATGGTTCGAAGGCAATTTCGAAGCCTATGAGGAAGACAAGGTGCGGCGGCTTGGCCCCGACAGCATCGAGCCGCATCGGGTGAAGTACAAGAAGTTCACGCGGTGAGGCCGTAGATCAGATCGCGTGAAGCCGTTCCGCATCGGAGCCCTGGGCACCGGCGGAGGCCCCCTGCGCACTCCCCCGGTCAGAGGCCCGGGCCCCCGACCGAGCCGTCCCGGGCCGGGTGCCAAACCACCGCGCCCCTTCCCCGGACCAGATCGTGCGGCGGGTTTCCCTCGCCCTACCGCAACACCTTTTCCATCGCCCGCCCCTTGGCCAGTTCGTCCACCAGCTTGTCCAGCCAGCGGACCTTCTGCGTCAACGGGTTGGCGATCTCTTCCACCCTGATGCCGCAGATCACCCCGGTGATCAGGGCCGCCCTGGGGTTCAGCCGGGCCTCCTCAAACAGCTGCGCAAAGCTGGCACCCTCGGCCCGCAGCGCCTCCAGCCGGGCGGCGTCCAGGCCGGTCAGCCAGCCGATCACCTGGTCCAGCTCAGCCTGGCTGCGGCCTTTCCTTTCCACCTTGGCCCGGTAGAGCGGATAGACCTTTGCAAAGGACATAGCCGCGATGCGTTGATCACTCGCGCTTTCGGAATTCATGCCGCATCCTCCTGGTGCCCGGCCCGTCCGGCCTGTTTCTCATGCCTGCGCCCTGCGCAGGAACAACAATTCTCGCCCGATGCCGACAAATCCCCCTCCACCGGGTCGACCAATCATCCATCCTGTTATCGCCGATCCCGCGGACCACCAGCCAGCATTGCTGCCGGGCAGGCAAGCCGAATCGAAGGCCGCACCTCGCTGCGGTGCCACGTTAACCCGGTGTCAATACTGCCTGCCGCAATTTGGCCCCAATGACCTGCTTTTCTTCTCGGCAAAAAGGAGAACACGATGGCGGCAGTATCGGCAGTTCTTGGCGGAACCATTGGCTTCCTGCTGGCCCTGGTGTCCTGGCTCGTCCTTGATCTTTCGGCCCTGCAGGCCCTTGGCCTGTGGTCCGGCACCGGGTTCCTGGCCATGGCCGGCCTCATGGCCTTGGGGCATCACCGCCCCACCCACCACTTGCATCCGGTCCGGACCTAGCCCGGTTCTGCGGCCGCGCCCGGCACCCGCTCGCCGATGCGGGGCGGGGTCGGATGTCGTGAATCTGCTTGCCAAAAAGGCCCTTTGGCCCCATATCGGCGCGGCGAAGTCCCGACCATCGACCTTAAGTGCCCATCCGGCCTGAGCTTTCGATTACCACGCTGACCGAGCCGGGCCGCCACATACCGTGGGCGGCGAACTGACAGGAGTACTCACGATGGCCAAGGGCACCGTGAAATGGTTCAATGAATCCAAGGGTTACGGCTTCATTTCGCCGGAAGGCGGTCGCAAGGATGTGTTCGTGCACATCACCGCGCTGCAGAACGCGGGCCTGACCTCGCTGAAGGACGGCCAGGCTGTGTCCTTCGACATCGAATCTGGCCGTGACGGCCGCGAAAAGGCGATCAACCTGTCGCTCGCCTGAGCCGACACCTGATCCGATGAACAGGGGGCGCCCCGCCGGGCGCCCCTTTGCATTTCCATCCGGGGCGTATCAGGCGTAGAGCGGTGCCATCCGGTCGCGCATCACATGGTCCAGCGCCACCCGCATCGACACCGCCGACAGCGGCGCACGCAATACCGTCGGCTCATGCCGTTCCAGCGCAAAGCTTTGGGTCTGGCACTCCCGGGTCACCAGGATCACCGGCACCCTCAGCATCGTTTCGCCCATCAGCTTCATGATGCGCCGCGCCTCGGCCTCACCACCCAGGCCGTCACATTCCACCACCAGCATGTCATAGAAGCCCGGATCGTCCATCACCGCCGACATCGCGGTATAAGGATCGCCCGCCCGTCTTACCTGCACGCCGGCCCCGACCAGCCGTTTCTCGCTGATATCACCCTCGGTGCCGGCAACCAGCATCGCCCGCAACGGCCTGCCGACACTGGTGGCACGTTCCTGATCGAAAGACCTGACGACCTGCATGGCATACCCCCTGCTCTTTCATCCGAGTCCTACCGGCTCGACTTGGCGAAAATTGGTGGGTTTTGTGGCAATTCGTCGCCATTCTGGAAACCTGGGCGTCGGTTCTGAACATGCAGTCCCGCACCCGGCCTGCTTGCATCGGGGCAGGCCTGCACGGGATCATCGCGCCGATGGATTACGATTCCCTTATCGACGAACCGACCTGGGCCTTCATCCGGGCCACGCAGGCTGCCTATCCGGCTGACACCGCCACGATGACCATCGCCGAGCAGCGCCGCATTTATGACAAGATGTGCCGGGTGTTTCACTGTGGTTATCCCCCAGGCATCACCGCGCGGGACCAGGCGATCGCGGAGGTGGCCTGCCGCATCTATCCAGGTGCGGGGCCGACGGTCCTGTATCTGCATGGCGGCGGCTTTGTGGTGGGCGGCCTGGACAGCCATGACGATGTCTGCGCCGAGATCCGGCAGCGCACCGGCCTGACCGTCGTGGCGGCCGATTACCGCCTGGCACCGGAACATCCGCATCCCGCCGCCTTCGACGATACCTGCGCTGTCACGCGGGCGCTGGCGGCCGAGGGACCGCTGGTGCTGGCAGGCGACAGCGCCGGGGGCAATCTGGCCGCCGCGGCCGCCCACGCCCTGCGCAGAGAAAACCTGCCGATCCTGGGCCAGGTGCTGATCTATCCGGGGCTGGGCGGCGATGTGAACCGCGGGTCTTACCTGGCCCATGCCAGGGCACCGATGCTGACCCGCGACGATGTGCTGTTCTATGCCGATATCCGCCACGGCGGCCCGGCCCCCGCAGACGACCCTACGGTGACGCCGCTGCGCGACACCGACTTTACCCGCCTGCCGCCTACCGTGGTGATCTCGGCCCAGTGCGACCCGCTGGCCGATGACGGACCGGCCTATGCCGCCAGGATCCGCGCCGCCGGGGGCCGCGCCCGTGCCACCGTCGAGCCGGGCCTGGTGCATGGCTTTCTGCGCGCCCGTGCCAGCGTGCCCCGAGCCGCCACCAGTTTCACCCGAATTGTCACCGCCATCGCCGCGCTGGCCGCCGGCGACTGGCCCCATGAGGTGCCATCATGACCAAAGCCACCCCGAACCTTACGCACTGGGCAGAGCGTGTCGACCTGGCCGCCGCCTTCCGCTGGACGGTGAAACTGAACCTGCACGAGGCGGTCGCCAACCATTTTTCGCTGGCGATCAACCCGGAAGGCACCCGGTTCCTGATCAATCCGAATGGGCGCCATTTTGCCCGGATCACGGCCTCGTCCCTGGTCGAGATCGACGCCAACGACCCGGAGACCCTGAACCGCCCCGATGCGCCCGACCCGACCGCCTGGGGTCTGCACGGCGCGATCCATCGCGCGCTGCCCCATGCGCGCTGCGCCATGCATGTGCACTCGATCCATGCCACGGTCCTGGCCAGCCTGGCCGACAGCACCCTGCCGCCGATCGACCATAACTCGGCCATG
>JAKALB010000009.1 GCA_021813365.1 Pseudomonadota bacterium | reverse complement strand
GATCTGCGACCGGATGGATTTCGTGGCATCCGTCGTTTCGGGCATAGCCACCCTGACCCAGACGATGGAGGACGGGCGGCGGCAGATGGTGGGCCTGTTGCTGCCGTCGGATTTCGTGGGGCGGCCGGGGCGATCGGCGGCGGCCTATGACGTCACGGCGGCGACCGATCTGGTCATGTGCTGTTTCCGCAAGAAACCCTTCGAAGAGATGATGACCGAGACCCCGCATGTGGCGCAGCGCCTGCTGGAAATGACGCTGGACGAACTGGATGCGGCGCGGGAATGGATGCTGCTGCTGGGCCGCAAGACGGCGCGGGAAAAGATCGCCAGCCTGTTGGCGATCATCGCGCGCCGCGACGCCACGCTGAAGCTGAAGCCGGTGAGCGGCTCGATCATCTTCGATCTGCCGCTGACCCGGGAGGAAATGGCCGACTATCTGGGCCTGACGCTGGAGACCGTCAGCCGGCAGATGTCGGCGCTGAAACGGGACGAGGTCATCGACCTGGAAGGCAAGCGCCGGGTGCTGATTCCCGATTTCGAGAAGCTGGTCGAAGAGACCGGCGACGACAGCGACGGCGGGTTCCTGGTCTGATCATCCGATCGCCCGGAAAAGGGGCGAAACCACGCCGCCCCCGGGGCTGGCCCCCCGCAGGCAAGCCCCGGCGTCGGTCTTCAGGGGGCGATCTGCGGGCAGGCCGGCACGCAGCCAGCCGGCCCGGTGGCGGTCAATGCGCCATGAGGACCGGCACCCTGGCCTTGGTCAGCATTGCCCGGGTGGCCCCGCCCAGCACCGCCTCGCGGATGCGGGAATGGCCATAGGCGCCCATCACGATCATGTCGGCGTCGATGTCCTGGGCATGACGGTTCAGCACGTCCGATACCTTGGGCAGATTCAGCGCCAGGACGGAGACTTCGGCCTTTGCGCCATGCCTGACCAGCCACTGGCTGAGAACGCCGCCAGGATCGGACCGTTCCGCCCCATGCGTGGGCGGGTCGATCACCGTGACATTCACCTGTTCGGCCGCCTTCAGCAGGGGCAGGGCCGCGCGGGCCGCCGCCAGTGCCTCGTTCGACTGGTTCCAGGCCAGCACCACCCTGCGCGGCGCCACCAGATGGTCGATCGAGGCGCCATCAGGCAGCACCAGGACCGGGGCGCTGCCCTCGAACAACGCGGCCTCGATCACAGCCTCGCTGTCCATGCCGCGACCGGGCCCGTAGGGCAGGGGCAGCACGACAAGGTCGGCGAAACGTGCGGCATTGGCCACGACATCCACCACCGAGCCCACCTGGGCCGCGACGGTTTCGATGGACCAGCGGACATCGAAGCCGAGTTCATCCACCGCCTTGCGGGCGGCGGTTTCGGCCGCGCGGGCATCCTGCTCGGCGCGGTCGATCGTGGCAGCCATCAACACGGCTCCGGCACCGATATAGGAATACCCGGCCTGGGAGTGGTCCACGCCCAGAGCCAGGATATCGAGATGCCCGTCATTGGCCTCGGCAATTTTGGCAGCGGCCAGAATCTGCGCCTCGGCGTCTTTGGGTGACAGGACGACGGTCAGGATCGATTTGTAGCTCATGGTGTCCTCCTTGCGGATCATGGGGGCAAGACTGCACGTCCACTGGACGCCGCGCATTGACCTTGATCAACCCCCTGTTCACGCGGTGTTGACATGGATCAAGGCAGGCAATGCTGCGGGGCGGCAATAGCGGAATGTCAGCACCCTCATCGGCAAGGGGGGCGAGTCGTCTGCGACCGCCGGTGGGGCACAGGACGAAGGGACACGAGAATGTGGGATTATGTCAAATTGGCGCTTCTCGCCTTGGTAGCGGTGGTCGCCGTCTACGCGGCGAATTTCGCGCATGACCTGGCCTACCAAGTGAACGCGATCGAAGTGGCGGTGGCAGCGGCCATCGCCTTCATCTATTCGTTGCGTCAGGTTGGCGAGCCGCGGGTTCATCCGCAAGACGAATATATGGACGGTGTCGTCCGGGCAGGGGTCATTGCCACGACCTTCTGGGGGGTCGTGGGCTTTCTGGTCGGCGTTGTCATCGCCTTTCAATTGGCCTTTCCGGCCCTCAACATCAGCCATATCGGCGGCCTGTCGCTGGAAGGCATCCTGAACTTCGGGCGCTTGCGGCCGCTGCACACCAGCGCGGTCATCTTCGCCTTTGGCGGCAACGCCCTGATCATGAGCGCCTTCTACATCGTGCAGCGCACCTGCGCGACGCGGCTGTGGGGCGGCAATCTGGGCTGGTTCGTGTTCTGGGGCTGGCAGCTGATGATCGTGCTGGCCGCGTCGTCCTATGTCCTGGGCGGCTCGGAGGGCAAGGAATATGCCGAGACCGCCTGGCACATCGATCTGTGGATCGTGGTGGTCTGGGTGGCCTTCCTGCTGGTCTTCATGGGCACGCTGTTCAAGCGCAAGGAACCCCACATCTACGTGGCGAACTGGTTCATCCTGTCGATGATCATCACGATCGCCATGCTGCATATCGTGAACAACCTGGCGATCCCGGTCTCGCTGCTCGGCTCGGCCTCGGTGCAGGTCACCGGCGGCGTGCAGGATGCGATGGTGCAATGGTGGTACGGCCACAACGCGGTGGGCTTCTTCCTGACCGCCGGTTTCCTGGGCATGATGTATTACTTCGTGCCGAAACAGGCGGAACGGCCGATCTTCAGCTACAAACTGTCGATCATCCACTTCTGGGCCCTGATCTTCCTCTATATCTGGGCCGGCCCGCACCACCTGCACTATACCGCACTGCCGGAATGGGCCTCGACCCTGGGCATGGTGTTCTCGGTCATGCTGTGGATGCCGTCCTGGGGTGGCATGATCAACGGCCTGATGACGCTGTCGGGGGCCTGGGACAAGTTGCGCACCGATCCGATCATCCGGATGATGGTGATCAGCCTGGGCTTTTACGGCATGTCGACCTTCGAAGGGCCGATGATGTCGATCAAGGCGGTGAACTCGCTGTCCCACTATACGGACTGGACCATCGGGCACGTGCATTCGGGCGCGCTGGGCTGGAACGGCATGATCACCTTTGGCGCGCTGTATTTCCTGACGCCGCGGCTGTGGAACCGGAGCGGGTTGTACAGCCTGCGCCTGGTCAACTGGCACTTCTGGCTGGCGACGATCGGGATCGTGCTTTACGCCTCGTCCATGTGGGTGACAGGCATCATGGAAGGCCTGATGTGGCGTGAAGTCGACGCCAACGGTTTCCTGGTGAACGCCTTTGCCGACACGGTGGCGGCCAAGTTCCCGATGTATGTGGTTCGCGGACTGGGCGGGGCGATGTACCTGACCGGGGCGCTGATCATGACCTACAACCTTATCATGACGGTGCGCGGACAGCCGGCCAGGTCGGCCCTGAACGCGAACAACGTCGTGCCGGCTGAATGATCGGAGGGCGACAGAATGGCTTTTCTTGACAAGCACAAGGTCATCGAGACCAACGCAACGCTGCTTCTGATCCTCAGCCTGCTGGTGGTGACCATCGGTGGCATCGTCGAGATCGTTCCCCTGTTCTACATGGAGAACACGATCGAGAAGGTGGACGGGATGCGGCCCTATACGCCGCTGGAGCTGGAGGGGCGCGCGATCTACGTCCGCGAGGGCTGCTATGTGTGCCACAGCCAGATGATCCGCCCGATGCGGGACGAGGTCGAGCGCTATGGCCACTATTCGCTGGCGGCCGAGTCGATGTACGACCATCCGTTCCAGTGGGGGTCCAAGCGGACCGGGCCTGACCTGGCCCGCGTGGGCGGTCGCTACTCCAATGCCTGGCACGTCGATCACCTGATCGATCCGCAACTGGTGGTGCCGGAATCGGTGATGCCGAAATACGGCTTTCTGGCCAGCACCGAGATCGACGGCAAATATGCCGCAGAGCTGCTGACGGCCAATGCCATGGTCGGGGTTCCCTATTCCGAGGAGGAAATCGCCAACGCCCAGGCCGATCTGGTGGCCCAGGCGACCCCGACCGGGGATAGCAGCGGCCTGATCGGCCGGTATGGCGAGAAGGTCGTCGTCGACGATTTCGACGGCCAACCGGACAAGGTGACCGAGATGGACGCGCTGATCGCCTATCTGCAAGTCCTGGGCACGATGGTCGACTTCACGACCTTCAAGCCCGATCCGATGCGCTGAGGGAGGGGATCATGCAAGACACCTTCACCGTCCTGAATCAGTTCGCACTGAGCTGGGCGCTTGTGGGAATGGCGGTCTTCTTCGTCCTGGCCGTGCTGTGGGTGTTCCGTCCCGGCAGTCGCCAGGCCCATGAAGAGGCGGCCAACGCGATCTTCCGCCACGACACCCATCCCGGGGCCGGCAATCCGGCACAGAAGTCAGATTCCCGGGCCGCGCGCGCGGCCCTGGGCGACCCGAAAGGAGCCTGAGGTCATGTGTGCCAAGAAAGTGACCACCAAATCCGAAGACGTCGGCACGACCGGCCATCAGTGGGACGGGATCGAAGAGCTGAACAACCCGCTGCCGCGCTGGTGGGTCTGGATCTTCTATCTGACCGTGATCTGGGGCCTGGGCTATACGGTGTTCTACCCCGCCTGGCCGCTGATCAGCCATGCAACGCAAGGGATCTATGGCCCGTCCGAGCGCAAGGCTGTTGATGACGATATCGCCGCCTGGGACGCCAAGAACGCCGAGGTCAAGGCCAAGCTGGTCGCGGCCGATGTGAACGCGATCCCGGCTGACGCCACGCTGAAGGATTATGCCGCCAATGCGGGCAAGGCGGTGTTCAATACCTATTGCGTGCAGTGCCACATGCGCGAAGGCCAGGGCAACCCGGCCAAGGGCTACCCGACGCTGAGCGACAACGACTGGCTGTTCGGCGGCACCATGGATGCGATCGTGGCCACGGTCAGCCATGGGGTGCGCAACACCACCGATGCAGATGCTCGCAACGTGGGCCTTTACATGCCGGCCTGGGCCGAGAATGCCGCCCCCGGTCCGATGGCGGATGCCGCCTCGGCCAAGCTGACCGCGGATCAGATCGGCCAGCTGGTGAACTATGTGCTGAAGATCTCGGGCCAGTCGGCGGACGAGGCGAAGGCCGCCGCCGGAATGCAGCTCTTTGCCGACAACTGCGTTGCCTGCCATGGTGACGGGGGCCAGGGCAACCGCGACATGGGTGCCCCGAACCTGACCGATGCGATCTGGCTCTATGGCGGATCGGAGGCACAGTTGACGGCCACGATCGCCAATGGTCGCGGCGGCGTCATGCCAGCCTGGAGCGGACGTCTGAGCGAGGGCGACATCCGCTCGGTCGCGACCTACGTCCACGCTCTGGGTGGCGGCGAGTAAGCGGAATGGCCACCGGAGCCCTGCGCTCCGGCGGCCAGTCACCGGCGCCCGTTCCTGTTCGCGCGTTTCCTGCGGGCGCCGGTGATCAGTTTGCCAGGGTCGGAGAAATCCGGCCCTGGTTTCATTGTGAGCCCAAGGTTTCAGCCTGCGCACGCATGACCGGCAAGGCGGAATGGCGCGGGATGCAGGGCCGGGCGCGTCGGGGCCGGAGGAAACTGGAAACCCCTTGATTTAAGTCAAGGCCGGGCCCGCCGCCGCGGTGCAGAAACCGGAGGGCGAACAGGAAGTCCATAATGTCCGATTCACAGAACCAATCCTTGTATGCCGCGCGCGAGCCGGTGTTTCCCCGCCGAGTCAAGGGCAAGTTCCGCACGTTGAAGTGGTGGATCATGGCCGTGACGCTGGGTATCTATTACCTCACGCCCTGGATCCGCTGGGATCGTGGCCCTTCGATGCCCGACCAGGCGGTTCTGGTCGACCTGGCCGACCGGCGCTTCTTCTTCTTCATGATCGAGATATGGCCCCACGAATTCTACTTCGTGGCGGGCCTGCTGATCATGGCGGGTCTGGGCCTGTTCCTGTTCACCAGCGCGGCCGGCCGGGTCTGGTGTGGCTATGCCTGCCCGCAGACCGTGTGGACCGACCTGTTCATCCTGGTAGAGCGCTGGGTCGAAGGCGACCGCAACGCCCGCATCCGGCTGCACCGGCAGGCCTGGAATGCCGAGAAGATCCGCAAGCGCGCGCTGAAGTGGGCGATCTGGCTGCTGATCGGCCTGGCCACCGGCGGGGCCTGGGTGTTCTATTTTACCGACGCGCCGACGCTGCTGAACAATCTGATCCACGGCACCGCCCATCCGGTTGCATATATCAGCATGGCGATCCTGACCTTCACCACGTTCTTCTTCGGTGGTTTTGCGCGCGAGCAGATCTGCATCTACGCCTGCCCCTGGCCGCGCATCCAGGCCGCGATGATGGACGAGGACACGATCACCATCGGCTATCGCAGCTGGCGTGGCGAGCCGCGCGGCAAGCAGAATGTAGAGGGCAACGGTGACTGCATCGACTGCATGGCCTGCGTGAACGTCTGCCCGATGGGCATCGACATCCGCAACGGTCAGCAGATGGCCTGCATCACCTGCGGCCTTTGCATCGACGCATGCGACAGCATGATGGACAAGATCGGCAAACCCCGCGGTCTGGTGGCCTATATGGCGCTGACCGACGAGGCGCGAGAGCGCGCGGGCCTGCCTGACAAGCCGGTCTGGCAGCACATCCTGCGTCCCCGCACCATCCTCTACACCGTCTTGTGGAGCGGGATCGGCGTTGCCCTGATCGTGGCGCTGTTCATCCGCAAGGATATCGAGATGAACGTGACGCCGGTCCGCAGCCCGCTTTACGTGACATTGGCCGACGGCTCGATTCGCGATGCCTATGATCTGCGGCTGCGCAACAAGCACAGCGAGGATCGGTGGTTCATGATCTCGGCCACATCGCCCGAGTCGACCTTTGTCTTGCAGCTGGAAGGCACCAATGATCTGAAGGTGAAGGTTCCCGCCAACGAGACCCTGGAACAGCGCCTGTTTCTGATCGCCCCCAGGGACAGCGCCGCCGCCAAGGCCGAACGGACCCCGGTGCGGCTATGGATCGAGGATCAGGGGACTGCCGAACAACCCAAGACAGACCGGGTGTCAAAGGATACGACCTTTGCCGGAACCGGCAAGCCCGACTGAGCTTGCGACAGGAAAGGAAGCGAAAGGATGACGCGCGAATTCAAGGGATGGCACATGCTGGTGCTGACGGTCTCGGCTTTTGCCGTGATCATCGCGGTGAATGTGGTGATGGCCTGGCAGGCGATTGCAACCTTTCCGGGGCTGGAGGTGGACAGCAGCTATCTGGCCAGTCAGGATTTCGATGCCGACAAGGCCGCGCAACTGGCGCTGGGTTGGACGCTGAAGCCCAGCTATGATCAGGAAACCGGCATCGTGCGGCTGGATTTCGTCGGCCCGGATGGCAAGCCCGTGACGCTGCGTGACCTGAGCGTGCTGATCGGGCGCCCGACCGAGGCGCGCGACGACAGATCTCCAAGTTTCGTGCAGGGCGCCGACGGGGCCTATCAGGCCCGCGAGGATCTGCGTCCCGGCAAATGGATGATGCGCGTCGTGGCTCATGCGGCCGATGGCACGCTGTTCCAGCAACGGCTGGACTTCAGGGTGGAAGGTTGAGGCCATGAGCGCGCTGGCCTCACCGTCGGCCGAACCCGAGGCTTATGACGGGTCAGGTGTGCCGTCGGCTTCGGCCTGTCCGGCCTGCGCGGCGGCTCCGGCTGCCGAACGGCTGGCCGCATTGGGCAAGCCCGATTCCGCGCGCATCCTGCTGTCGTTGCCGACCGCGCATTGTGCAACCTGCATATCCACGGTCGAGCAGGCCCTGGCCGATGTTCCGGGCATTCGTTCCGCCCGCGTCAACCTGACCATGAAGCGGGTCAGTGTCGATGCCGATGCCGGGGTGACGCCGGACGGGCTGATCAAGATCCTGGAAGGCGTGGGCTACGAGGCGCACGAGCTCGACTCGGAGTTGCTCAGTTCGACCGAGACCGACAAGGTCAGCCGCGATCTGCTGATGCGGCTGGGCGTGGCGTTCTTTGCCATGATGAACGTGATGCTGCTGTCGGTGGCGGTCTGGTCGGGGGCCGAGGCCGCGACGCGCGACATGTTCCACTGGATTTCGGCCACGATCGCAATCCCCACGGTGATCTTCGTCGGCCAGCCGTTCTTCAAATCGGCCTGGGCGGCGCTGCGGGCAGGCCGATTGGGGATGGATGTTCCGATTTCGCTGGCGCTGATCCTGGCCTCGGCGATTTCGCTGTTTGAGACCGCCTATTCCGGCCAGCATGCCTATTTCGATGCGGCGGTGATGCTGGCGTTCTTCCTGCTCTTGGGCCGCTATCTGGATCAGCGCACACGCGCGCTGGCGCGCTCGGCGGCCGAGGAACTGGCGGCGCTGGAAGTGCCCAAGGCCCTGGTGCTGGTGGATGGCGCCGAAGTGCTGCGCCCGATTGCCGAAGTGAAGGCGGGCGATCTTGTGCTGGTGCGGCCGGGCGGCCGGATGCCGGTGGATGGCGTGGTGGTGGCCGGTTCATCCGAAGTGGACCGGGGCCTGCTGACCGGAGAAAGCCTGCCGGCCTTTGCGGGAGAGGGCACGGTGGTTTCGGCAGGCGAGGTCAACCTGACCGGTCCGCTGACCCTGCGCGTCACGGCGGCGGGGCGCGCCAGCAGTCTGCACCAGATGGCCGATCTGGTGGCGGTGGCCGAGGCGGCGAAGTCGCACTACACCTCGATCGCCGACAGGGCCAGCCGGATCTACTCGCCGCTGGTTCATATCCTGTCGTTCTCGGCCTTCGGCTACTGGATGTGGGCCACGGGCGGGGATGTTCGGTTTGCCGTGAACATTTCTGCCGCGGTTCTGATCATCACCTGCCCCTGCGCGCTGGGGCTGGCGGTGCCGGCGGTGGCCACGGCAGCCTCGGGCCGGCTGTTCCGGAAGGGGCTGCTGATCAAGTCCGGCTCGGCGCTGGAACGGTTGACCGAAGTGGACACCGTGGTCTTCGACAAGACCGGAACGCTGACCCTGGGCCTGCCCGAACCGGTCGGTCTGGAAGAGCACGATGCCCAGGATCTGGCCCTGGCCTTGGCTCTGGCGCGGGCTTCGAGCCATCCGATGGCGCGCGCGCTGGACCAGGCACTGACGGCGCGGGGTGTCACGCCGCTGGCGCTGGAGGACTGCCACGAGATGCCCGGCCATGGGGTCGAAGGCCGGCTCAATGGCCAGATCGTGCGGCTGGGGCGGGCGAGCTGGTGCGGCGCGCAGCCCCTGGACGTGACGGCGACCTATTTGCAGGCGGCGGGCCGCAGCGTGGCGTTTGCCTTTGTCGACCGGCCCCGGCCGGGGGCAGAGGCGTTGATTGCCGCGCTCAAGGCGCAGGGAAAGAGCGTGCATCTGCTGTCCGGTGACGCCGAGCCGGTGGTGGCTGGCATGGCGCATCGTCTGGGGATCGAGGCCTGGGCCGCCGGCGCACTGCCCGCCCAGAAGGCCGCCTATCTGCAGCGGCTAGGCGAGGGCGGCCATCGGGTGCTGATGGTGGGCGACGGGCTGAACGACACGGCGGCGCTGGCCGCCGCACATGTCTCGATCTCGCCCGCCACGGCGCTGGATGCGGCGCGGGCGGCCTCGGACATCGTGCTGCTGGGCAATGATCTGGCGCCGATCGCCGATGCCACGCGGATCGCGGGGCAGGCGGTGCGCCGGATGAAGGAGAACTTTGCGATTTCTGGCATCTATAATGTGGTGGCGGTGCCCCTGGCCCTGGTCGGCCATGCGACGCCGCTGGCGGCGGCGCTGGCAATGTCGCTGTCGTCGATTTCCGTGTCGCTGAATGCACTGAGGTTGAGGTAAGTGCGATGGAAATCCTGACCTATCTGATCCCGGCCTCGCTGCTCTTGGGCGGGATCGGACTGGGTGCCTTCCTTTGGGCGATGAAGACCCATCAATTCGATGATCCGGAAGGCGACGCCAACCGAATCCTGACGAAGGACTGGGACGACCATCCCAAGCCCTGATCCCTTGGCCCTGATCCTTTGGCCCTGATCCCTTGCGCCGGTTTCGGTCAGTCGATCGTGACGCGGGCGGGGGGCAGGCCCGTGATCGTGACTTCGCAGGTGTCGCCCCTGACCAAGGGCCCTACCCCGGCGGGTGTGCCGGTCATGATCAGGTCGCCCGGCGCCAGCGCCACCAGCTGCGACAGGTTCGAGACGATCTCGGGAACCGACCAGATCATCATCTTCAGCGTCGTATCCTGCCGGACCGTGCCGTTCACCGTCAGCCGCAGGGTGGCGGCAGGGTCAAGCGGGCCGGGGCGGATCGCGCCCACCACGGCGGACCTGTCAAAGCCCTTGGACATGTCCCAGGGCCGGCGGGCGGCCTTGGCCTGGGCCTGCAGGTCGCGGCGGGTCAGATCGTTTCCCGCGGCAAAGCCGAAGACGAGCCCGGGTGCATCCGCGACCGAAACATCTTGGCCGGCCTTGCCGATGGCCACGACCAGTTCGCCCTCATGGTGGAAGTCCGAAGTGCCCGGCGGATAGGGGATCGTGCTGCCCGACGCGACGACGGCATCGGCCGGCTTGGTGAAATAGAAGGGCGGTTCGGTCCTGGGGTCGCCACCCATCTCGATGCCATGGTCGGCATAGTTGCGACCGACGCAGAAGATCCGCCGCACGGCAAAGCGGGCCGGGCTGTCGTGCACTGCCACCCAGGCGGGGTCGGCGGGCGGGATTGCCCAGGTGGTCATGTGGCCGGTCCGATCGTGAAGCATTGCTGGCCGCGGGCCTGCAGTCGGCGACAGGCCAGATCGGCCTGATCCCGGTTCAGGCCGAAGAAGTTGGCCTCGTATCCGCCGCCGTTCGGCACGACCTTGCGCAGGCTGTCGCCCAAGGTTGCGTTTTCCGACAACTGCACCTTCAGCAAGAGCCGCTCGGCCTCGGCCCTCGTGTTGTAGGTGCCGAGCGTCACGCCCCAGTTGCCGCCGCCCGAGGTCGAGATGCGAACGATTTCGGCAGCCGGCTCGGCTGGGGCCGTGGCGGCCATGCCGGCCTCGGCAAGCTGGGTCACGTCAGCCGAGCTGTCGTCGTAGATCGGCGCCTGGCGCTTTGGCGGGGGGGCGGCCATGGCGGCCAGTTCGACCGGCTGGATGGGGGTCGATGCCTTGATGGTCAGCGGCTCGATGCGGCCCGACAGGTTCTGCGCCTGGGCGTCCAGCGTGTCGGGCGGCAGGGGCGCGCCGGTCGCCTCTGCCAGAGCGCCGGCAATGCTGTCGGCCATGGTTGCGACCTTCTGTTCGGCAGCGCTGGCCTCGGCGCCGCCCGTGGCGGGTGCGGCGCTGGCCACGGTCATGGCCGGGCGGCCCTGCGGGCGCGGCGAACTGGCCACGGCCAAGGCGACACGCACCGTCTTTCCCGCGCCATTCTGCACTTCGGGCAGGTCGGTGTCGACGGTGCCGTCCTCTTCGGTGACCACGGCCGCGACGAGGTTGTCGGTGGCTTCGGGATCGGCGGCAGCCACCAGCGAGGGCGCCACGTCGGCGTTCCTCGGCGCTTTCTTGAAGGCCTTGTCGAACATGGCCGACATCAGACGTGTGCGCTCCGCCGACGATCTGGCGCCGAAGATCGTGCCGATCAGCCGCACGCCATTCTGTTCGGCCGAAGCGGTCAGGTTGAAGCCGGCGGCGTCGGTGTAGCCTGTCTTGATGCCGTCCGCGCCCTTGTAGCTGTTGAGAAAGCCGTGATTGGTGTTGGCGACGGTTGCCAGGCCGGCATCGGTCGTCTTTCGTGAGAAGATGTTGTAATACTGAGGAAAATCATAAAACAGATGCCGCCCCAGGATGGTCATGTCGCGGGCGGTCGAAAGATGACCCTTGGCGGTCAGGCCGTTGGCATTGCGGAAGGTCGAGTTCTTCATCCCCAGTTGCCGCGCGGTTCTGGTCATCTTGGCGCCCCACTTTTCGGGGCTGCCGGCCAGGGCATCCCCGATGGCGGCGGCGGCGTCATTGGCCGATTTCACGGCGGCGGCGCGGATCAGATAGCGCAGCGCCACCTTCTGCCCGGCCTTCAGGCCCAGCCGGGAAGGCGGCTGATTGGCGGCGTTCTTGGACACGGTGATCATCGTGTCCAGCGAGATGCGGCCAGCCTCGATTTCCTGGAAGGTGATGTACAGCGTCATCATCTTGGTCAGCGAGGCCGGATTCAACCTTGTGTCCGCGTTCTCCGCGTAGAGGGTCTGCCCGGTGCGGGCATCCATGACATAGGCCGCGAACTGCCCCGCCTGGGCGCCGGTCAGAAGCGTGGCGAAGGCCAGCACTGCCCAGAACACCAAGAGAAAGCGGACCCGCCTGATCAGGTTCAACGCCAATTGCCTGCCTCTTTCTGTCCCGCCTGCGCAACATGGGCGCATGCTTGTTCTTGGCGGGGATGGTAACACGACCGAAAGGTTCCGAAAACCCCTTTGTTTCCAATAGGTTTTGGCGGAAAGCTCGCCTGATTCTGGTCTTGCCGCGGTGCAAATCTGGTGGAAGGCTGGCGCAGATCCACCATCTATAGTGGTGTGGCCAGCAGCTTGGGCAACATTCCCGGCAGGTCGGACAGGCTGGAAATCTCGGCGAAACGCGGGTGGTGCTTCGGTATTTCCGCCGCCTCCAGCGCCCAGGTCAGCCCATGCGGCACATAGACGCCAAAGCCACCGGCGGCCAGCATGGGCAGGATATCGGATTTCAGCGAATTGCCCACCATCATGCCCTGTTCGGCGCCGGTGCCGTGCCGGGCAAAGATGCGGGCATAGGCGGCGGCAGTCTTGTCGGACACGATCTCGACGCCATGGAACAGGTCGCCCAGGCCCGATTGCGCCAGCTTGCGTTCCTGATCCATCAGGTCGCCCTTGGTGACCAGGATCACGCGGTAGGTTCCGGCCATGGCCATGACCGTTTCGCGCGCGCCAGGCAGCAGGTCGACGGGATGGCCCAGCATTTCGCGCCCGGCGGCCAGGATTTCGGCGATCACCTCGCCCGATACCCGCCGGTCGGTTACCTCAAGCGCGGTTTCGATCATCGACAGCAGGAAACCCTTGATGCCAAAGCCGTAATGGCCGATGTTGCGGCGCTCGGCCTCCAGCAGCCGTTGCATCAGGTGATCCTGCGGCGCGGCGTGAGAGAGCAATTCGGCGAAACGGGCTTCGGTCAGGCGAAAGAAGGCCTCATTCTGCCAAAGCGTGTCGTCGGCATCGAAACCGATGGTGGTCAGGCGAGGCATGGCTGGTCCTGCGGCGGTGCTGCGAAGGGACTGCCGCGGTTGCGGCAGCGGATGCGACAAATGTGTTTCATGCGAGACCCTTTTCCGTAACCCCGAATCAGCTATATTTCGCGCGTGATCCCACCAGACCGGAGACGAATGTGCGCCGCATGCCTGACATGATGTCGGACGGACCTGCCAAGGGGCCGGGGCATGACAGTGCCGTCCTGACCAAGACCAAGACGAAGACGCAGCGCCCGCCGATGTACAAGGTGTTGCTGCTGAACGACGATTACACGCCGATGGAATTCGTGGTGCACATCCTTGAGCGGTTCTTCGGTCTGACCCATGCCCAGGCTTTCGACATCATGCTGACGGTGCACAAGCGGGGTCTGGCCGTGGTGGGGGTCTATTCCTATGAAGTGGCGGAAACGAAGGTGGCGCAGGTGATGGATTTCAGTCGTCGCCACCAGCATCCGCTGCAATGCACCATGGAAAAGGAATAGGCCGGTTTCATGCGGTCTGCCCGGTTGCAACAGGCGCTGGACAGCGGATTGCTGGTCCTGCCCAAAGGGAGCGTGGCGGTGTGGCGCCCGGTGGTGGGCGACGACCTGTCGGCATTGGGGCGCGGCCGGGTCACGGTATTGACCGGGTTCAAGCCTGACCACGACCATTTTGCGGGGCTGGGCCATGCCGTGACGCCGACCCCGCCCTATGCCGCTGGCGTGGTTTGCCTGCCGCGCGCCAAGGCGCTGGCCCATGCGCTGGTGGCCCAGGCGATGGCGCAGGTGCTGCCCGGCGGGCCGGTCGTGGTGGATGGGCAGAAAACCGACGGGATCGACAGCCTGCTGAAGGAATTGCGCGCGGCGGGCGTGGCCATGGGCGAGCCGCTGTCCAAGGCGCATGGCAAGCTGGTCGTGCTGCGGGCCGGGCCGCCGCCCCCTGGCTGGACAGGCGAGCCCAGGCCGACCGCGGATGGGTTCTGGACGGCGCCCGGCGTGTTTTCCGCCGATGGGCCTGATCCGGGCTCAGTCCTTCTGGCGCAGCACCTGCCCGCGACCTTGCCGAAGCGGGTGGCCGATCTGGGGGCGGGCTGGGGCTACCTGACGCGGGCGATCCTGGATCGGCCCGGCGTGGCCGAGGTCGATGCGGTCGAGGCAGAGGCCGCGGCACTGGACTGTGCGCGGCGGGCGATCGACGATTCCCGGGTGGTCTGGCACTGGGCGGATGTCCGGGGCTTTCGGCCCAGGGCGCCGTGGGGGGCGGTGGTGATGAACCCGCCGTTCCACACTGGTCGAGCGGCCGAACCCGACCTGGGCCTGGCCTTTGTCAAGGCGGCCCATGCCGGGCTGAACCCGGACGGCGCGTTGTGGCTGGTGGCCAACCGCCAGTTGCCCTACGAAGCCGCGCTGAAAACGCTGTTCCGCAAGGTCGAAACCCTGGCGCAGGGCGCGGTTCACAAGGTGATCCATGCCTCCGGCCCGATCCGCGTGGCGGGTCGGGCCCCCTGATCAGCCTTCGGGATATTGCGCCTGGCAGCTGGCAATCGCTGCGGCCGAGCCACGCGACAACTCTTCGCGCTTGGCCAGAAGCTGATTCAGCTTGGTCTGTTCGGCGTCCAGGTCGATTGCCACGGGCTGTCGGAATGTCTGGGCGGTGTCGACCAGGCACATCTCGGGCTTGGGCTTGGGATTTTCGTCGGTCGGGCGCGGCGTGCAGTCAACATATTGCGGAATGGTCTTGACCACATTGGTGTAGCCATAGCCGCGCGCGATGTTGCCCTGCGCCTCGCGGATCAGCAGATCGATGGTGTGCAGGTCTTTGGTGGCGGCGTTGATGCAGGCTTGCTGCGGCGTGGTGCATGCGGCCAGGCCGACCAGAAGTGGCAGGATGAAAAGGGAATGGCGGGTCATGGGGGTCTCCGGTATCCGTTCAGTCTAGCGCCGCATCGCAGGCAGGGGAAGGGTGGGGGCATCACGCTTTGGCGCTGCGTCCCGGCATTGGCGAGGGCGACGGGGGCTGCTAGCAAGTGATCAGGCTGGGATCAGGCGGGGAGGTGGCCGTGGACGAGGACATCAGCGATCGGAAGGCGCGGGCGGCGGCCTGGTTCAGGGAACTGCGCGATCAGATCGTGACGGCCTTCGAGGGGCTGGAGGCAGGCGCCGGGTCGGACATCCGGTTCGCGGTGACTCCGACAACGCGGGCCGCAGGTGGCGGTGGGATCATGTCGGTCCTGCGCGGCGGGGCGGTCTTCGAGAAGGTCGGGGTCAACTGGTCGGAAGTGCATGGCGTCCTTTCGCCGCGCGCGCAACGGGCCATGGCGGCGCGCGGTCTGCCAGACATGGAAGCCGATCCGCGGTTCTGGGCCAGCGGCATCAGCCTGGTGGCGCATATGGCCAATCCGCACTGCCCCGCGGTGCACATGAACACCCGGATGTTCTGGACACCGACACTTGCCTGGTTCGGCGGCGGGGCGGATCTGAACCCCTGCATCGAATATGCCGAGGACACCGCCCATTTCCACGCCCAGATGCAGGCGGCCTGCGATCTGCACGATCCGGGCTACTACCCGACCTTCAAGGCCTGGGCCGACGAGTATTTCTTCATCCCGCACCGGGGCCGGGCGCGTGGCGTCGGCGGGATTTTCTATGATGACCTGAACTCGGGCAATTGGGAGGCGGATTTTGCCTTCACCCGTGATGTGGGCCGGCATTTCCTGCCCGCCTTCCTGCCGGTGACGCAGAGGCACATCGGTCAGGCCTTCACCGAAGCCGACCGCGAGGTGCAACTGGTGCATCGCGGGCTATATGCCGAATACAACCTGATCTATGATCGCGGCACCAGGTTCGGTCTGGAAACCGGACATGATGCCGATGCCGTGCTGATGAGCCTGCCCCCCATCGCGAAATGGCCATGAACCCGCGCGAGGAGGGGCCGGTTTTCCTGCTGGCACTGCAATTCCTGACCCGGCTGCCAATCACCGTCACCGGCTATACGCCCGAGCGGATGGCGGCCTCGCCCCGGTGGTATCCGGGGGCGGGTGTGGTGGTGGGTGCTGCTGCGGGGCTGGTCTATGCCGGGGCGGCCGCCATCTGGCCGCCTGTGGTGGCGGCGGTTCTGGCGCTGGCGACCCAGGTGCTGATCACGGGCGGGCTGCACGAGGACGGTTTCGCCGATACCTGCGACGGCCTGGGTGGCGGCCGCACCAGGGAACGCGCGCTCGAGATCATGCGAGATAGCCGGATCGGCAGCTATGGTGCGATTGGCCTGGTGTTGATGCTGGTCGGGCGACTGGTGGTGCTGGCGGCCCTGCCCGGCGTCGCCGTGCCCTTCGTTCTGGTGGCAGGTCATGCGGCCAGCCGCGGAGCCATGCTGTGGGTGATGCAGCATTCGACCTATGCGCGAGACCGTGGCGCCGGGTCGGCGGTGGCGCAGCCGATCGATGCGATGGGGCGGCGGCTGGCCGGGCTGACCGTGGTGCTGGCGCTGGTGCCGCTGCTCTTCGTGCTGCCGTTGCATGCGCTCATTCTGGGGCTGGGCGGGCTGGTGCTGGGCCTGATGGCGATGCAGCGCCGGTTCCAGGCGCGGCTGGGCGGCTACACCGGTGACTGCCTGGGTGCCGTCCAGCAATGCAGCGAGATCGGGTTTCTGCTGGGCTGCCTGGCCTTCCTGTGACGCCATGGCCGATGCGGGGCCAGAGCGGCAGGCTTGCGACGCCCCGGATCTTGACGGCCACGCCCGGGCCGGTGGCGCGGGCCGGTGCCTTGCACGGCATGCGGGCATCGCGAACCGGATCGCGAAGCGCAGCGGGTCGCGCGGATACGCGAAACTGCCTGGTGCCGATCATGCCCCTGCAGCGCGATCGGCCCCGACCGGGCCGCATCGTGCAGCCGGATCTGCCGCGCCGGTCAGTGGGGCGCCGGCCCAGGGCCCGGCCCGGCACCGCTCCGGATCGCCTCGACCATGCGGGTCACATTGTCGGGGTCGGCGTCCGGGGTGATGCCATGGCCCAGGTTGAAGATATGCGGGCCGCGGGAAAAAGCCTGCACGATCCGCCGGGTTTCCGAGATCAGCCGAGGACCGCCTTCGACCATCAGCGCCGGGTCCAGGTTGCCTTGCACGCAGCCATCCGGCTGCAGATGCCCGGCCGCCCATTCCGCGCTGACCGAATTGTCGATGGCCACACAATCTGCCCCGGTCGCCCTGGCGAAGCCGACATAACCCGGGCCTGCTTCGCGCGGGAAGGCGATGACGGGCACGCCCGGGTGGCGGGCCTTGAGTGCGGCGATGATGCGGGCCGTGGGTTTCAGGGCGAAATCGGTGAAATCGGCGCCTTTCAGGCTGCCGGCCCAGCTGTCGAACAACTTCACCACCTCGACTCCGGCCTGCACCTGGGCCGAAAGATACTCGACCGTCGCGTCGGTGATCTTGTCGATCAGCGCCTGAAATACCGCCCGATTGGCGGCTTTCAAGGCATGGGCGGGGGCCTGGTCGGGCGTGCCGCGCCCGGCGATCATATAGCTGACCACGGTCCAGGGCGCGCCGGCAAAGCCGATCAGCGTCGTCTCGCGCGGCAATTCCCTGGCCAGAATGCGGACGGTTTCATAGACCGGGGCCAGCGTTTCGTGAATGGCCGAGACAGGCTTCAGCGCGGCCACGGCGGCGGCGGAGGCTGTCACTTCCATACGGGGGCCTTCGCCTTCGGCAAACCACAATTTCGGGCCCAGGGCCTGCGGCAGCAGCAGGATGTCGGCAAACAGGATCGCCGCGTCAAAGCCATAGCGGCGGATCGGCTGCAAAGACACTTCGGCTGCCAGGTCCGGGGTATAACACAACGACAGGAAATCGCCGGCCCTGGCCCGCGTGGCCCGGTATTCCGGCAGGTAACGCCCGGCCTGCCGCATCAGCCAGATCGGCGGGGTGGGCAGAACTTCGCCCCGCAGGGCGCGCAAGAGGGTCTTGTCGGTCATGGCTCACCTCGTCGTATGGCGCCTTGCCTTGACCGGCCGCGACAGGATGTCAAGCGCAAGCCCGGTTGCGGGGCAACGGGTCGCAGGATAAGCCTGCCGCATGACGCTATCGCTCCCCTCCCCCGGCCGGCCCATGCACATCGGCACCCGCGGCTCGCCTCTGGCCCTGGCTCAGGCGCATGAAACCCGCGACCGGCTGGCGCGGGCCTTCGGGCTGGACCAGGCCTGTTTTGCCATCGTGGTGATCAAGGTCACCGGCGACCAGGTGCAGGACCGCGCGCTGCGAGACATCGGCGGCAAGGGCCTGTTCACCCGCGAAATCGAAGAGGCGCTGCTGGCAGGCCAGATCGACATTGCGGTGCATTCGATGAAGGACATGCCGGTCGATCAGCCCTCGGGTCTGGTGATCGACTGCCATCTGGAGCGTGAGGACGTGCGCGATGCCTTCGTTTCGCCGATCGCCAGCCGCCTGGCCGATCTGCCGCGGGGTGCGGTGGTCGGCACCTCCAGTCTGCGGCGGCGCGCTCAGCTGGCGCTGCGCCGGCCGGATCTGCAGATCGTGGAGTTTCGCGGCAATGTGCAGACGCGGATGCGCAAGTTGAACGAGGGCGTGGCGGCCGCGACCTTCCTGGCCATGGCCGGGTTGAACCGGTTGGGCGTGGCCGATGTGCCCAGAACCCCCATCGACCCCGACGACATGCTGCCCGCCGTGGCGCAGGGTTGCATCGGCGTTGAGCGCCGCGAGGACGATGGCCGCGCCGCCGCGATGCTGGCCGCGATCCACCATGCCCCTACCGGTCGTCGTCTGGCCGCCGAACGCGGCTTTCTGGCGCAACTGGACGGATCCTGCACCACACCGATTGCGGGCCTGGCCGAGTTGCAGGGCAGCAGCCTGCGGCTGCGCGGGGAAATCCTGAAGCCCGACGGTTCGATCTCGATTGCGGACGAGCTGTCCGGCCCGGCCAGCGAGGGAGACCGGATCGGTCGCACCCTGGCGGACCGGCTGCTGACTCGCGCCGGCCCGGGGTTCTTCAGCTGGCGCTAGACGGGCTTGCGCCGGTCGGCCAGCACCAGAGACCCGGCCCCCAGCAACGCCACCCCCGCCCCCAGCACCGTGACCATCCCGTATCCCGAAATCGCGGTCCCCAAGGCAAAACAGCCTGCCGCCATCAGATCACCAAGCAGTTTCTGCAACGCGATCAGTGCCGAGCCGGTGCCGGGGCGCGAGGCGAGCAGGTCTTGCAGATAGACGATCGGCAGCGCCAGGATATAGGCCCCACCCCAGGCCGCCGGCAGCACCAGGGCCCAGACCCAGGGCGATCCGGCAAGCAGCGGCAGACCGGTCAGGTGAACCAGGTAGATCGCCGTGCCCAGCGCCATGGCCATCGGGCGGCTCATGCCGCGTGACAGGATCGGCAAGGCCAGCATGAAGGGCACCTCGGCGCCGGCAACCAGACCGGCGTAGAGCGCCACGTCTGATGTGCCGCGGCCCACGTCGGGCGAGAGGATCAGACTCAACACCGACCAATAGACCGTGCCGGTCGAGCCGATGGCCCCCAGGGCCAGCAGGCGCAGGGTGATGGCCGGATGGGCCAGTTCACGCAAGGCGGCCCGCAGGCTGAGACCGGATCGGGTGGCGCGGGCGGCCAGCGCGGCGTCGCTGGGCCACCAGGCCCAGGTCAGGATCAGCATGACCAGCGTCAGCCCAAGGCCCACAGGATAGATCGTCATCACCGAAATGCCCTGTCGAAAGGCCAGAGACCACGCCGGCAGGATCACGACATAGGGCAGGGCGAACATGGCGCGCAGAAACGCCTGGATGCCGGCTTTCAGGTCATCGGGTGCATCCTGGGCAGCGATACGGCCCAGAGCGAAGATCTGCCCGAACAGGCTGGACGCAGGCAGGATCAGACCATGCGCCAGAACGAAGCTGGGGGTCGAGGGCAGGACGGTCATCAGTGCCCCGCCCAGAACCAGCAGCCCCGCAGCGACCAGCGCCATCAGCCGCCGTCGCCCGGTCTGGTCGGTGCGGATTCCCACGAACAGCGCCGCGGTCACGGAAACGAAGGTCGTCGCCGCGAGAAGTGCGGCATATCCCCGGTCGCCCAGGCCGAAATTGTGCACGGCCAGTTGCGCGACATAGGGCCCGAAGGTGCAGGCCGAAGCGCCCAGCAGCAAGCTCAACACCGCAGCACTGCGCAGCCCGGAATCAGCCAGGATCGTGCCGAAGACGGAACCACGCGGGACGCGGCCGGTCACGGTGCCTCCACGGCTGGCGCGGCGGGCATCAGCCAGCTGCGGCGGTCGGCGGTCACCAGCAGGATCGCGCCAAAGACCGAAAGGATCATCCCGATCAGGGCGGCGACCTCATAGCCGCCGATGCGGGTGCCGATGTAGAACGCCGCGGCCGATGTGACGTCGGCAACCAGCTTCTGGACGGCCAGCATCGCCCCGGCGGTGCCGGGCCGGCCCTGCAGCAGATCCTGATAATAGGCGATTGGAAGGGTGATGACGGCGGCGCCGCCGACCCCGGCGGCCAGGGTCAGGGCCCAGAGCGCCGGCGTGTCGGCCAGCCACGGCATCAGGGCCAGATGGCAGGCATAGATCGCCGTGCCTCCGGCCAGCACGGTCGACCGCGGCAGATGTGCCACCAGACGCGGAAGCCACAGCATCGCCGGCACCTCCCATCCGGCAACCAGCCCCACGTACAGGGCCACATCCCCGGCGCCTCGCGTCGGCGCCGCCTCGAACACCAGAGACACCAGGACCATGTAGAGATTGCCGGCCGAGGCGATGGCTCCCATCATCAGCACCCGGCTGAGGATCAGCGGCCGCGCGATTTCACGCATGGCCTCGGCCAGGTTCAGGCCGGATCGCTGGTCATCCAGATGCGGGGCGCCATCCCGGGGCCATTTGAACCAGAGCAGCAGGCTCATCCCCAGGCTGGCCGCTCCTGCCGACAGATAGACCGCCATCACGTCGACCCCCAGGCCAAAGACCAGGGTCCAGAACAGCAGCATCATCAGAAAGCTGGCCGACATGGCCGACCGGATATTGGCCTGGATCACCGCTCGTTCGTGCCCCTCTGCCGGGTTGGCGATGCGCAGTAGGGCGAACAGCTGGCCGTAGAGGCTGGAGGCCAGCGGCAGCAGGACGCCATGGGTGATCGCCACTGCCAGCGCTCCGGGCGCCAGCAGCATCAGCGCAATGCCCAGGGTTGACGAAATCGCCGTGGCCAGCGCGATCATCCGCCGCCGACCATACTGGTCGCCCAGGACGCCGAACAGCACCGAGGCCGTCACCGCCACGCCCGAGGCCAGGACCAGAACCAGCGAAAAGCCGGCCTTGGTCAGCCCCACCTTTTCGATCGCGATCAGCGACTGGTAGGGATAGACCGAGGCGTTGTGCGCGCCCAGCAGCAGCAGCGCCACGGCAATCAGCCGCAGCGTGGGGTGCCCCAGCACAAGTTTCAAGGTGGACATGAACCGATCCTGCGCCGTCATGGCCGAGCCTGCGGCGTTGTGGCTCATGGCTAATCGCGCGGCCATGCGCTGTCCAGACCGGACGGCCGGAAAAACCTATCGCGGAATCACTTTCCCGGGATTCATCAAGCCATGCGGGTCCAGCGCCTGTTTCACGGCCGCCATGACCTGCAGGGCCACCGGGCTTTTCCGTCGCGCCATCGAGTTCAGCTTCATCAGCCCCACGCCATGTTCGGCGCTGAAACTGCCGCCCAATTCCATCACCACATCCTCCACCGCCTCAACCACGGCATCATGCAGGTCATGGTCGGCACGGGTCGGATAGACGGTGAAATGGATGTTGCCATCCCCCAGATGAGAGACGCAGATCGTCTCGGCCCCGGGGTCCAGCGCGGGCAGGCGCTGGTCGATCCGGCGGAAAAATTCCGGCACGGCATCCAGCGGCACCGCGATGTCGGTGTCGATCGAGGGCTGGCGGTCGAACATCACTTCGGCCGCCAGTTCACGCCGCTTCCACATCGCCAGGCGCTGCGCCTCGGTCCGGGCGATTTCGGCGTCCAGGACCGAACCGTCCGCCAGCATCTCGCCCAGGGTCTCCTGCAACAGGGTCACGACCGGCAGGTTGCCCTCGGCATCGGGAACCGCATCGCGAGGCGCGGTGGCGCCGACCTCGACCAGGATGTTCACCTGCTGGCGCGGAGCAAAGGGCTGCCGGATGTCGGGCCGCGCCTCGGCCAGGCGGCGCATATAGGTCTCCGGCATGTATTCAAAAGCTTCCACCGCACCGCCGGTGGCAAGCTGCAAGCGGTTCAGCAAGACCAGCGCATCCTCCAGGCTGCGGGCGGCCAGCGTGGCCGTGGCATGGGCGCGCGGCCTTGGCACCAGTTTCATCACGGCGGCGGTGATCACGCCCAGCGTGCCTTCGGCGCCGATGAACATCTGTTTCAGGTCATAACCCGAGTTGTCCTTGTGCAACTGACCCATCAGGTCCAGCACGCTTCCATCGGCCAGCACGACCTCCAGCCCCAGACACAGCGCGCGGGTGCTGCCATAGCGCAGCACATTGGACCCGCCCGCGTTGGTGGACAGAACGCCGCCGATCATGGCCGAGCCGCGCGCGCCGAACCACAGGGGGAAATACAGGCCCTGCGCCTCGGCCGCGTCATGCAGTGACTGCAAGATCACCCCGGCCTCGACCACGGCAATCCGCGCCTCCTTCTTGATCTGCCGGATACGGTTCATGCGTTCGACCGACAGCTGGATGCCGCCCCGGGTCTGCAGCGCCCCGGTGATCCCGGTGCGCCCCGCGCTGGGCACGACGGGCACGGAATGGGCCGAGGCGATGCGCAGCACGGCAGCCACTTCCTCGGTCGAACCGGGACGAACCACGACCGCGGGGTTCGATGGGTAGACCCTTGTCCAGTCGGATTGATAGGCCTGCAAGGCCTCGCCGGTCAGGACATGGCCTGACCCCACTGCCGCCTCAAGTTCCTCGATCAGCGCCATGGTCCCTCCTGTGCACTTGCGCCATCATCCCTGGTGTCCGACGGCATGCCGCCTTCCCGTTTCATCTTGCCACAAATATCCCGGGGTCCGGGGCAGCGCCCCGGCGGCCCGGGTTCAAGGCGCAACTTCTGACAGAAGCTTCATCACCGCCGGGCCCATCCCGGCCACGATCCTCTTCACTCCCGCGGGGTTCGGGTGCAGCCCGTCGGCCTGCAGCCAGGGCGTCAGCGCGGCGGGATCGGCCGGACCTTCGCCCAGCAGCGGTGCGAAGAAGCCAGGAAACAGATCGACATGATACTGCGCGGCCAGTTCCGGAAAGATCGCATCGAAGGCAGACTTGTAGTCGGAGCCATAGTTGCCGGGCGCGGGCATGGCGACCAGCAGCACCCGGATCCCCCTGCCGGTGGCAGCTTTCAGGATGCCGTCCAGGTTGGCGCGGCTGGCCGCGGGGTCGATGCCGCGCAAGAGGTCGTTGCCGCCCAGCGTGACGATCATCGCCTTCACATCCGGCGTCAGGGTCCAGTCCAGCCGTGCCAACCCGCCGGCGGTGGTATCGCCCGAGACACCCGCATTGACCACGGTCACATCCTGACCCTGCGCGTCCAGCCAGGCCTGCAACTGCGGCACGAAGCCATCCTCGGGGGCCAGGCCGAACCCCGCGGTGAGGCTGTCGCCAAGGGCCACAAGCGTGGTCCCGGCCTGGGCCGGCAAGGCCAGACAACACAGCAACGTGAGGTTGCGGACTGCGGCGGCCAAGCCATATGAGAGACGGGACAGGAAGGCAGGGATCATGGGTCAGTCAGTTCTTGCGCTGGAAGCGGCGCGGTTGGTGTTGAAGGCCCATGCAGGCCCGGTGGAAATCCTGCGCGGGATCGACCTCGAGGTAAAGGCCGGTCAGACCGTGGGCCTGGTCGGTCCCTCCGGAAGCGGCAAATCCTCGCTGCTGATGCTGATGGGCGGACTCGAGCGGGCGACAGGTGGGCGCGTCGTCGCCCTGGGGCAGGATCTGGGGCAACTGGACGAGGATGGGCTGGCGCGGTTCCGGCGCGGCAAGTTGGGGGTGGTGTTTCAGAATTTCCATCTGATCCCCACGATGACCGCGCTGGAGAACGTGGCGGTGCCCCTTGAAATAGCGGGTGAGCGCGATGCCTTTGCCCGGGCCGAGGCGGAACTGCGCGGCATGGGGCTTGGGCACCGGCTTGACCATTATCCGGCGCAACTGTCGGGGGGCGAACAGCAGCGCGTGGCGCTTGCCCGCGCCGCCGCACCGCGGCCGGCGATCCTGCTGGCCGATGAGCCGACCGGGAACCTTGACGCCGCGAACGGGGCGGCGGTGATGGATTTGCTGTTCGGCCTGCGCGATCGGTTCGGCGCCACTCTGGTGATGGTGACCCACGCGCCGGAACTGGCAGCGCGCTGTGATCGGGTGGTGCGCCTGGGCGATGGGCGGATCGTGGGCGAGGGTTTGGCATGAACTGGCCCCTGTCGATGCGCCTCGCCCTCCGCGAACTGCGTGGTGGGCTGGCAGGCTTTCGTGTCTTTCTGCTTTGCCTGGCCCTGGGCGTGGCCGCAATTGCCGCGGTGGGGCTGGTGCGCGACGGCATTCGGCGCGGCCTGTCGGAACAGGGCGCGGTGCTGCTGGGCGGCGATGCGGAGATGCAGTTCACCTACCGCAGGGCATCAGGGCAGGAACAGGCCTGGATGACGGCACATGCGGCCGCAGTCAGCGAGATGATCGACTTCCGGTCTCTGGCCGTGGCGGGTGAGGAACGCGCACTGACCCAGGTGAAGGCGGTGGATGACAACTGGCCGCTGGTGGGCCAGGTGGGTCTGTCCCAGGGCACGCTGGCACAGGCCCTTGCGGTGCAGGCGGGCACGCCCGGCGCCGTGATGGAACAGGTGCTGGCCGATCGGCTGGGTTTGACCCTGGGGGCCAGGTTTCGCCTGGGCACGCAAGAGTTCCACCTGGGCGCCATCCTGACGCGAGAGCCCGATACGGCGACGGCAGGCTTTGCCCTGGGGCCGCGCACCGTTGTCAGGACAGAGGATCTGGCGAACTCGGGCCTGCTGGCGCAGGGCACGCTGTATCAGGCACATTACCGGCTGAAACTGGCCGCCGGCACCGATCTGGAAACCCTGAAACGCCAGGCGCAGGCGGCCTTTGGCGCGACGGGCATGGCCTGGGCCGACCGTCGCCATGCCTCGCCGGGGGTGGAGCGTTTTGTCGACCGGATGGGGGCTTTCCTGATCCTGGTGGGGCTGGCGGGGCTGGCGGTGGGGGGCGTGGGCGTTGCCTCGGCGGTGCGGGCCTATCTGGAGGGAAAGACCGCAACCCTGGCCACGCTGCGTGTGCTCGGGGCGGAAGGCGGGCTGATCTTCCGCGTCTATCTGATCCAGATCGGCGTGCTGGCGGGGCTGGGGCTGATCGGCGGGCTGATCTTGGCTGCGGCGGGCGTGCTGGCGGCCGCACCGCTGATTGCGGCAGCCCTGCCGTTTCCGGTGGAGTTCGGGCCGAGCCCGCGCCCCCTGGCCGAGGCGGCGCTCTATGGCGCGCTGTCGGCGCTGCTGTTCACGCTGTGGCCTCTGGCCCGGGCCGAGCGGCTCAGGGCGGCGGCGCTGTATCGGGGCGGGACCGGCGGCTGGCCCGGGGCATCGCGGGTGCTGATGATGGTGCTGGTGGCAGCGGCGCTGATCGGGGCGGCGGTCTGGCTTTCGGGCACCTGGAAACTGGCGCTGGGCACTCTGGGCGGCGTGGCCGGCGCGCTGGCGGCTCTGGGCGTGACGGCACTGGGCCTGCGTGCGCTGGCGCGTCGACTGGGGCGGGCGCCGCTCCTGCGCGGGCATCTGGTGCTGCGTGCGGCCATCGCGGCGCTGGGGGCGCCCCGGGGCGAAACCGTGGCGGCCGTCCTGTCGCTGGGTCTGGGCCTTTCGGTTCTGGCGACGGTGGGGCAGATCGATTCCAACTTTCGCGCGGCCATCATCCGGGATCTACCGGAACGCGCGCCCAGTTTCTTCGTTCTGGACATCCAGGATGACCAGTTGCCGGCCTTCCGGGCGCTGCTGGCCGGCAATCCTGCCGTCAGCAAGGTTGAGAGCGCCCCGATGCTGCGCGGCATCATCACCCGGATCAACGACCGCCCCGCGCGCGAGGTCGTGGACGATCACTGGGTCGTCATGGGAGATCGGGGAATCACGTTTTCCGATGTGCCCCCCAGGGGAACAAGGATCACGGCAGGAGAATGGTGGCCGGCGCATTATGCGGGCCCGGCGCAGATCAGCTTTGCCGCCGACGAGGCGCGCGAGATGGGATTGCACCTTGGAGACCGGATCACCCTGAACATCCTCGGCCGGGACATCGAGGCCACGATCACCTCGTTGAGGAAGGTGGATTTTTCCGGGGCCGGCATGGGCTTCGTGACCACGATCAATCCCGCTGCCGTGAAGGGCGCCCCCCATTCGTCGATTGCCACGATCTATGCCGAACCGGCGGCAGAGGCGGGCATCCTGAGGGCGCTGTCCGAACAGTTCCCGAACATCACCGCCGTGCCGGTGAAGGAAGCGATCTCGCGAGCGGCCGATGCGCTTTCGGCCATTGGCCAGGCCACCCGCTGGGCGGCGGCGGCGGTGCTGATCACCGGGCTGGCCGTGCTGGTCGGTGCGGCGGCGGCGGGCGAGCGCGCGCGGGAATACGAAGCGGCAGTGCTGCGGGTGCTGGGCGCCTCGCGCCGGCGGATACTGGCCAGCTTTGCCCTGCGGGCGGCCCTGACCGGGGTTCTGGCCGGATTGGTGGCGTTGCTGGTCGGGGCGGCGGCCGGCTGGGCGATCTGCCGTTTCGTGATGGAAGTGCCCTATGCCTTTGAACCCGTCAGCGCCATGACGATCGTGGGCGGCGGGATGGTCGCGACGCTTGCAGCGGGGCTGGCCTATGCCATCCGTCCGCTTTCGGCGCGGCCAGCCGCGGTTCTGCGTTCGGTCGAGTGAAGAATATGGAATGAAAATTCCAATTTCGGGCTGAATTGGGTTGAAATCGGCAGAGGGTGGAATATGAGTTCCATCGAACATCCCGGAATGGTCCGGGGGCACGGAACATCACCGGCGAGCCGGGCATCGTGGAGGATGAGATGACATTGAGATTCGGGCTTCTGGGTGCGGGGCGCATCGGCAAGGTTCACGCCAGGGCGGTGTCCGGCCACCCGGATGCGAAACTGGTGGCGGTGGCCGACGCGCTGGCCCCGGCAGCCGAGGCGATTGCCGGGCAATACGGCTGCGAAGTCCGTTCGATCGAGACGATCCTGGCCGCCAAAGACATTGATGCCGTGGTGATCTGCACGCCCACCGACACCCATGCCGACCTGATCGAGGCCTTCACCAACGCCGGCAAGGCGGTGTTCTGCGAAAAGCCGATCGACCTGTCGCTGGACCGAGTGAAAGCCTGCCTGAACGTCGTGCGGGCCAACAAGGGCACGCTGATGGTCGGCTTCAACCGTCGGTTCGACCCGCATTTTGCCGCGGTCCGCGCCGAGATCGACAAGGGCGCGATCGGCAAGGTGGAAATGATCACCATCACCTCACGCGATCCGGGCGCGCCGCCGCTGGACTACATCAGGCGTTCGGGCGGCATTTTCCGCGACATGACGATCCATGACTTTGACATGGCTCGCTTCCTGCTGGGCGAGGAAGTGTCGGAAGTCTCGGCGATGGCCGCCGTGCTGGTGGACAAGGCGATCGGCGAAGCCGGCGACAGCGACTCGGTCCAGGTCATGCTAAAGACCGCCACCGGCAAGATGGCCGTCATCTCGAATTCGCGCCGGGCGACCTATGGCTATGACCAGCGCATCGAAGTGCACGGCTCCAACGGGCTCGTGTCGGCGGAAAACCTGCGCCCGGTGTCGATCGAGATCGCGTCCAGCCTGGGCTACACCCGCCCGCCGCTGCACGATTTCTTCATGACGCGCTACACCGATGCCTATGCCGCCGAAATCGCGGCCTTCATCAAGGCGGTGAACACCAAGACCCCGGCGCATCCGTCGGGCGAGGACGGCCTGCTGGCTCTGGCGCTCGCCGAAGCCGCGCTCAGGTCGGTCAAGGAAGGCCGCACGGTCAAGATGACCGAATTCGCCTGACCCGTGCCCAAGGCAACAGACGCATGGCGCGGGCACGAAAGCCCGCGCCATTTGCGTTGCAGGGCAGGCAGGGGGTGCTAGTTCGTGATCAGACGATAGGCATCCACCGCCTTGCCGGGATTGGCCACGGTGACGGTGAAGGGGCCGTTGTCCTTTGGCGTGAAGCGGCAGTACAGTCGGTCCGCGCTGGCGACGGTGGCGCAGGGGGCCTGTCCGGTCTCGTCCGCGATGGTGATCGACAGGGTGGATTGGCCATTGCCCAGAACGGCGATCTCGGCGGTGGTGGCGCCAAAGAAGGCCAGGGTCCAGACATGGATGCCCCCCGGGGCCACAGCCGCGGTGGATTGACGCACAGCACCGCGCGGCACGGGCTCTGGGCTGCGGGCGGCATCGATCAGTCCCTGCGCCAGATCATCGCCCATGGCCAGGGTCTCGGCGGTCAACAGGGTTGCGTCGGCAAGCGGAAAGGGGATGGGGGAGGGCGCATCGCCGACCAGCATCTTGCCCCGGTCTTCGGGAACGCGGTCTGGGGCCGGCACCACGCCAACCCGCTGCATCATGCGCGCCGACTGGATCAGGGCCAGCGCATCCTGCGCGGCCAGGCCCTGAAAATACAGTTCCTGCGCCAGGAACAGCCGGGCCACCGGGCCGGGCCGCGACAGGACGGTGGCGTCCAGATTGGCGACCTTGCGGGTTTCGGCCGCCGCCGGGGCCGCCATCAGGGCCAGGATCAGAAGCGCGCGTCTCATGACCTGCGACCTTGCCCCGAAGCCCGCGGGATGAAAAGCCCCCGTTGGCGGGCACGCCTTTTCCCGGCCCGTCTTTCACGCTAGGTCTGGCGGCAAGGAGATCCCCATGCAGACACTGGACATCCTGGACCGCCTGATCGCCCATGACACGGTCAGCCACCGTCCCAACATGGCCCTGATCGAGCAAGTGCGGGCCTGGCTGCAGGACGCCGGGGCACGGGTGCTGCTGGTGCCCGATGCGACCGGCGGCAAGGCCAATCTGTTTGCCACCGTGGGGCCTGAAGGTTCGGGCGGGGTCATGCTGTCTGGCCACACCGATGTGGTTCCGGTCGAAGGTCAGGCCTGGTCGCATCCGCCGTTCCGGCTGACCGAAGCTGACGGGAGGCTTTACGGCCGCGGCACGGCAGACATGAAGGGCTTCTGCGCCGCCGCCATCGCCGCGATGATGCAGGCGGCCCGCAAACCGCTGAAGGCGCCCCTGCATCTGGCGCTGAGCCATGATGAAGAGGTCGGCTGCATCGGGGTGCGCAGCCTGATCGACCTTCTGGCCGCCGCCCCGTTTCGGCCGCGGTTCTGCATCGTGGGCGAACCCACGGGGATGCAGGTCGCCACCGGCCACAAGGGCAAGGTTGCGCTGCGCGCCACCTGCATCGGGCGTGAAGGACACTCGGCGCTGGCGCCGCTGGCGCTGAACGCGCTGCATCTGGCGGCGGACTTCATCGCCGTGCTGCGCCGCGTGCAGGCCGAAGTGGCGACATCCGGCGCGCGCGACGGCGATTACGACGTGGCCTATTCCACGCTGCATGCGGGCAAGATGTCGGGTGGCGTGCAGGTGAACATCGTGCCGAACCGGGCGGTGGTGGACTGGGAAATCCGTGGTCTGGCCGAAGACAACATGCAGGATCTGATCGACCGGGTCGAGGCCGGCTGTCAGGCCGTGGTGGCGCCGCTGCGGAGCGAATTCCCCGAGGCCGAGATCCGCATCGAACGGCTTTGGGATTACCCCGGCCTGGGCACAGGAACGGATGCCGAAGTGGTCAGGTTCGTCAAGGGTTTGACCGGAGCCAACAGCACGATGAAGGTGGCCTTCGGCACCGAAGGCGGATTGTTCGATGCCCGGCTGGGCGTGCCCACCGTGATTTGCGGGCCGGGGTCGATGGCGCAGGGCCACAAGCCGGACGAATATGTCAGTCGGGATCAGCTGGCACGCTGCGACGCCATGCTGGCGGCGCTGGTCGCCCGGCTGGAAGCGGGGATCTAGACGGTGGCGATCACGCTGACCAACCTGGCCCGGCTGGCCGACCTGGGGTTTGATGACATCATCGACGTGCGCTCGCCCTCGGAATTTGCCGAGGACCACCTGCCCGGCGCAATCAATCTGCCCGTTCTGGATGACGAAGAACGCGCCCGGGTCGGCACGATCTACAAGCAGGTCTCGCCTTTCGCCGCCAAGAAGATCGGCGCGGCGCTGGTGGCACGCAATTCGGCGCGGCATCTCGAGCAAAGCCTGGCTTCCCGCGAAGGCGGCTGGCGGCCTCTGGTCTACTGCTGGCGGGGCGGCACGCGGTCCGGTTCCTTCGCAACCATCCTCCAGCAGATTGGCTGGCGGGCCGAAACCTTGGCAGGCGGCTACAAGACCTTTCGCGCCCTGGTGGTCAAGGCGCTGTATGAGGTGCCCGTCGCGGCGCCGGTGATCGTGCTGGACGGCAACACCGGCTCGGCAAAAACTGATATTCTGCAACGGCTGGCTGCTCGCGGCCATCAGGTGATCGATCTCGAGGGCCTGGCCAATCACCGGGGCTCGCTGTTCGGATCGCGGGGCGATCAGCCGTCGCAGAAGGCCTTCGAAACCAGCCTGGCCATGGCGCTGTCCCGGCTGGATCCGGGCCGTCCGGTCCTGGTCGAGGCGGAAAGCTCCAAGGTGGGCGACCTGCGCGTTCCGCCGAAACTCTGGGTCGCGATGACCAGGGCGCCACGCCTGGTGCTGGACATACCCCGCCCGGCGCGGGCCGATTACCTGACGCGGGCCTATGCCGATCTGATTGCCGACCCCACCCGCACCCGCGCCGTCGTCGACCAGTTGCGCCCGCAGCATCCGGCGGAACGGATCGCAGAATGGCAGGCCATGATCGGCGCAGGCGCCTGGCGCGAGCTGGCCGACAGCCTGATGCAGCACCACTACGACCCCCGTTATGCCAGGCACCGCGCCCGGATGGCGGTGCCGCATGTCGAGATCGCAGGCCGGGCCCTCGACGGCGCCGGGCTCGAGACCCTGACGGATCGGATCGAGCAGGAACTGCCGGATCTGCTGACAAAGCCCGCAATGCAGAGCTGAGCGGCGGCCGCAGTCGGCTTGTGCCGCTGGCATCGCGCTCGGGAATGGCCGCTGCCTTCATTCACCTTGCTGCAAATATCCCGGGGGGTCTGGGGGGCTGGCCCCCCATTGCCCGCACCGGCTGCGCCACGCACCGGCTGCGCCACGCACCGGCTGCGCCACGCACCGGCTGCGCCACGCACGGCGGCCCGACTGGCAGCCGACTGGCGGCCCGACCACCTCGACGCGCTCAGCGGGCCACCACTTCGGGGCTGCCGGGCCGCAGACGGCCGATGATCGCGCCGGGTATGCCTGCCTCGGCCAAGGCGGCCACGGCGTCCTTCGCCCGGTCGGCAGGCAGTGCGGCCAGCAGGCCGCCGCCGGTCTGCGGATCGAACAGCAAGTCGGTCACAGCGCCTTGCGGTGCGTGCAGCCGGCCCAGGGCGGCGGCGCGGTTGGCCGACGCCAGGCTGGAGCCGTGACCAAGGGCAGCAAGCGCCGCCGCGCCCGGCAACAGAGGCAGGGCCGCAAGCTCCAGGTCGGCGGCCAGGTCAGAAGCTTCCAGCATCTCCAGCAGGTGCCCGACCAGACCAAAGCCGGTGACATCGGTCATCGCATGGGCCAGGGGGGCCAGAATGGCTGAGTCCTGTGCCAGTGGGCGGGCCATCGAGCGCAGGGCCGCAGCCACGGCCTCGCCCAGAACGAACCCCGGCAGGCGCGCGCCGAGCATTTCGGCGGCAAGGATCGTGCCTGTGCCCAGCGGCTTGGTCAGGATCAGCGCATCACCTGGCCGGGCACCGGATTTGGTCAGCGGGCGCGCGGTCAGTCCGGTGACGGTGAAGCCGATGATCAGCTCGGCCCCCATCGTGGTGTGCCCGCCGACAATATCGGCCCCGGCGGCGGCAAAGACCGCCTGGGCCGCGGCCATGATCGCGTGCAGCGAACGGCGCTGCAGGCGCTCGCCCATTTGCGGCAACACGATCTGCGCCAGCGCAACCTGCGGTGTCGCACCCATCGCCCAGATGTCGCCCAGGGCGTGGACAGCGGCGATCGTGGCCATCTGGCCTTCGTCCAGGCAAAGTTGCCGCAGGTGATCGGTCGAAATCACCTGAACCAGTCCCGCTCCGGCTGCCAGTTGCGCGGCATCGTCGCCGCGCCCGGCCAGAACGTCGGCGCGGCGCGGCTCTGGCAGGCTCTGCGCCAGGGCCGTCAGCCCGCCCGGGCCCACCTTGGCCCCGCAGCCACCGCAGAGCGGGCGACCCGAGAGCAGCGCGTCCAGGCCCAAGACCGCGATTTCGGGGATGGGCGGTTTCATCTCGGGCATGGCGAGGTCATGGAACATCGCCATGAAGCCACGGTCGATCCGGTCCTTCCAGCGCCAGATCCAGGCGCCGCCGGTTGCCAGACCGGTTCGATCAGCCAGGGCGCGTCTGGCCCCCAGAGAGATCAGCTTCAGGTAATCCTTTTGCGGGCGGTATTCGGTCAGCCTGCCCCGGCCGGACAGCCTGGCGCGCAGGTTGGCCAGCAGGATCGGTGCCTCGCGCACGGCAAAGACACCCGCCTTGGGGCGCGGCGTTTCTGTCAGATGCGCGCAATCGCCCACCGCGAAGATCAGCGGATCCGAGCTTTGCAGGCTGGGCGAGACGGCGATGAAGCCTTCGTGCAGGGTGAGGCCGGTATCGGCCAGCCAGGCTTGCGGACGGGCCCCGGCCACGACCAGCAGGAAATCGGCCTCGACCCGCGCGCCGTCGGCCAGAAGGAAGGCGCCGGGTTCGGCCGCCACCGCGCCCGCGCCGCAGCGCAGGTCAATGCCCTGCGCCGCGGCCTCGGCCAGAAGGCTGCGGCGGGCGGCGGGCGAAACGCCGGGCAGAGCCTCGCCCGCGCGGCAGATCACGGTGACCCGCGGATCGCGCCCCAGCGCGCGCAGGCGGTGGGCCGAGGCAAAGGCCAGTTCCACTCCGCCGACACCGGCGCCCAGAACGGCGATCCGGGGATTGGGCAGGTCGCGGGCGAGTAGCGCATTCCAGGCGGCAAGATAGGGGCCCAGCGGTTTGGCCGCGATGGTGTGCCGGGCAAAGCCGGGCAGGTCGGGCAGTTCCGAGGTGATCCCGATGTCGATGCTGGCCAGATCATAGCCGAGCGGCGCGCGCCCCGAGGCGAGATGGATCTGCTGCGCCTGGCGGTCGATGCCGGTCACGCGGTCGAGGATCACCCGCGCCCCGGCGGCCCGGCCCAGGCGCAGTAGATCGATCATCAGATCTTCCCGCGCATAATGGCCCGCGACATGGCCGGGAAGCATGCCGGAATAGGGCGCGGCGGGTTCGGGGTTGATGACGGTCAGCCGCAGGCCGGGCAGAGGTTGCATCGCCAGCATCCGCAGGACCAGCGCATGGGTGTGGCCGCCGCCGATCAGCACCAGGTCGGAAACGGGGGGATAGGCGAGAGTTTGCATGGATGGGCCAGGGGTCAGGGATGCCGGGATGTCGCCGGGGGTAGCGCCGGAGAGGGAGGCCGGGGGCCAGCCCCCGGACCCCCGGGATATTTGCAGCAAGATGAAAGGGGAAGGGGGATTGCGGTCGCAGGCGTCGGCGCAGGGGGGCGGGAATGTCGCATCCGGGCGTGACCTTTGTCGTGTGGCGGCTTAAGCGGGGCAGCAGCAACTGGAGCGGATGATGGGCTTTCTTCTGGGGGTGGACACGGGCGGGACCTATACGGACGCGGTCATTCTGGATGACGCGGCGCAAAGGGTCATCGGCCAGGCGAAACGTCTGACCACGCGGGCCGATCTGGCGCTGGGGATCGGACAGGCCGTCGATGCGGCGCTGGAGGCGGCCGGAATTGCGGCTGCCCAGGTTTCGCTGGTCAGCCTTTCGACGACACTGGCCACCAACGCGCTGGTCGAGGGGCAGGGCGGGCGCGTCGCTCTGGTTTTCATCGGCTTTGATGCCGCTGATCTGGAGCGGGCGGGGCTGGTGGAGGCGCTGAAGGGCGATCCGGTCATTCTGCTGGCGGGTGGGCACAGCCATTCCGGCAGCGAGGCGGCGCCGCTGGACCTGGCGCGGCTGGAGACCGAAGTCTGTGCTCTGGGCCCGGGCGTGATGGGTTACGCGGTGGCTGCCCGATTTGCCACACGCAACCCGGCGCATGAGGTGGCGGCGCGGGCCCTGATCCGGCGGCTGACTGGCCGGCCCGTGACCTGTTCGCATGAATTGTCGGCGCAATTGAACGGGCCGAAGCGGGCGCTGACGGCGGTGCTGAATGCCCGGTTGATCGGCATGATCGACCGACTGGTCAAGGCCTGCGAGCGGCATCTGGCGGCGGCGGGGATCGCTGCGCCGCTGATGGTGGTGCGGGGCGACGGCGCCCTGATCAGCGCGGCGCAGGTGCGGGAACGACCGATCGAGACGATCCTGTCAGGCCCGGCAGCCAGTATCGTCGGGGCTCGCTGGTTGACTGGGGCGAAGGATGCCCTGGTCAGCGACATAGGCGGCACGACGACCGATGTTGCGCTGTTGAAGGATGGTCTGCCCGAGATCGATCCGATGGGCGCGCGTGTCGGCGGGTTCCGCACCATGGTCGAGGCGGTGGCGATGCGGACCTGGGGTCTGGGCGGCGACAGTGAGGTGCATGTGCTGACGCAGGGGCTGGACGGCGGCCTGCGGCTGGGGCCGCGGCGGCTGATTCCGGTCTCGCTGCTGGCGGTGGAGCATGGACCGATGGTGCATGCCGTGCTGGACCAGGCACTCGCCGCCGAGGCGGTGGGTGAGTTCGATGGGCGATTCGTCGTGCCGATGGAATTCGAAGCCAGCGGCCTGACCCCGCGCGAGGCAGCGGTTCTGGGGCGGATCACCCGGCCCATGCCGATGCAGAAGGCGCTGGCCAGCCGTCTGGAAGTCGCCGCGCTGGAGCGGCTGGTGGCGCGGGGGCTGGTGATGATTTCGGGGGTCACGCCCTCGGATGCCAGCCATGTTCTGGGACGGCTCGCGGCCTGGGATGGCACTGCCTCGGACAAGGCGCTGCGGCTTCTGGCTCGACGGAGGACCGGGGCGGGGGAGCGCTTTGCGCCGGATGCGGCGAGTCTGGCGCAGGCCATCGTGGATCAGCTGACGGCCCAGACGGTGGACTGCCTGCTGGAAGCGGCCTTTGCCGAGGATGCGGCCTTCGAGGGCGAGGATCCCGCAGGCCTGACCCGCAGCCGGATGACGGCAGTGGGGCTGCGGCGGAAGGCGGGGATCGTGGATCTGTCGCTGCGGCTGGCCGTGCCGGTGATCGGCCTCGGCGCCTCGGCCCCCAGCTATTACGGCGCGGTGGGGCGGGTGCTGGGCTGCGAAACGATTCTGCCGGAACATGCCGGGGTGGCCAATGCGATCGGCGCCGTGGTGGGCCAGATCAGCCAGCGGGTCTCGGGGCTGGTGTCCTCGCCCGGAGAGGGACGCTTCACGGCGCATCTGCCGGAGGGCTTGCAGACCTTTACCGACCGCGAGCAGGCGCTGGCGGTGATGGAGGCGCATCTGCGCACCGAGGCCGCGGCCCGGGCGCAGGGCGCCGGGGCGCAGGACCTGACGGTCAGCGTGGTGCGCGATGTCCGCGAGGCCGAGGTGGAGGGACAGAAGATGTTCATCGAGGCGACGGTGACGGTCACCGCTTCGGGCCGGCCCAGGGTGGCGCATGCCGCCGAGTGATGCCGAGTGGCCGGGCATCCGGCGGCGGCCGCGGGGCAGAATGGCCTTGACGCCCCAGGAGGGGTCGCTTAAACGCGCGTCCAGTGGCTAGGTAGCTCAGTTGGTTAGAGCATGCGACTCATAATCGCAGGGTCGGGGGTTCGAGTCCCCCCCTCGCCACCACTTTACAAATAAATCAAGGCCTTAGAGCAAACCAAAAGCAGGTGTGACACAAGGGTGTGACACAGAAATGCGGCTTGCCTCTTACGTCTATCCGTCGCGTCACGGAATCTTCTACTTTCGTTGGCCCCTCCATCGCGACGTGAAGCGCCGCAGTTGGGTCCGCCTTTCCCTAGGAACGCGATGCCCCAAACAAGCTGGTGTTTTGGCACGGCACCTTGCATCGTTGGGTGAAAGTCTCCGGTTGCAACTGCCTGAAGGGTCCATGCGTTACGAAGAAATCCACTCTCACGTACAGAAGCTTCTGCGGGAAGACCTTGCGCGCCGTATCGAGCGGATGAACGCTAGCGGCCCGCCACCATCGAACACGCCTGAAAAGTTTGCAGAAGTTCACACGATCCTTGAAGAAGGGTCCGATGCACTATGGACGCGCCTGGGCAAGAATGCAGCCGACGCCCAACTTGCCAGGTTCGCGGAAAGTTCTGGCGTTGCACTTGCCGAGGTGGAGGCGCACCGGGCCGAAATTCTGAAGCTGCTGCACATCGGGACGGCTGCCGTTCTGAAGGCCGTGGAAGGCCGCTACGACGCCCTCAATCGCTTTGACTTACTCGGACAGCCGGAAACGCCCAAGGCGTCTCCTGAGGCCGCTCCGGGCCTCCTTGGGCCGATCCAGGAAGACAAGCCGGGCGAGGCGCTTTCAGACGTTGTCGATCTCTACATCAGGGAGCAAGTCAGGGTCGGTGCATGGGTCGGCGGAACACATGCAAAGCGGGAGGCGATGCTTGCGGTGCTGACGGAACTCTTGGGTGCCACCACGCCAATGTACGCGATTACAAAGAAAGATGCACAGGAAGTAAAATCCGTCCTGTTCGACCTGCCTGCTAACAAAAACAAGCACCCAGCGGTGCGCGACCTATCGTTGCGGGAAGCAGCGAAATTGAAAGGCCTGCCCACCCTGAGCGCCAGGACGCTGAATGACTACTTGGGCACCTTCCATACCTTTACAGCATGGGCAGCAAAGAACGGCTTCGCGAAGGAGGTCCTCTTTGAAGGCATGAATGTGAATGCCGGTCGCGGGGCCTCAGTGCCAGACCAAGTGCGCACGGCATTCTCACCGGAAGCGATTGCGGCAATGGTCCGAGAGTTGACAAGGCCGGATAGCAAGGTCGTCAGAAAGGCAGGCAACAAATGGGCAAGCCTGATAGGCATTTTCACCGGAGCGCGGCTGAGTGAGATTTGTTCCCTGCTTGTTGCAGATGTTCAGCAACATGACGGTATCTGGTGCTTCAGCATCAACGACATCGACCCAGATGGACGCAAGAGCCTGAAAACTGCTGCAGCAAGGCGCTTGATCCCAGTTCATTCTGCGCTGATCAAACTTGGGTTCTTGGAGTACTTCAAGGAGCGGGCATCGTTCACCGGGAATGTGCGCTTGTTCCCAGACTTTACCTACAGCACCAAACACGGGTACACAAAGAATCAAAGTCGCTGGTTCAACGTGACCTTTCTTCCTGCGTTGGGCCTGAAGGACAAACATGCCGTCTTCCATGAACTTCGCCATACGATGGTGACGCGGTTGCATCAGGCTGGTGTTCAACTGCCGCTTGTTCAAACGCTTGTTGGCCATGAGCGGGAAGGCGTCACAATGAAGAACTACTTCAGTGAAAGCTACAAGGTCGCCCAACTCCAAGAAGCAATCGAAAAGTTCAATGTCGCATTGGAGGACGTCGCCACAGTGGAGCGACCTAAGGCAACAAAGGTAGGGTCGGCCAATTGACTTGGGTGAACTTGCCCAGCAGGCACATCAATATGTGGCGGGAGCCAAGAGGAAGGCTTGCGCCAAAGGTTATTGATAGGCTGGACGAAATCCAAGAGGATGTTGAGCGCGTAGAGGGACGAAGGGCGAGGTCTCCCAGCGAAGGCTTGCGCTTCAGACAGTGCCTCCGTGCCATCTGCCTTGATCTCTTCCATGCCTACGAGTTCGACCCTTCGCAAGTAATCGGCGTTCACCGAGGGAACACCGCACTTACCGGGAACCCGAACTATCCCCCGTTCGTGACCGCGCGATCCTTCCTACAGGCATTGGAAGGTTTAGTCCGTTGTGGATACGTTGAGTCGGTGTCCCTGGGGTCTGAAGCAAGCGGTCAGACTTCACGGGTTAGGGCGACAGCGAAGTTGCACAGGAAGATGGATGTCCTGAGAGGGCACCGGACAAGCATCTTTGACACCAATGATCCGATACGAGTAATGCTTGACCAGGAGGGAAAGAAGGAAAAGCGCAGAGTAGCATTCATCGAAACGGAGCAAACCAGACAGTGGCGAGAAAATCTAGAGAGAATAAATAGTAACAACTCCAAATACTTCTTTGATATAGACTTCAGCAATTTCCAAGTCGAATTCGACAAGAGGAAGGAATCGTTCTTAACACTTGCTGACGCGAAACATGAAAGATTGAAGACTGATCTAGATGCAACTCGCCTTCACCGAGTATTCAACAGCATCGACTTCAGCACAGGAGGACGATTTTATGGGGCTTGGTGGATCAACTTCAAGAAAGAGTTTCGGAAATACATAACCATTGATCACAAAGAAACCTGCGAACATGATTTCTCGCACATACACGCTATGTTATTGTACGCTGAAATTGGGATAGAGTTGCCTCCAGACTACGACCCATATACGGCACCGCATGGAGAGGCACTAAGAGGGGCCACGAAAGAGGCATTCAACGTAATGCTGAATGCGCGACGTAGGCCGGTTCTGGGCATGGTTGAGGAATTTGATCAGCGCACGGCTGGCATATCCTGGGACCGCTTCATAGATGGGATACTCAAGGAACACGAACCAATCGCTAGCCATTTCCTCTCTGGTGCAGGAGGACGACTTCAGCGGAGAGATTCAGACATCGCCGAGGCGGTGCTCTTGAGGTTTGCTGACATGGGTTATCCCTGCTTGCCAATACATGACAGCTTCATAACTTTCAAAACGCTAGATGATGAACTGCCTGATTTGATGCAAGATGTAGTCAGGAAAATCACTGGAGTAATGAGTTATTCAAAAAGGAAGGACCCAGTCGAGTCCTTAGGCGCTGAATCTCCAGAGAATGCAGATTATGACATTGAAGATATACTTGACGGTATGTCTGAAAGGGAGCTCAAATGGCCCGGTCGGGACTGATGCTGCTTGGCTTCCCTTGGGCGACCCTTTCTTGACCCATCCCGGATGGAAAAGCCAAACCTTCTCCCTTACCCGGAACACTTAAGACCGGACGCTTGTTTGTGTCGGGGCGATTGAGGAAGACCAGGTCAGAACGGTTAGCCTCTCCTATACTGGAACATCGTTTCTGCTCCTTGCCCTGCAGCCACCAAGGGGACCGATTTTGCGTTATGGCCGGGTATCGGTGGAGAGAATCCGGTGGACCGAGGCGCGGCTGATGCCAAGGCGTGCAGCGATGTCAGTTGGACGCACTCCTTCGCCCTGTAGGGCCATCACTTCTTGCGCCTTCCCCTTCGCTGTCGGCTTGCGTCCCTTGTAGCGCCCCGCAGCTTGAGCCTTTGCAATGCCCTCCCTTTGCCGTTCTAGCATGATGCCACGTTCAAACTCTGCAATGCTCCCCAGGATCGTCAACATCAGCTTTCCAGTTGGTGTTGCTGTGTCGATCCCCAGGCCAACGATGCGCAGGCTCGCACCCTTCTTTGTCAGGTGGGCCAGTACCTCCAAGAGGTGCTGCACAGATCGGGCCAAACGGTCGAGCTTGGTTACGACCAAGACATCGCCCTCGCGAATGAAGTCCAACGCCTCCGCCAGCTTCTCACGGGCGACCACATCAACCGATGACACCTGTTCGATGTACAGCCGTTCACACCCTGCCGCTTTGAGGTCACGCTCTTGCGCCTCAAGCCCTGCCGTCTGTTCAAGCGTGGAAGTACGTGCGTATCCTATGATCATAGTCACTCACCTTTGTCTCATTGAGTTCCAAGACCTATGGCGAGACACTGTCTCATAAGTCAAGACAGATTTGTGTGAGACAAAATCCGCGCGCATTGAGACGACTCACACAACCTTGCCCTATTGAGGAGACGACTGTGGTGACGCCGAAGGACCAAGCAAACAAAAAATGGCGGCAACCCCAGCAGACCCCTCTATGGGGGAAGGCGAGCGCAGGATTTACTATAAATGGTCGCACGAAATTTCTTTCAGAAATTTTATACACCGTCCACGTCACGCCTCAGGTTAGGCAGCCAATAGCTAAATCGTGTCGAGAAAATCAAGTTGCACAGGGCGGCTCACTTTACTCGCTTGGGTCGCGCTGTCTATTGCTGAAGCTATGTGGCCGATGATATAACTTGCACCTGATTTATCCAGAGCAGCGTAACCATCATGCCGCATCAGAACCGCCCGCTGCTCCGAAAGATAAGAGGCCAACTCTGTGACAAGTGTCACTCTCCGCGCAACGGTCAAGAACCCGGTGCGATTCTCTGTCGTCATGCTGTCGAAAATCTGTGAAGCAAATGGAGTCGAGTTAATCGCAGTTGTAGGAAGAATCGAAGAAAGGTACTCAAGTCTCTCGCTTAGTACCCGCATATGAATAAAACCAGACGCAGTTACTTTTATACAATCCGCGCGATCCAGATCGGCCTGCGACAAGGTATCAGGTTCAATAAGGGATTTGCTAACCAAGAAACGACATGCGCTATAGACATCATCTGCGACAAAGCCGAGCTTCTCAAGCTCGTTGCAAATTCTAGACACCGAAAAGTATCCCATGTGTCCATTATCGCCCTTGACCTTCCGCATTCCAATAAGCCAGAAGAGAATCTCCACACAAATAAAATTAGACGGCCTCTTCCATGTACTGTCACAGTAGAAGATGTTTGCAATGAAGCCACTGGTATCAGTGAAAAACCGTCCATCACCTCGCATGAGTATTTTGATGAGGGTAAACTCATTCAGGCCAGCGAACTCGTGGCCAAGTGCAATCTTGGTCAAAACATCTTCGGGCATGTGACCAGAAGTCAGTATGCTCATGAACATGTCAAGTGACTGCCGCACATTACGTGCTGCAAGCGCTTCAATGACCCGAGCAATATTCCGAGGGCGCTCAAAGATTTCACTATAGACAGTTCGAAGAAATTGGGACGCCTGCTTACCATCATACCGGATTTGCGCGCCAGAAGCGATTGAATAGCTGACCTGCGCGGGGGCTTCCTTCTCCATTGCCTCAAGGCTTAACTCAAGGCGGCGCCTCACAACATCAATAAAGCGCGGTGGACTAATATGGAATACCGTTCCTGACTTGTAGGTGTCAAGCGGCGGCTCGTTCCGATGCAATTCATAGGTAACATCTCGCATCGCCAGAATCACCAGGGCGCGAGTCTTCGCCATAAACCACAGAGCCAACTGAAAGCACTCAAGTTGTTCCGAAGCGCTTCGACGGTCAACGTTGTCGAATACGACTACTAGGTTCTCGCCACGATCCCCGTGCAGATATCGAGATATCGCGATGGTTGAAATTTCCGGGTCATACCGCCATTGCTCTATATCTCTAGCAAACTCTAAATCCCCGCGACGATCCCCGATCTTGTTCATTCGGTCGTAGTAAGCCTGGCGGTTCTTAATATTGGATGAAAATATTCGCTCTTGATCATGAGCATCATCCAAGTCAATAGGAGCACCCTCTTGTATTATTGACCTAACAAATTCCTCGCACACCCAACTCCGTGAGTTTTCAAGCTTCGGTGGAGCGTCATTGAAGTTAAGAAAGGCCCAGTGCGATTTCTTCGAAATC
>JAKALB010000123.1 GCA_021813365.1 Pseudomonadota bacterium | reverse complement strand
ATGCGAATCTGCGAAAAATGCGGGCGCACAAGTGCGGCCAGCTCTGCGATCGCCTCTGCCTGGAAAAAGAATGACAGGTTTTCGGACGAGGCAAAGACCTCGGGCCCGGGTGCCGCGGCAAGTGCGGCGGCCAGAGCTTCGTGATCGCGCAGGCGGAACCCGTCGGGAATCAGGCACCTCGTCGGGCCCAATCCGACAAATGCGTGAAGATTGGGCTGCGAGCCGCCCGTTACAAAGGAAAGGCCGCGGGATTGCAGCACCTCCCGATTGGCCAGAAATGTCCACTGCAGCGAGGTGGTGCCGGTCTTGTGCGATCCGATGTGAAGCGTCAGGCGTCTGGTCATGACCTTGGGTATCCGTGGCCGGGGTCGGCTGGTCTGGGGCAGGGCCGGCGGCAGCGGCTGGGTTGCGCGCGATCCTTGACGCAGGCGCGGGGGTGGGTCAATTGGAAAGAACTGTGCCGGAAAGGGAAGGGTGACGTGCCGGTCTACATCTATTCCATGCCCAAGGCGGGCACCTATTTCTTCGCGACTTTCCTCAAGGAACTTGGGTTTCACGATACGGGCTATCATATCGAGCGTAACGAATATCTCGACACCCACGCCCATTCGATGGAAGTGAATGCCCGGACGCCCGGCAAGGCGCGGGTGCCGGGATTCTTCGTGGCGGTGATGCGGCGGCTGCGGGCCGATGACGTGGCTTTCGGCCATTTCCCGCTGCCGATACACCACGCGGTGCTGGACGAACTTGGCCGCTACGTCTGCGCCTATCGTGATCCCCGGCGGACGCTGGTGTCCGAATTCATCGATTTCCGCTACCGGCGCACCGGGGTGAAGTGGCTGCTGCCGGATGCGGTGCCCGACGACGGCGCAGCCTTCGCGCTGTATCTGGAAAGGCATGGGCTGAGGGGGCACCTGGGCGTCTTTCGCGACATGGTGCTGTTGCGCAGCATTCTGGCCTCGCCCCTGGCGCCGCCGGTGCTGGGCCCGCGCACGATCTTCGTGAATTTCGACGCGATCCGCAGCGATGCGGCGGCGGCGCTGCCCGTGGCGCGGTTTCTGGGCAGCCAACTGACGGATGATGAGGTCAGGACGGCGCTGGCCTCGGCACTCGCAGCCGAGACCAAGACCAAGGCCACAGAGATCACCCTGGACCGTGAGGCATTGTGGACCGACGCGGCCGAGGCGCTCTATGCCGGGTCGCAATTTCCGATGATCAAGTCGATGGCGGAAGACCTGGGCATGGTCTTCTGACCATGCGACAGGCCGGGCCGACCGGCAGCACAGACCGGCAGCGCGGGTGACGCTGCCGGCGGTGGCCGGACCCGGCTTCAGCGGTGGCGGATGTCGACGTAATCGCGCTGCGCCGGGCCGATGTAACGCTGGCGCGGGCGGCCGATCTTGCCGTTTTCGGCGATCATTTCCTTCCACTGCGAAATCCAGCCCACCGTGCGCGAGATCGCGAAGATCGGGGTGAACATCGAGGTGGGGAAGCCCATCGCTTCCAGGATGATCCCGGAATAGAAATCGACATTCGGATAGAGTTTCTTCGTGATGAAATACTCATCCGACAGCGCGATCCGCTCCAGCTCCTTGGCAACTTGCAGAAGCGGGTTGTTGTGAACGCCCAGCAGCTCCAGCACCTCGTCCGCCGTCTGTTTCATCACCTTGGCGCGCGGGTCGAAGTTCTTGTAGACCCGGTGGCCAAAGCCCATCAGCCGGAACCCCGAATTCTTGTCCTTGGCCTTGGCGATGTATTCGGGGATGCGATCGACGGTGCCGATCTCGCGCAGCATTTCCAGGCAGGCCTGGTTGGCCCCGCCATGCGCCGGGCCCCAGAGGCAGGCGATGCCGGCCGCGATGCAGGCGAAGGGGTTGGCCCCTGACGAGCCCGCCAGCCGCACGGTCGAAGTCGAGGCATTCTGCTCGTGGTCGGCATGCAGCATCATGATCCGGTCCATGGCGCGTTCAAGCACCGGGTTGACCACGTATTCCTCGGCCGGGACGGCAAAGCACATGTTCAGGAAGTTGCCGGCGTAGGACAGGGAATTCTTCGGATAGACGAAGGGTTGGCCCATCGAATACTTGTAGGCCATGGCGGCGATCGTCGGCAACTTGGCGATCATGCGGATCGAGGCGACTTCGCGCTGCCAGGGGTCGGTGATGTCCAGGCTGTCGTGATAGAAGGCCGACATCGCGCCGACCACGCCCACCATCGTGGCCATCGGATGCGCATCCCGGCGGAAACCACGGTAGAAATAGTGCATCTGCTCATGCACCATGGTGTGACGGGTGATGCGCGCGTTGAAATCTGCAAGCTGCGCCTTGTTCGGCAGCTCACCGTACAGCAGCAGATAGCAGACCTCGGTATGGGTCGACTTTTCGGCAAGCTGCTCGATCGGATAGCCGCGATAGAGAAGCTCGCCCTTGTCGCCGTCGATATAGGTGATGGCGCTGTCGCAGGCGGCCGTCGAGGTAAAGCCGGGGTCATAGGTGAAGACTTCGGCCTGGGCATAAAGCTTGGTGATGTCCAGCACATCCGGGCCGACCGTCGGCGACAGCACCGGCAGGTCGATGGTCTTGTCGCCCAGGCTCAGCTTGGCGGTCTTGGTGGTGCTCATCTCTCATCCCCCGATGTGCGACGGTCCCGCAGGCCGCCCGAAGATTTTCTGACCGAAAGTCGGGCAGACCTATGCCGCCGCTTCGTCCAGCCGTGCAATCGTCTCTTCCCGACCGATGACCAGCATCATGTCAAACACGCTCGGGCTTGCCATCCGACCGGCCAGCGCGGCGCGCAAAGGTTGCGCCAGCTTGCCGAAACCGATGCCCGCGGCAGCGGCGGCATCGTTCAGGATCGTCTCGAGCGTTTCCTTGTCCCACGTAGCATTGTGCAGCTGCGGCGTCAACGATTTCAGTATACCACGGGATACCGTATCAAGCGCCGCCTCGGCCGCCGCATCGCGGGAAATCGGACGCGATTCCAGAACAAACCTGGCCTTATCAAGCAGTTCCGGAAAGGTCTTTGCACGTTCCTTCAGGCAGTACATGGCGCGCAGCAAGCCATCCGACTGCGCCTTGGTCAGGGCGGGCCGGCCAGAAACCGCCAGGAATGCCGTCAATTCCTGCAGCAGTGCAGCATCCTCCATCATGGCGATGTGATGACCGCAGATGTTTTCGAGCTTCTTGAAGTCGAGTCGCGCCGGCGCCCGGCCGATGCCCGACAGGTCGAACATCTTCATCGCCTGTTCGGTCGTGAAGATTTCCGCATCGCCATGCGCCCAGCCCAGACGGGTCAGATAGTTTCGCACCCCCGCCGCCGGATAACCCATCAGCTGGTATTCGAAGACCCCGGTCGCGCCATGCCGCTTGGACAGTTTCTTGCCGTCAGGCCCGTGGATCAGCGGAATGTGCGCCCAGACCGGCACCTGCCAGCCCATGGCCTGATAGACCATGGTCTGCCGGGCGGCGTTGTTCAGGTGATCGTCGCCCCGGATCACATGGGTCACGCCCATGTCATGATCGTCGACCACGACGGCCAGCATGTAGGTCGGAGTGTTGTCGGAACGCAGAACGATCATGTCGTCCAGTTGGTCGTTGCGAAAGGTTACAACTCCCTGAACCGCATCATCGATGACGGTTTCCCCGCTGCGTGGCGCCTTCATGCGGATGGCGAAGGGCCTGTCGGGATGAGTGGCCGGATCGGCGTCGCGCCAGGGGCTTTGGAACACGGCATAGCTGCCCCTGGCCTCGGCCTCGGCGCGGAAGGCGGCAATCTCCTCGGGCGTGGAAAAGCATTTGTAGGCCGTGCCGCGGGCCAGCATGTCATGCGCGACCTGGGCATGGCGATCGCGGCGTTCGAACTGGCTGATCGGCTCGCCATCCCAGTCCAGACCCAGCCAGCGCAGGCCGCGCAGGATGGCATCGGTGTTTTCCGGGGTCGAGCGTTCGCGGTCGGTGTCCTCGATCCGCAGCAGGAACTTGCCGCCACGGCCGCGCGCGTAAAGCCAGTTGAACAGCGCCGTGCGGCCGCCGCCGATGTGCAGTTGTCCGGTGGGCGAAGGCGCGAAACGCGTCACGACGGGGCGGGTCATTTGGGGGCGTTAACCTTTCGGAAACCATCGGGGGCCATACCGGAGTGAGGGAATAGGGCTAACGCGGGGGCATGACAAGGTGTGGCTGCCGACCGGCATTTCCCGGGGCTTTCCGGGCCTCCGACGGGTGCTGGCGGCACTGGCCGGGGCACGGGGCACGCTGTTTCCCTGGGTGCCGGTGGCCGTGGCTCTGGGCATCGGCCTGTGGTTCCAGTTGCGGCAAGAGCCGGGGCCGACGGTCTATGCGGCGGTCGTGGCGGCGGGGTTGGCCCTGGGGGCACTGGCGCTGCGCGGCCCCTGGCTGGCGCGACCGCTGTGCGTGTTCCTGGCCTGCGGCGCGCTGGGGTTTCTGGCGGCGGGCCTGCGCGCCTGGGATGTCGCCGCGCCCATGCTGGAGGCCCCCTATTACGGCCCGGTGCAGGGCCGGGTGGTCGAGATCGACCGCTCGCAATCGGGCGCTCTCCGGCTGACGCTGGACCGGCCGGTGCTGTCGGGGCTGGCCCCCGACCGGACGCCGCTGACCCTGCGCGTCTCGCTGCACGGTCCGCCGCCGGGGTTTGAGCTGACCGCGGGTCAGACGGTCATGATGACCGCCCGGCTGGACGCCCCCGCCGGGCCCGCGGCGCCAGGGGCCTTCGATTTCCGCCGCATGGCCTGGTTCGAGCAGTTGGGCGGGGTGGGCTATACCCAGACGCCGGTGGTGCTGTGGCAAGAGCCGCAGGGCTGGGACCAGGCGGTCAGTCGACTGCGGCTGTATCTGAGCCACGCGATCCAGGCGGCGGTGCCCGGCGATGCCGGGGCCTTTGCCTCTGGCGCGATGACCGGCGACCGCTCGGGGATCTCGGCGCAGGTGGTGCAGGATCTGCGGGTCTCGTCGCTGGCGCATCTGCTGGCGATTTCGGGGATGAACCTGGCCTTTCTGGTGGCCTTCGTGTTTGGCCTGGTGCGTGGCGGGCTGGCACTGGTGCCGGTGGTGGCGCTGCGGGTGAACACCAAGAAGCTGGCGGCGCTGGTGGCCTTTGGCGTGGCGGCTTTCTACCTGGCGCTGTCGGGGGCCAATGTGGCCACGACCCGGGCCTTCCTGATGATGGTGGTGATTCTGGGCGCGGTGTTGCTGGACCGCCGGGCGCTGAGCCTGCGGAATGTGGCGATTTCGGCCCTGCTGCTGCTGCTTTGGCAACCCGAAAGCCTGTTCGGGGCCGGGTTTCAGCTGAGCTATGCCGCCACGGTCGCCCTGATCGCCGGCTACGAGGCGGTGGCGGCGCGCAGGATGGGGGCGCGGTTGCCCTGGGCGATGCGGCAGGTGATCGCGCTGGTTCTGACTTCGGTGATCGCGGGATTCGCCACTGCGCCCTATGCGGCGGCGGCTTTCAACCGCCTGTCGGATTACGGGTTGATTGCCAACCTGCTGACCGTGCCGGTGATGTCGGTTCTGATGGGGGCCGGCGCGGTGGCGACGCTCCTGGCGCCCTTCGGCCTGGCGGGGCCTGCGCTCTGGGTCATGGGATGGGCGGCCGAATGGATCCTCTATGTCGCGCATGAGATCAGCACGCTGGGCGGGGCGATGACGGCGGTGATCTCGCCGCATCCGGTGGTGATCCCGCTGCTCAGCCTGGGGGCCGCCTGGCTGATCCTGTGGCGCGGCTGGCTGCGCCAGGCGGGAAGCGTGGCGATCGCCCTGGCCTTCGGCCTGTGGATCGTCAGCCCGCGACCAGTGGCGCTGATCTCCTCCGACGGGGCGCTGGTCGGCATCCTGGGCGCGCAGGGCCGGGCGCTGTCGACGGGCAGCGGCGCGGGTTATGCGGCGGAAACCTGGCTGCGGGACGATGGCGATCTGGCCCTGCCAGCGGCGGCGGCGCTGCGCCCGGGGTTCGACGGGCCGAAAGGCGTGCGGCGGTTCACCCTCAACGGGGTGGAGGGTGTCGCGCTGAGCGGCAAGGCCGGCCTGGCCGCCCTGCCCGAGGCCTGCGCCACGGCGGCGCTGGTGGTGCTGGCCGCATCACAGCCCGGCCCGCAAACCGCCCCCGGACCCTGCCTGCTGATCGACCGGGCCTGGCTGCGGCAAAGCGGTGCCGTGGCCTTGCAGCCGGATCCGGGAGGGATCTGGGTCCGCCCGGCCCGGCAATCGCGCCGGCTCTGGGACAGCGACCAGCCGCTGCTCACGCCGGTCTTCTTGCCCGCAAAGGGCGCACGACTGGCGCTTCGGTAGCGGCGCGGTCGTCCGGGCCATGCCGGTCTTGCCCGGTCGGGGACCGACAGGCCACCGCCTGAGACCACAAGCCGCGGCTCAGCGGCGAGGCACCGTCAATAGCTGCGGATCAGCCCGACCAGGCGACCCTGAACCTTGACCATGTGATCGGGGAAGACCCGGGTTTCATAGGCCGGGTTCGCCGCCTCGAGCGCGATCATGTTGCCCCGACGGCGGAATCGTTTCAGCGTGGCCTCGCTGTCCTCGACCAGCGCCACGACGATATCGCCATTCTCGGCGGTGTTCTGCTCGCGGATCACGACGATGTCGCCATCGTTGATCCCGGCCTCGATCATCGAGTCGCCCTTGACCTCCAGCGCGTAATGCGCGCCGCGACCGGTCATCAGCTCCCCCGGCACCGCCACATGGCGTGAGACATGGGCGATGGCCTCGATCGGAACCCCGGCGGCGATGCGTCCCATCAGGGGAATCTCCATCGCATCCACCGGCTCGACATCCAGCGCGGCGCGGGGGCGCGCGGCGCCGGGCCGGTCGCCCTGGATCACCCGCGGCGCAAAGCCGGGCTTCTCCATCGCCTCGGGCAGTTTCACGATGTCCAGCGCCCGGGCGCGATGCGCCATGCGGCGGATGAAACCGCGCTCCTCCAGTGCGGTGATCAGGCGATGGATGCCGGATTTCGATTTCAGCCCGAGAGCCTCCTTCATTTCGTCGAACGAGGGCGGCACACCCTCGGCGTTGATCCGGCTGCGGATGAAATCCAGAAGCTCGATCTGCTTTCGGGTCAGCATGGTCCACCCCTTGCCCTGTCAAAGGCCCACCCCTGGGCCGGACGTTTGTTGAATGTTCTGCCCGTGTTCCCGGTTTGTGTCAACGAATATGTGGCAAGACCGGAACCTGACCTTCATCTTGCCGAAAATATCCCGGGGGGTTGCGGGGGGCAGCGCCCCCCGGGCGCGGGCGGCGGCACCAGCTTCAGAGCGCCAGGTAATCCACCCGTTCGCCCGCCTTTCGCGGTCCGTCGCCCTGCGGGCGGATCAGCAGGGCATCGGCCTCGGCCAGAACGGTCAAGAGCGCGCTGTCCTGTCGGACGAACGGGGTCACGACGGGGGGCTGGCCGGGTGTGAGACGGGCGCGCATGTAATGGGTCCGCGCACCGGTCTCGGCCTGATCGGTGCCCAGGATGCCGGCCTGCACGTGGGGCGCCGGGGCGGGGTCGCCCTGCATGGCGCGCAGCATCGGCCGCAGGAACAGTTGCGCGGCGACAAAGGCCGAAACCGGGTTGCCGGGCAATCCCAGAAGCGCCGCCCCACCCATGCGGCCCGCCATCAGCGGCTTGCCCGGGCGCATGGCGACCTTCCAGAAGGCCCGCTCCAGCCCCAGACCTTCCGCCGCCCTGGCGACCAGGTCGTGGTCGCCGACCGAGGCGCCGCCGATGGTGACCACCAGGTCGGCATCGCTGGCCAGTTGCAGCAGCGTGGTCAGCTCCTCGATCCGGTCGCGGGCGATGGGCAGCAGGCGGACCCTGGCGCCTTCGGCTTCGGCGATGGCGGCCAGCATCACCCCGTTGGAGGACGGGATCTGGTCGGGTCCGGGCTCTTCGCCGGGTTGCACCAGTTCGTCGCCGGTGGCGAGGATGGCCACGACCGGGCGGCGATGCAGCGGCAGTGTGGCCAGGTTCATCGCCGCCAGCAGGCCCAGGTCGGCCGGGCGGAGCAGCCGGGGGCCGACCGCGAAGCCGGTTGCGAAATCCTGGCCGCGCGGGCGGATGTGGCGCGCGACATCGGCATTGGGTCGGATCGTGATCCGCTCGCCCTGGCGGTCCACGTCTTCCTGGATGACCACGCGATCGGCCCCCGGCGGGATCGGTGCGCCGGTAAAGATGCGCACGGCCTCGCCGGGCCGCAGGGCGCCCGTGAAGCCATGGCCGGCACCGGCCTCACCCACCACGACAAAGCTCTCGCCGGGGGCGGGATCGCCGATCAGGGCATAACCATCCATGGCCGAGGCATCGAAGGGCGGCTGATCGCGGCGCGCGCTGACCGGGCTGGCCAGCCAGCGGCCGGCGGCGCGGGCCAGCGGCACCTGTTCCACCGGCAGCGCCGGCGCCAGAGCAAGGCATCGCGCCAGGGCCTGCTCGACCGAAATCATCGCGCGGCCTCCGGTTCGGCCTCGTATCGCCCCGACTTGCCTCCGTCTTTCAGAAGAACGCGGATCCCTTCGATCCGCATGGATTTCTCGGCCGCTTTCAGCATGTCATAGACGGTCAGGCAGGCGACCGAGACCGCGGTCAGCGCCTCCATCTCGACCCCGGTCTGACCGCTGGTCTGCACCGTGGCCTGCACATGGACGCCGGGCAGGGCGGTGTCGGGCACCAGGTCCAGCGCGACCCGGGTGATGGGCAGCGGGTGGCAGAGCGGGATCAGATCGGCGGTGCGCTTGGCCGCCATGATGCCGGCGATGCGGGCGATGCCCAGGACATCGCCCTTCTTGGCGCTGCCTTGCAGGACCAGGTCCAGGGTTTCCGGCGCCATGACGACGCGACCGGCCGCCACGGCAATCCGCTCGGTCACCGCCTTGGCCGAGACATCGACCATATGGGCCTGACCCTGGGCATCGAAATGGCTGAGCTTGCCCGTCATGCGCCGTTCCCCTGCGATTTCAGCGGTTCGGCCAGGATGGCCCTTGTCGCGGCCGTCACGTCGGCCTGTCGCATCAGGCTTTCACCGATCAGGAAGCAGCGTGCGCCATAGCGGGCGACATCGGCCAGATCGGCGGCGCTGGCCAGGCCGGATTCCGAGACGATCAGCCGATCCTCCGGCACGTGGCGGGCCAGCTGGCGGGTGGTTTCCAGGGTGACTTCGAAGGTGTGCAGGTTGCGGTTGTTGATGCCGATCAGTGGCGATTTCAGCCGGGTCGCCCGGTCGAGCTCGGCCCGGTCATGCACTTCGATCAGCGCGTCCATGCCCCAGTCCATCGCGGACTGTTCCAGTTCGGCGGCCTGCGCATCGGAGACCGAGGCCATGATGATCAGGATGCAGTCGGCGGTCAGCGCACGGGATTCCACGACCTGCCAGGGGTCATAGAGGAAATCCTTGCGCAGACAGGGCAGCTTCACCGCATTGTGCGCGGCCACCAGGTAACTGTCGTCGCCCTGAAAGCTGGGTGCGTCGGTCAGCACCGACAGGCAGGTGGCACCGCCCGCCTCATAGGCGCGAGCCAGCACAGAGGGGTCGAAATCGGCCCGGATCAGACCCTTGGAGGGCGAGGCCTTCTTGATCTCGGCGATCAGGCCATATCCATGCGCCGCCGCCTCGCTGAGCGCACGGGCGAAACCGCGCGGCGCCGGGGCCTCGCGCGCGGCAGCCTCGATCTCGGCCAGCGGGCGGGCAGCCTTGCGCGCGGCGACATCCGCGAGCTTGTAGGCCTTGATGCGATCGAGAATGGTGGTCATGCGG
>JAKALB010000122.1 GCA_021813365.1 Pseudomonadota bacterium | reverse complement strand
GCTTCTTGCCCGCAGACTCTGACACTCCGGGCCGTGGCACGGGTGTGCCACGGTTCCGGCACGCAAATCCTACGCCCGCAAGCCTTTGGGCCGGGCCCCAAGACGGGACATCAAGATGGAAAAATTCACCAAGCTGACCGGCGTCGCCGCGCCCATGCCCCTGGTCAACATCGACACCGACATGATCATCCCCAAGCAGTTCCTGAAGACCATCAAGCGGTCGGGCCTGGGCGTGAACCTGTTTGACGAGATGCGCTATACCCCCGACGGCAAGGAAATCCCGGATTTCGTGCTGAACCAGCCCGCCTATCGCCACGCGCAGATCCTGGTGGCGGGCGACAACTTCGGCTGCGGGTCGTCGCGCGAACACGCACCCTGGGCGCTGCTGGATTTCGGCATCCGCTGCGTCATCTCGACCTCCTTTGCCGACATCTTCTACAACAACTGCTTCAAGAACGGCATCCTGCCGATCGTTCTGCCGCAGGATGCGGTGGATGTGCTGATGGAGGATGCCAGAAAAGGCGCCAATGCCCGGCAGACGGTGGATCTTGAAGCGCAGACTGTCACCACCTCGGACGGCCAGGTCTTCCACTTCGACGTGGACAGCCACCGCAAGCATTGCCTGCTGAACGGGCTGGATGACATCGGCCTGACGCTGGAAAAGGCCTCGGCCATCGATCGTTTCGAGGCAAAGGCCGCCGCGCTGCGGCCCTGGGCGTGATTCCGCCGAAGCGGCAAGCCCCCTAGGGATATCGGCGCCAGGTACCACAACATCTTGGGCCGCCTGCCGGGTGGCCTAAATTTTGACCCAAGTTTGATGCAATCTGGCGACACCTCGTCCGCGAAATCGCCGGAAAGTTGCGGCCATCTGAAGCCATCGTTGCGACACCTGCTGAAAGATGGCACAAATTGGGCAAGAATGAGGCAGCCCGCCATAAAGAGCGGAAATCAAACGGTACTGGGCCCCGGTCGATGATCGGGATCATCCGGACAAAGGGTGTCGAAGCAGTGTTCTCGCGACTGACAGGTTCCGTCACGCGGGCCGTGCTGGTGATGGTTCTCATCGCCATGCCGACCGTGCTGCTGGCCGAAGTGCGGCAGGACAGCCAGCAGCTGGTGGCGCTGGTGGCTTTGTTCGCCGGCCTTCTGACCTTTGCCGAATACAACGCCGTCTATCCGGGCCTGGTCGAATTCCGCGACGCCCCGCCGTTCAACCGCACCCGCTTCCTGATGCTGTTCCTGACCGTGTTCTGCCTTTCGGCGATCGAGCGCGGCCGGACCGAGCCCTCGACCCTGACCGATCTGATCCGCGCGGTGGGTGCGGTGATCGGCTATTCGATGGATTTCCCCTATTCTCCGGTGCGTCTGGCCACCCTGATGCTGCCCGCCGATGCCAGCGTGGCGCTGGTCGCCAATGTCCGGACGGCGGCGGGCATGGCCTATCTGATCTCGCTGGTGTCGCTGGGCATCTTTGCCACGCTGATCGGCGCGGGGCGCTGGCCGCACCGCGACAGGCCGTTCAACGTCTGGATCAACCTGCCCACCTTCGACCCGACCTCGGGCGGGGATGTTGTGGCACGGCTGACCCGCGACAGCCGGGTGAACATCGGCCTGGGCTTTCTTCTGCCTTTCCTGGTGCCGGCGGTGGTGCGGATTGCCGGCACGGGGTTCGTGCCGATGGACGTGACCTCGCCGCAAACCCTGATCTGGATGATGACGGCATGGGCCTTTCTCCCCGCCAGCCTGTTCATGCGCGGCATTGCGATGGGCCGCGTGGCCGACATGATCGCCGAGCGTCGGGCGGCAGACCGCGCCGCGCAGGAGCCGCGGTTGTCGGCGGTCTGATCCTTGCCCTGATGGCGGCCGTCCCGGCACCGGCCCGCGAGATCCGGCTGGCCACCTGGGACGCCGGTCTGACCCGGTCGGGGCCGGGGCTATTGTTGCGCGACATTGCCGGGAGGCAGGCTCAGGTGCTGGCGGCCCAGGCGGTGATTGCCGCGCTGGATGCCGATGTCCTGGTGCTGGTGGGGGTGGATTACGATGCCGCAGGATCGGCTCTGGCGGCGCTGGGCGGGGACTATCCCTATCGCCTGGCGCTGCGTCCCAACAGCGGGGTGCCGACCGGGCTGGATCTGGATGGCGACGGACAGCCGAACGGGCCGCGCGATGCCCAGGGCTATGGCCGGTTTCCCGGCCAGGCGGGGATCGCGGTGCTCTCGCGTCTGCCGCTGGGGGCGCTGCGCGATTTCTCCGGCTTTCTGTGGCGGGATCTGCCCGGCGCGGACCTGCCGCCAGACCTGACCGCCGAAGCCGCGGCGGTGCTGCGCCTGGCAACCACCGGGTTCTATGATCTTGCGGTGAACGACGGGGGGGCGACGCTGCACCTGCTGATCTATGCGGCCACGCCGCCGGTCTTTGACGGGCCGGAAGACCGCAATGGCCGGCGCAACGCCGATGAGACCGGCTTCTGGCTGCATCTGTTGCGGGGCGATCTGCCGTTCCCGCCACCACCCGCACCCTTCGTGATCCTGGGCCAACCCAACCTGGATGCCGTGGATGGCGATGGCCGCCCCCAGGCACTGCGGGCCTTGCTGGCCAGCCCGCTGCTGCACGACCCCCAGCCGCGCGGCACCTCGGGCCACGACGATCCCGGCCAGCGGGGCGATCCGGCGCTGGATACGATGCTGCTGAAATCGGGCGCGGGGCTCAGGCTCGATTACATCCTGCCCTCGGCCGACCTGACGGTGACGGGCGCGGGGGTGCTTTGGCCCGCACCATCCGATCCGCTGGCCGCCACGCTGCAAACGGCCAGCGATCACCGCCCGGTCTGGGTGACGATCGCCCTGCCCTGAGGCAGCCGCCGCGCGACATGTTCGCGCAGCACCGTGTCCGTCACCAACCCCATCCCGTGCCGACAGCCGGGTCGGGCCGCATGAGGAAAACCAGGCAGGCCAGGGCCTCTGCGACATCCTCGCCCTTTGGTCAAGCCGGGGTGCAGCGATCGAAAGCACCCGCCGACCGGGGCCACGCCGGGGACAGGCATCGCGGTGCGCGCGATTCGCCCGTCTCGTCCATCCGGCATTGCCCCCCGTCCTGCCAGACCAGCATGGCGACCCTTTCCTCGTGTCCAGATCCGGCGCTGCCTGGGTCAAGCGACCTTGACGGGCTATGGGCCTTTGGCTAGGCCAGCCGCGACCCATTCACGCGAGGCCCATCATGGCAAACCCCTCCCTTCTCATCCTTGCCGGGGACGGCATCGGCCCGGAAGTCATGGCCGAGGTGAAAAAGATCATTGCCTGGCTGGGCGACAGGCGCGGCATCGCCTTTGACGTCAGCGAAGACCTGGTGGGCGGCTGCGCCTATGACAAGCACGGCAAGCCGCTGTCGGACGAGACGATGGCCAGGGCGCAGGCGGTGGATGCGGTGCTGCTGGGCGCCGTGGGCGGGCCGAAATACGACAACCTGGATTTCAGCCTGAAGCCGGAGCGCGGCCTGCTGCGCCTGCGCAAGGAAATGGACCTTTACGCCAACCTGCGCCCGGCCCAGTGCTTTGATGCGCTGGCCGATTTCTCCAGCCTGAAGAAGGAAATCGTCGCCGGTCTCGACATCATGATCGTGCGCGAACTGACCAGCGGCGTCTATTTCGGCGAACCGCGCGGCATCTTCACCGAAGGCAATGAACGGGTCGGCATCAACACCCAGCGCTATACCGAAAGCGAGATCGCCCGCGTGGCGCGCTCGGCCTTCGAACTGGCGCGCAGGCGGAGCAACCGCGTCTGTTCGATGGAAAAGGCCAATGTGATGGAGTCTGGCGTGTTGTGGCGCCAGGTCGTGCAAGAGGTGCACGACAAGGACTATCCCGATGTCGAGCTGTCGCACATGTATGCCGACAACGGTGCCATGCAGCTGGTGCGGCGCCCCAAGCAGTTCGACGTGATCGTGACCGACAACCTGTTCGGCGACGTGCTGTCGGATTGCGCGGCCATGCTGACCGGCAGTCTTGGCATGTTGCCCTCGGCCTCGCTGGGCGCACCCATGCCCAATGGCCGGCCCAAGGCGCTTTATGAACCGGTCCATGGCTCGGCTCCCGATATCGCGGGCACGGGCAAGGCCAACCCGATCGCCAGCATCCTCAGCTTTGCCATGGCGCTGCGCTATTCCTTCGATCTGGGCGCCGAGGCGGATCGGGTAGAGCGGGCGGTAGAGAAGGTGCTGGCCGATGGCGTGCGGACGGCCGACCTGATGGGCCCGGCTGGCGGCACCCCGGTGAGCACCGCGCAGATGGGCGACGCGGTGATCGCGGCGCTGGACGCCAGCCTCTGATCCGGCCCGCATCGCAGGCGGCCGTCCGGTGGCGCGGGCGGCTGTTTTCGCAGCGATTTCCGAATAGCGACCCGCCCTGCCGCGAACGGGCGAGTCGTCACGCGCGAAACATGCAGGCTGGCGCCATGTCCTCCCCGCAATCCCCCCTGTTCGGCGCGCTCCTGGGCCTGGCGGCTTTCGGGCTTTACGCCGGTTATGACATCACCATCAAGTTCTTCGGCCCCACGCTGAACCCGTTGCAGGTGGTGTTCTGCGCCGCCGCCATGGCGCTGCCGATGTTCCTGGCTCAACTGGTGCTGACCGGGCAGGGGCGCGATCTGTGGCCCGTGCTGCCGCGCTGGACCGTGGCGCGGGTGGGGGTGGCGGTGCTGAACGCGGCGCTGGGGGCCTATGCGTTTTCCGTCCTGCCGCTGGCCCAGGCCTATGCCGTGTTCTTCCTGATGCCGCTGCTGATCTCGGCCCTGGCCGTGCCCTTCCTGGGCGAGCCGATGGACACCGGCCGCGGTCTGGCGATCCTGGCCGGCCTGGCGGGCGTGGGCGTGGCGCTGCAGCCGGGCACGACGGCGCTGGGCTGGGGCCATCTGTCGGCCATGGCGGCGGCCAGTCTGGGGGCCTGCAACTACGTCATCATCCGCAAGACAAGCGCGGTGGAAAAACCCGGGGTGATCCTGCTCTATCCGATGGCCGCGCAGGCGCTGATGCTGGGCGCCGCGATGCCCTGGCTGTGGCGGCCGATGACCGCGCAGGACATCGGCCTGACCCTTGCCATGGCGCTGGCGCTGTTCATGGGCGGGTTCGCCATCGTCGCCGCCTATCGCCGCGCCGCAGCCATCGTCGTGGCGCCGATGCAATATTCGCAGATCATCTGGGCGGCCCTGCTGGGCTGGCTGATCTTTGACGAGCAGATCGGCCCGGCAACCGCGCTGGGCATTGCGATCATCATCGCCTCGGGCCTGTTCCTGCTGGCGCGATCCGGCACGCGGCCCCAGGCGCGGGCGGCGGTATAGCATGGCCATCCAGCCTTCTCCGATTCGCGGCGCGCTGTTCTCTCTGGCCTCCTTCGCGTCTTATGCCTGCTGCGACGTGGCGCTGAAATACCTGGGCCAGGACATGTCGTCGTTGCAGGTCGTGTGGGTCGTGGCGGCCTTCTCGCTGCCCTTCATCCTGGGCCAGATGCTGTGGACCGATCGGCACGCCAGCCTGCGGCCCATGCTGTGGGGCTGGACGCTGGCGCGCGTTGCGATCACGGTCGTCAACTCGATCTTCGTGACCTACACCTTCACGCATCTGCCGCTGGCCCAGTGCTATGCGATCTTCTTCACCATGCCCTTGATGATCACCCTGTTTGCCTGGCCCTTTCTGGGCGAGCCGATCGACCCCCTGCGCGGCGGCATCATCCTTTTGGGCTTTGGCGGGGTTCTGGTGGCGGTGCAGCCGGGCAGCACAAGCTTCCAGTTGGGCCATCTGACCGCGATCCTGGGGGCAACGCTGGGCGCGATGAATTCGCTGATCCTGCGCCGGATCGGCGAACGGGAACGCGCCGGGGTGATCCTGCTCTATCCGGTGCTGGCCCAGGGCCTGGTGGGCAGCGCCCTTCTGCCCTTTGTCTGGCAGCCGATGCCGGTGCATTCGCTGATCGCCGGCACGATCCTGGGCTTTCTGGGCACCTGCGGCGGGCTGTTCATCATCGCGGCCTATCGCCGGGCGCCGGCCATCGTGGTGGCGCCGATGCAATATTCCCAGATCCTCTGGGCCTCGACCATCGGCTATTTCCTGTTCGGGGAAACGCCCGGCCTGGTGACCGTGCTGGGCATCGGCATCATCATCGCGGCCGGGCTGGGACTGCTGGCCATGTCCAACCGCAGCAAGGTGCAGAATTCCCCGGCCTAAGATGAATTTCCCCTTGCGCCCTGCGGTGAATGGCGGGATTTGAGGCGGGCCTCTCGTGCCCCTCCTCGCATCGGTTGCCCATGCTGTCCATCTCCGGCCATCTCGCGGGCGCGCTCCTGGCGCTGCTGTCCTTCGGCATCTACGCCAGTTCGGACGCCATCGTGAAATACATGGGAGCCAGCTACTCCCCGTTCCAGAACATCTTCTTTTCCGGCCTGTTCGGCTTTCCGCTGGTCGCCCTGCTGCTGATGACCGACCGCAGCGAAGACAACCTGATACCGCGCAAGCCGGGGCTGACCTTTCTGCGCGCAGGTCTGGTCGTGCTGAATGCCCTGGCGGGGTTTTACGCCTTTGCCGTGCTGCCGCTGAACGAGGCTTATCCGATCTTCTTCTCGTCGCCCCTGCTGATCACGCTGTTCGCCATTCCCATGCTGGGCGAGAAGGTGGGGCTGCATCGCGGCGTGGCCATCGTCGTGGGCCTGATCGGCGTGGTGATCGTGGTGCGGCCGGGCGGCACGCATTTCGGCCTGGGGCATCTCGCGGCCGTGGCGGCGGCGGTGATCTTCGCCATCAACTCGGTGCTCATGCGCAAGATGGGCTCGTCCGAACGATCGGTCGTCATCATGCTGTATCCGATGATCGCCAACTTCATCGTTTCGGGCCTGGCGCTGCCCTTCGTCTATCAGCCCATGCCGCTACAGCATCTCGGCCTGCTCGCCCTGATGAGCTGGACGGGCTTCGTGGCTGGCCTGATCATGATCGCCGCCTATCGCCGGGCGCCGGCGGTGATCGTGGCGCCGATGCAGTATTCGCAGATCCTTTGGGGCGTGTTCTATGGTGCGCTGATCTTCAACGAAAGCCATGACCTGATCACGGCGCTGGGCACGGCGGTCATCATCGTCTCGGGTCTTTACATCGTGCTGCGCGAAGGCAAGCCCGATGTCTCCCGGAATCGCCCGGTGCTGGAAACCCGCTCGAGCCGCGACATGGGTCTGCCGCGCCTGTCATCCTGGCTGCGCATCCTGGACCGGCGGCGCGGCGACAGCACGGCGGATGCGACCGACCGGTCGTGACCGGGTTCGCCGGGGCGAGATGCGGATTCCCGTGGCGCCCCTCTTGCAAAGCGTTGCGGGGCGCGGTAACCCCCGCCCACGGTCGGAGCGTAGCGCAGTCTGGTAGCGCACCTGCTTCGGGAGCAGGGGGTCGGAGGTTCGAATCCTCTCGCTCCGACCAGTTTCCCGAGTAATAACAGCAACTTAGCAACCCATCTAGCGGCGCGAGGGTAGCGGCACCTGAGCCGTCATAGCGGCATAATAGCAGGTCCGATTCTCGCTGAGTGCTAAGGGTCGGTCGCGCTCCCTTAGTGGCATGGGTTCCCCGAGGGAGCGCAACCTCAACTCAGCCTGCTAGGTCACAGGCCCGTTGTTGAGTCCGTTCGTTTAACATCCGACGGTTCCCTTAGGATGGCGGGCGGCACTCGTGCCCGCACCGCTTCGGCCTCTGGATTACAGCCGCAGCGGTTTTCTCTATTCCGGCGCACCTTTGCACCGATTGCACATTCGGACACTGACCACATGCTCGGACCAGAACGGTCGGGCACAGGTGACGCAGATTCGCCAACCGACACGACGCACAAAGCGCGGCGGGTTGTGGTCAATATCGTGAACCGCCTCGCGCCGCTTGCCGCCGTCCCATGCCCACGGGGTTGGCTCGCTGAAACCCGCACTGAACCGCTGCGCTGCCGCCGCTGTGGTGCTCGCCGCAACGCTGGTGCCGCTACCCCGGCCAGCACCCTGGGATCGCTGCTGGTGCCGCTGCTGTGCTGGTTGCGCTGGTGCATCCGCGCCCCTCCATGCCGCGAGCCATGCCGGTTCATCGGTTGCCATACTGCGGCTGGCCGTTGTTGTGGTAACGGAAGCCGCTCCAGAGCTTGTCACGATGCCATTTCAGGACGGCGGCCAACATCATCGGTCCGTCCACCTTGTCCAGCTTGTCCGCGCCAATATCAGCGTTCACCTTGTCAGCGAAGGCGTCCAAGCTGCCGAATGCCACCTCGAAAGGTGACTTGGGCGTTACCCGCGCGGCTTCCAGCTTCGCAACGCGCGTCAACAAGCTGCGGACGTTCGTCATTTGCCCGGTTTCCGCGCAACGCTCAGCGCGTCAACGACCGCACGGGCATAGTCGCGCTGCGCCTGCTGCGCCTCAAGCATCCGCTCTATCCGGTCAACCTGCTTTGCAACCTGCTGGACGCTTGGCTTTGGTTCGGGCTTGTCGGTCATGTGGTTAGCCTTTGGCCTCCAGCTGCGCCATCCGGCCTTCCATCTCCATCACCAGTTCCGTCAGCGCCGCGATCTGCAATGCACTGGCGCGCACCACGGCAATAAGGTCTGCCTTTTCATCTTCGCGCTGTTCGCGGGCACGGTTTGCGCCGATGCCGCGCATGGCGCTTGATGTGGGTATCGGTTTCTGCATCTTCATTTCAGTTCTCCCATGTTGATCAAAAGTCGCATTGCGTCGGCACGAACTGCCGAGTCTGGGCTGTCCAAGAGGGCAGTCGTGCAGGCGGTGACCACAAGCTGCCGCAGCTCTGCCTCCTGTGCCGGGGTCTGCCCCTGAAAGACGGTTGCGGGGTCGATGCCCAGTGCGTCGGTCATTTCAGCGTGCGTCAGGCACAGCACCTTCACGACGATAGGTCGCGGATGCCGCACCAAGTCAGCGAACCGCTGGGCGGTCGCCAGTGCCTTTTCGTAGTCGCGGATCGGCTGCACGAACACCCGCTTGCCGAACAGTGTGGTCACCACAAACAAGTCATCCGGGGCGGGCGACATGGTGGACACGCAATTCCGGTTTCGGCACCAGAGGTTCGTCATATCGCCTTTGCCTCTAGCTGAATGATGCGCTGCTCAAGTTCCTCGTTCGCGCGGACGCTGCTGAGGGCTGCTATGGCGTCGATGATCTGCTTGCCAACGTCAGGGGCAACCGCGCCTGCCGCAATCGCTGCCAGCACCTGCTCAACCTGCTGACTGATTGGCAATGCGGGGTCGAAGTGGAACCGCACCCGCTCGCTGTCAGCTTTCAGGGGTGCCATGATCCGTGACAGCACAAGCGTAGCTGCACCCGAGTCGCCTTCAAGCGCCTTGGCGATTTGCTTCTCAAGAATGCCGCCCACGTTGTCCATCAACATGCTGGTGATCTTGGTCCGGGCGACCCCAAACTCAGGCTTCCGACCGCTCGGGTTGGGAGACTTCATGCCCTTGTGCCAGCCGGGGTTGCCGCGCCCATCACCGGGCGGAGGGTTGTGGTTCTTCAACCACTCAGGTTCATCGGGAAGGTTTTGCTGGTCCATTGATCAGATACCCCCAAATCAGACGTTGAACGCCTTGCGGGTGGCGTTGGCTGACTTGCGAAGCATCTGCACTTTGCGCCAATCGCCACCAATCGCCTTCTCGATCTGCCCCATGAACAGACCCGCGTTGCGGTCCAAATAGTCCTGCGCCGCTTTCGCTGCCGCTAGGAGTCGTACTCAATTGTGGATTCCCGTTTGGTCGGGTTCGTGATTCACTTCCGTTGGATGCGGGAGGGTGTGATGGCACGTTACGATCTGAGCGACGAGGAGTGGC
>JAKALB010000121.1 GCA_021813365.1 Pseudomonadota bacterium | reverse complement strand
CGGCGACCACCGACACGATCCGCACCGTCGTGTTCTGTGCCAGGTTGATCATGCCCAGCGTGGCGTCGATGGTCTGGCTGATCCGGCTCGAAAGGTAGTCGACATGCACCTCCAGCGATTGAATGTCGCGCGTCAGGCCGTGGACGCCGCTGTGCAATCCTGATGCCGTGCCGCGTTCGGACCTGGCCACTTCAAAGAAGGACAGGGCGCGTTCCAGGGTCAGCAGCGACAGGCGGCAGTTGCCCACCATTTCCGACTGGCGCCCGGCGCCTTCCAGCGCCTGCTGCAGCACCGCGGCCTCCGGACCGGCCGGGCTGCCGCTGAAGACATGGCGCGTGATCCGGTCCAGATCGCGACCGGCGGCCTCGAGCAGGTCGGCGATCCGGCCGATGATTTCCTCGATCAGCCCGAGGAAGATGCGTTCGGCCGTGCCGCAGCCGAGGGTCATCTGCTGGGCATGGCCGGGGTAGGTCTCGAAGGGACGGGGGGTATGGTAGCGCACGGTGACGAGGTGGTCGGGGCTCAGGAGGAAGGCCGCCGGGCCCAGGATCGGGGTTACGCCGTCGCTGCGGTCGATGCCCGGGACCATGACCGTCATCACATCGGTGTCGCCCTCGCGGTAAAGGCGCGCGGAAATCTCGATTTCGGCCATGTCCTCGGGCGAGGGGATTTCGGGCACGAAGGCCAGCGCCGCCCTGATCTCGTCGGCGGCGGGCTTGCACAGGTCCAGCCAGAGGGCGCTGGCCGGGTCTGTCGAGACCAGCCGGCCTTCGGATGAGCGATAGGCGAACAGCATGACACCCCCCGGACCGGACGAGACCCTTCTGCCCCGACCATGTTGCCCCGATCTTGTCGGCCCGGCCTTGTTGCCATGCCACGGGGCTGGACAAAAGCCCCTGAAAGAGGGGAAACCCGAAACGGACTGGGGGCGAGGATGATCGATCTGGTGATCTTTGATTGCGATGGCGTGCTGATCGACAGCGAGATCATTTCGGCCAGGATGCTGGTGGATGAACTGGCCGGGCTGGGTGTGCGGATCGATCTGGACTATGTGGCGCGGCATTTCCTGGGCCGCAGCTATCCCACGGTGATGAAGCAGATCCGCGTGGAGTTCGGTCTGGATCTGCCGCCCGAGTTCGAGGACCAGTATCGTGCCCGGCTGATGTCGGCCTTTGCCGATGGCCTGCAGATCATGCCCCATGTGCGGGACGTGCTGGAAAGCATCGACATGCCCTGGTGCGTGGCCACCTCCTCCAGCCCGATGCGGGCCAGGCGGTCGCTGGAGCTGGTCGGGCTGGACGGGGTGGCACGAGACCGGCTGTTCACCGCCACCATGGTGGAGCGCGGCAAGCCTGCGCCCGATCTGTTCCTGCTGTGCGCCGCGCGGGCCGGGGCCGATCCCGGGCGCTGTCTGGTGATCGAGGACAGCGTGAACGGCGTGCGGGCGGGGCGGGTTGCCGGGATGGAGGTCTGGCGCTTTGTCGGTGGCAGCCATCTGCCGAAACCCCTGCCCGAGGAACCCCAGGACGCCATTCCCGACCGGCATTTCGACTCGTTCGAACATTTCTTCAGCCTTGATCCCCGTTTGCGGAGGCGCGCATGAGCCGCATCGACCCCACCGAGCCCAGCCTGCACGACGAAGCCGCCCGCGCGGGCTGGCTGTACTATGTGGGTGGCCTGACCCAGGACCAGATCGCCAACGAGCTGGGCGTCAGCCGCCAGCGCGCGCAACGGCTGGTCAGCCGCGCCATGGCGGAAGGGCTGATCCAGGTGCGTCTCAGTCACCGGATCGGCGCCTGCCTGGATCTGGAGGCGCGGCTGACCGAGCGGTTCGGCCTGACCCGATGCCGCGTGGTGCCCTTTCCGGGCCCCGGGGTCGATCTGGTGCGCGCGACATCTCCGGCAGCGGCGGCCGAACTGGAGCGCGTGCTGCGCATGCCCGAACCGAAGGTCATTGCCCTGGGCACCGGCCGCAGCCTTCGCGGCATGGTGGATGCCATGGATGACGTCGAAGCGCCGCATCACCGGCTGGTCAGCCTGATCGGCAATATCGCGCCTGACGGTTCGGCCAGTTTCTTCGACGTGGTGATGCGCCTGGCTGACAAGGTTCAGGCACCGCATTACCCGATGCCGATACCGGTGATTTCCACCACGGCAGCCGAAAACGACGCCTTCCATGCCCTGGCTCCGGTGCGGCGCGTTGTCGATCTGGCGCGCAAGGCGGATGTCCTGTTTGTCGGCGTGGGGCAGATGTCGGATGATGCGCCGCTGTTGAAGGACGGTTTCGTGACCCGCAGCGAGCTGAGCGAGATGCAGGCCGCCGGCGCCGTGGGCGAGGTTGCCGGCTGGGTCTATGATTCTGCCGGCAATTATCTGGATGTGGGCACGAACACCCGCACCGGCGGGGTTCGGGTTGAGCCCGGCCTGCCGCGCCCCGCGATCGGAATCGCCGCCGGACCATCCAAGATACTGCCCATAGCCGCAGCACTGAAAGCACATATCATCAATGGGTTGGTGACGGACGAGACCACGGCGAGGGCCATTCTCGCCCTGTAGATCTTGCAGGTGCCGCGACGAAAGGGCTTGACGGACTCGGGGGACTTGTGAGCAATTACCCATCATGCGATGAAATGCTCATTCGCTTCTGTGGGAGGAAAATCTGATGACCATGACGCTCCGTGCCCTTCTGGGCGCGTCGGTTGCGCTTACCCTGGCGGGTGCCGCGCTGGCCGAGACCACCATCACCGTCGCGACCGTGAACAACGGCGACATGATCCGCATGCAGGGTCTGATGGACGACTTCTATGCCAAGCATCCCGACATCAAGGTCGAATGGGTGACGCTGGAAGAAAACGTGCTGCGCCAGAACGTGACGGCCGACATCGCCACCAACGGCGGCCAGTATGACGTGATCACCATCGGGACCTATGAAGTTCCGATCTGGGGCAAGCAGGGCTGGCTGGAAAGCCTGAACGACCTGCCCGCAGATTATGACGTGGATGACCTGATCCCGGCGATTCGGGGTGGCCTGACGGTTGATGGCAACCTCTATGCCTCGCCCTTCTATGGCGAATCGTCCTTTGTGAACTACCGCAAGGATCTGGCCGAAAAGGCCGGCATCACCATTCCGGACGCGCCGACCTGGGATGACATCAAGAAGGCCGCCGCGGCGATGACCGACAAGGAGGCCGGCATCTACGGCATCTGCCTGCGCGGCAAGGCCGGCTGGGGCGAGAACATGGCGTTCCTGACCACCATGGCCAACAGCTATGGCGCCCGCTGGTTCGATGAAAACTGGGTTCCCCAGTTCGACCAGCCGGAATGGAAGGCGGTCATGACCGACTATGTCGATCTCCTGACCAACTACGGCCCGCCCGGTGCTTCGAACAACGGCTACAACGAAAACCTGACGCTGGCGCTGCAAGGCAAGTGCGCCATGCGCATGGACGCCACCGTGTCGGCCGGCGCCCTGACCGATCCCAAGCAATCCGAGTTTGCCGACAAGGTGGGCTTTGCCCTGGCGCCGGATGCCGGTCTGGGCAAGCGGGCGAACTGGCTCTGGGCCTGGTCGCTGGCGATTCCGGCATCGTCGGACGCCAAGGATGCCGCCAAGACCTTCATCAACTGGGCGACCAACAAGGACTATCTGGCGCTGGTTGCGTCCAAGGAAGGCTGGGGCAACGTGCCTCCGGGCACCCGTATCTCGCTGTACGAAAACCCGGAATATGCCAAGCTGCCCTTCGCCAAGATGACGATCGACTCGATCAATGCGGCTGATCCGACCCATCCGACGGTCAAGCCGGTGCCCTATGTCGGCGTCCAGTTCGTTGCCATCCCGGAATTCGCGGGCCTGGCAACCACGGTTGGTGAAATCTTCTCGGCTGCCCTGGCGGGTCAGAAGACCGTCGACGAAGCCCTGGCCGAGGCCCAGAAGGTTGCCGTCGAGGAAATGACTGCCGCGGGCTACATCAAGTAGGCCAAGAGGCAAGCCAGGTGACCCGGCTCTGCAAGGGGCCGGGTTGCCCTCGATCCCCCGCAAGTCCCAAGGTGCGGGGGGTCGCTTTCGGGATCGGACCGGTGCCAGCCTCTGGCTGGCGAGTTCCGCCCCCTGGTGCTGGCGCTGGCCCGTGCCGTGACCTGACCGCGCGCCGAACCCGGGACCAGACCTGGTCGCGGCTCCGGATCGGCCCATCTTCGGAACCGGAGACCCCCCGTGGCAACGCAATCGTCCCGCCTCGCCGCCCGACTGACGCTCGCTCCATCGGTGATCGTTCTGTTCATCTGGATGATCGTGCCGCTGGCCCTGACCATCTGGTTTTCGTTCCGCATCTACCGGCTATTGTCGCCGGATCGCACGGGCTGGGCAGGTTTTCGCAACTATGTCTGGTTCGTCAACTCACCCGACTTCTGGCTGGCCATTTCCAACACCCTGCTGCTGGTGGGCGGCGTTCTGGCGATCACCATCGTTTTCGGCGTGCTGATTGCGCTGCTGATCGATCAGCCCGTCTGGGGGCAGGGACCGCTGCGCATTCTTGTCATCTCGCCATTCTTCGTGATGCCGCCCGTTGCCGCCTCGATCTGGGAAAACCTGTTCATGCATCCGCAGAACGGCATGCTGGCCTCGCTGGCGCTGGGAGTGGGACTCCAGCCGATCCTGTTTCTGGAAAACTATCCGATGAGCTCGGTCATCTTCATCGTCTCGTGGGAGTGGTTGCCCTTTGCCACCCTGATCCTGCTGACCGCGCTGCAATCGCTGTCGTCCGAACAGATCGAGGCGGCCGAAATGGATGGGGCGGGGGCGCTGTCCAGGTTCCGCTACATCGTGCTGCCACACCTGACGCGCGCCATCACCGTGGTGATCCTGATCCAGACGATCTTTCTGCTGGGCATTTTCGGCGAGATCTTCACCACCACCCAGGGTGGGCCCGGCTCGGCTTCGACCACGCTGCCTTACATGATCTACAAGCAGGCCGTGATCGCCAAGGATATCGGCCGTGCCGCCGCCGGAGGGATCATCGCCGTCATCCTGGCCAATATCGTCGCCTTCTTCCTCATGCGCAGCATGGGCAAGAACCTGGACGTCTGAGAAAGGGAGATCCAGATGGCCCGCGCCGTCACGCCCCGCCGCAAGCTGCTGCTGACCGCCTCGGCCTGGTCGGTCGCGCTGCTGATCTTCTTCCCGGTCCTGTGGACCGTGCTGACCAGCTTCAAGACGGAAGTCAGCGCCGTCGCCTCGCCGCCGCAACTGTTCAGCGCCGACTGGACGCTGGAAAACTATGCCGAGGTCTGGCAGCGGTCGGACTATCCGCGGTTCTTCTGGAACTCGGTCGTCCTTTCGGTCGGCTCGACGCTGCTGGGGCTGGTCATCGCCATTCCGGCGGCCTGGTCGATGGCCTTCGTGCCCGGAACCCGGACCAGAGACCTGCTGATGTGGATGCTGTCCACCAAGATGATGCCGGCCGCGGCCGTGCTGATCCCGATGTATCTGATCTTTCAGCGGACCGGGCTGTTTGACAGCCGTCTCGGCCTGGTGCTGGCGCTGATGTTGATGAACCTGCCGGTCATCGTCTGGATGCTCTACACCTATTTCAAGGAGATCCCGGCCGAGATTCTCGAGGCGGCCCGCATGGATGGCGCCAACCTGTGGAGCGAGATCCTCTATGTGCTGACGCCCATGGCCGTGCCGGGGATTGCCTCGACCGTGCTGCTGAACGTGATCCTGGCCTGGAATGAGGCCTTCTGGACCATCACCCTGACGACGACCAAGGCCGCGCCCCTTTCGGCGTTCATCGCCTCGTTCTCGGCGCCGCAGGGGCTGTTTTACGCAAAACTCTCGGCGGCCTCGACCATGGCGATCGCCCCGATCCTGATCCTTGGCTGGTTCAGCCAGAAACAACTCGTCCGGGGTCTGACCTTCGGCGCGGTGAAGTGAGGCAACATGGGAAAGATCACCCTGAAATCCGTCCGCAAGGCCTTTGGCGAGGTTGATGTCATTCCCGGGATCGACCTGGGCATCGAAGACGGCGAATTCGTCGTGTTCGTCGGTCCGTCGGGCTGTGGCAAATCCACGCTGCTTCGCCTGATCGCCGGGCTGGAGGATGTGACATCCGGCACGATCACCATCGACGGCAAGGACATGACCGAACTGCCGCCGGCGCAACGCGGCTTGGCCATGGTGTTCCAGTCCTACGCGCTCTATCCGCACATGTCGGTCCGCAAGAACATCGCCTTTCCCCTGAAGATGGCGGGTGTCTCGCCGGAAGAGCAGGAGAGGAAGGTTCAGGCCGCGGCCAAGGTGCTGAACCTGGGCGACTATCTGGATCGCCGTCCAGGCCAGTTGTCAGGCGGACAGCGCCAGCGTGTGGCCATCGGCCGCGCCATCGTGCGCGAACCCAAGGCCTTTCTGTTCGACGAGCCGCTGTCCAATCTGGACGCCGCGCTGCGCGTGTCGATGCGGCAGGAAATCAGCGAACTGCATCAGAATCTGAAGACCACGATGATTTACGTGACCCATGACCAGGTCGAGGCGATGACCATGGCCGACAAGATCGTGGTGCTGAATGCGGGCCGGATCGAACAGGTGGGCAGCCCGATGGAACTCTATCGCAGTCCGGCCAACCTCTTTGTCGCGGGATTCATCGGCAGCCCGAAGATGAACCTGATCGAGGGGGCCGAGGCCGCCAGGCACGGCGCCGCAACCATCGGCATCCGCCCCGAACACATCGACATCGGCCGTGGCGACTGGCATGGCGTGGTGGGCCTGTCCGAGCACCTGGGTTCGGACACGTTCCTGAAGGTCATGGCCGATGGCCTGGGCACGCTGACCGTGCGGGCCGATGGCGAGGTGTCGATCAAGGCCGGCGACCGCATCCGCATGTCGCCGCAACCCGACAAGATTCACCGCTTTGACAAAGACGGAAAGGCGTTGGCATGAAGAGGCTGGCTGGCAAGACCGCCCTGATCACCGGCGCCGCGCGCGGCATCGGGCTTGAATTCGCCAGGGCCTACATCGCCGAAGGCGCCACCGTTGCCCTGGCCGACATCAATGCGGCCGCCGTCGCCAGTGCGGCCGAGAGCCTGGGGCCGCAGGCCCATGCGATCCCCATGGATGTGACGCGCCAGGAGAGCATCGACGCCGGCTTTGCCGAAGCGATCGGCCGGATGGGCAAGCTGGACATCCTGATCAACAACGCGGCGCTGTTTTCGGCCGCACCCATCGTGGAAATCACCCGGGCGGATTACGAAAGGATCTTCTCGGTCAATGTGGCGGGCACCCTGTTCTGCCTTCAGGCTGCGGCACGGCACATGATCGCGCGGGGGCAGGGCGGCAAGATCATCAACATGGCCAGCCAGGCCGGCCGGCGCGGCGAAAGCCTGGTGGCGGTCTATTGCGCCAGCAAGGCCGCCGTCATCAGCCTGACGCAAAGCGCGGGGCTGAACCTGATCGCCCACGGGATCAACGTGAACGCCATCGCGCCCGGCGTGGTGGATGGCGAACACTGGGACGGGGTTGATGCCTTCTTTGCGAAATACGAGGGCAAGGCGCCAGGCCAGAAGAAGAAGGAGGTCGGCGCGGCGGTGCCCTATGGCCGCATGGGCACGGCGGCGGACCTGACGGGCATGGCGATCTTCCTGGCCTCGTCCGAAGCCGATTACATCGTCGCCCAGACCTATAACGTCGACGGTGGCCAATGGATGAGCTGACATGAACAACGTGCAAACCCCAGCCCCCCGACTTCCGGCCTATGACCGCAGCCGTCTGACGCCCGGCATCGTGCATATCGGCCTGGGCAATTTTCACCGGGCGCATATGGCCGTCTATCTGGACGACCTGTTTGCCATGGGTCTGTCGCAGGATTGGGCGATCATCGGGGCCGGAGTCCGCGCGCCGGATTCCCGGATGCGCGATGCGCTGAAGGCACAGGACTGCCTGTCCACGGTGATCGAGCTGGACCCGAAGGGCAAGCGTGCCCGCCGGGTGGGCAGCATGATCGACTTTCTGCCGGTCGAGCCTGACAATGCCAGCCTGATCGCCACCATGGCCCGCCCGGAAATACGGATCGTTTCACTGACCGTGACCGAGGGTGGCTATTTCGTGAACCCCGCCACGGGCCAGTTCGACCCGACCGACCCGGAAATCGTGGCCGACGGTCAGAACCCGGACAAGCCGGCCACGGCCTTCGGCGCGATCATCGCGGCGCTGAAGGCCCGGCGCGCGGCCGGTGTGGCCGCATTCACCGTCATGTCCTGCGACAACCTGCCGGGCAATGGTGATGTGACGCGGGCTGCCGTGGTCGGTCTGGCCCGGCTGTCCGACCCGGCGCTGGCCGACTGGATCGCCGGCAACGTGGCCTTTCCCAATGGCATGGTGGACCGCATCACCCCGGCCACCGGTCCGCGCGAAAGGGCCATGGCTGCCGCCTTCGGGCTGGGTGACGACCCGGTGCCGGTGACATGCGAGCCATTCCGGCAATGGGTTCTGGAAGACAACTTTCCCATGGGCAGGCCGGCGCTGGAGAAGGTGGGGGTCACTTTCACGACGCATGTCCATGCGTTCGAGACGATGAAGATCCGCATCCTGAATGGCGGCCATGCGATCATCGCCTATCCCGGCGGGCTGAAGGGGATCGAATTCGTGCACGAGGCGATGCAGGACAAGACCATCGTCGCCTTTCTCGACAAGGTGGAGACAAGCGAGATCCTGCCCATCGTGCCTCCGGTTCCCGGCCAGGATCTGATGGCCTACAAGGCCCTGATCATCGAGCGATTCTCGAACCCGGAAGTCGCCGACACCGAACGCCGCCTCTGCCTTGACGGATCGAACCGCCAGCCCAAGTTCATCATCCCCTCGATCCGCGATAACCTGGCGCGCGGTGTGGTGCCCGGGGGGCTGATCCTGGAAAGCGCGCTTTGGTGCCGCTATTGCTATGGCATCGACGAGAACGGGGTCGAGATTGCGCCCAACGATCCCAACTGGGACATGCTGCGCTCGGTGGCGCGCACCGCCAGGGCCAACCCCGCCGCCTGGATCGGGATGCGTCAGATCTACGGTGAACTGGCCGATGACGCGGCGTTCGTTGCCGGCTTTGCCGACACGCTGAACCACCTCTGGGAACAGGGGACAGAGGCGGCGATGCGGCGCTATCTGGAGTCCTGACCAACAGGATGGGCCCGAGGGCCCGTCCTAGGCCTTGCCTTCCAGCCCGGCACTGGCCGCCCGAGAGGCGCCCGGGATGCGCATCTCGAAGACCTCTGTCACGCTGGTGTAGTCGTAATAGCCCAGACGGGCCAGCGGGCGGATGCCCACAATATCCAGCTTGCCCGAGGGCAGGATCACCGCGTCCTTCACATGGATCTGCGTGACCTGGCCAAAGACCACATCGACCCAGCCGTGGTGCGAATTGCCTGGCAACCGGGTTGTCGACAGGTAGCGACACTCGAAATGCGCCGGGCTTTCCGCAACGCGCGGCCCGGGTGCGTCAAGACAGGCCGCCTTGGTGACGCCAGCCTCGGCGAATTCGTCAACCCCATCGGGCCATTCCATGGCCGAGATGTTGACCGCCTCGCGCAGGTCATAGGTCGCCATGTTCCAGACGAACCAGCCGGTCGCCTCGGCGTTCAGCACCGAATGCTTGCGGCGGCCGTCGGAATAGGGGTTGGCTGCGAACATCACCATCGGCGGGTCGAACGACAGGTTCTGCCACTGGCTGTAGGGCGCGAGGTTTGCCTCTCCTCTGACATTGACCGTGGAAATCCAGCCGATCGGACGCGGCACGGTGCAGGACTTGAAGGGCGAGACGGCCAATGGGCAGCGTTCGCGGCCGGGGGCGTAGTGCATGCTGTCGGTCCTGAGCAGAGGGATCGTGAAGGGCGGGGGGCTATCTGCCCCCCGGGCCCCCCGAGGATACTTGTGGCAATGTGAAAGG
>JAKALB010000008.1 GCA_021813365.1 Pseudomonadota bacterium | reverse complement strand
GCGCGGGGTCCGGTGTGGTGCGGGGTCCGGTGTGGTGCGGGGTGCTGCCGCGCGCAGGCGCGCGCCCTGTCCAGGCGATCGGCCGCCTGCGCGGCCGTGGCCAGAGCGCAGCAAGCCATGCGGCACGCCAGACGCGAGCTTGGGCGCAAACGGTCAAGACCGGCGGATAGCGGTCGGGAATCAGTGGAACCGCTCTCCGCGGGACAGGCGGTCGATGAAATCGGCGATGCGCCGGGCGCGGGTTTCCGGGCGCCTGACCGTAGCCAGCCGGTGGTAGATCGCATGGCGGTTGCGGCTGTCGAGCGTGGCATAGGTTGCCTGCGCCGCCTGCGGCCCCAGCGCCAGCGCATCCAGGAAATCCCGCGGCACGGCGGCGCCCTCGCCGCCCCCGGCATAGGCCAGGCCCCAGCGGCCGTTGGCCTTTGCCACCTGCACCGCCGCCAGACCCCGCGGTGTCATCCGGCCTTCGTCGATCAGACGCTGCGCGGTGGCGACGTTCTTGGCGCTCCAGATGCTGCCGGTCCTGCGCGGGGTGAAACGCTGTATCCACTGGCTGTCGTTCACCGTCTTGCGGATGCCGTCGATCCAGCCATGCGCCAGCGCGACCTCGACAGCCTGTGGCCAGTCGATCGAGGAGGTGCCGCTGCCCTTCCTGTGATACAGCAGCCAGACTTCGGTCGCGTCGGGGTGTGCGGCCAGCCAGCTCCACCAGTCTTGCGGGGTGGAAAAGGGGACGGGGTCGATCATGACCCTGCCTCCCAGGCCTTCGGCAAGCGCAGATCGGGCCAAGTGGCGCTCACGGCACGAGAGGCCCGAACGGCCGGCGTGCCGGCCCTCCCCAGGGTGTGGCTGTGCCTTGGCGAAGGCCCACGCCCGCCAGGGTGCCGCTCCGGGGGCATCAATGCGCCTCGGCCCAGTTTCTGCCCACGCCCGCCTCGACGATCAGGGGAACTTTCAGATCGACGGCGGGGTGAGCGGCACCTTCCATCGTGGCCTTGGCGGCCGCGATCAACGCCGGGGCAGCGGAGGCCTCGGCCTCGAACACCAGCTCGTCATGCACCTGCAGCAACATCCTGGCAGGTATGCCCGCGATGGCGGCGGGTATGCGGATCATGGCGCGGCGGATGATGTCGGCGGCGGTGCCCTGGATCGGCGCGTTGATCGCCGCGCGGCGGGCGAAGCCCTGGCCGGGGCCCTTGGCATTGATTTCGGGCGTGTGGATCTTTCGCCCGAACAGCGTCTGGACGAAGCCGTTTTCCTGCGCGAACTTCACCGTGGCCGACATGTATTCCTTGATGCCGGGAAAACGTTCGAAATACCGGTCGATGAAGCCCTGCGCCTCGGCCTTGGGGATGCGCAGGTTGCGGGCCAGGCCAAAGCCGGAAATACCGTAGATGACGCCGAAGTTGATCGCCTTGGCGCGGCGGCGGATTTCCGGAGTCATCTGGTCAAGGGGCACGTTGAACATCTCGGATGCGGTCATGGCGTGGATGTCGATGCCGTCGCGGAACGATTGCTGTAGTGCCGGGATATCGGCGATATGCGCCAGGATGCGCAGCTCGATCTGCGAATAGTCCAGCGACACCAGCACTTTGCCCGGCGGCGCGACAAAGGCCTCACGGATGCGGCGTCCTTCTTCGGTGCGGACGGGGATGTTCTGCAGGTTCGGGTCGGTCGAGGCGAGGCGGCCGGTAACGGCGCCGGTGATGGAATAGCTGGTGTGGACGCGGCCGGTTTCCGGGTTGATGTGATCCTGCAGCGCGTCGGTGTAGGTCGATTTCAGTTTCGCCAGCTGCCGCCAGTCCAGCACCTTTCCCGGCAGTTCGTGTTCGGTGGCCAGGTCTTCCAGCACATCGGCGCCGGTGCCATAAGCCCCGGTCTTGCCCTTTTCGCCGCCCGGCAGGCCCAGCTTGTCGAACAGGATATCGCCCAGCTGCTTGGGCGAGCCGACGTTGAACTTCTCTCCGGCCAGGGCCTGGATCTCGTCTTCCAGCGCCGCCATCTTCTGCGCGAAGGCGCCGGACATGCGGCTGAGAACCTGTCGGTCCACGGTGATCCCGGCCATTTCCATATCGGCCAGCACAGGAACCAGCGGGCGTTCCAGGGTTTCATAGACGGTGGTGACACGGGCCTTGTGCAGATTGGGCTTGAAGGTTTGCCAGAGGCGCAGGGTGACATCGGCATCCTCGGCCGAATAGCGCGTGGCCAGGTCGATGGGCACCCGGTCAAAGGTGATCGCGGCCTTGCCCGTGCCGATCAAGTCCTTGATCGGAATCGGTCTGTGGCCCAGGAACTTTTCCGACAGCTCGTCCATGCCATGGTTGTTCAGGCCCGCATGCATGGCATAGGACATCAGCATCGTGTCATCGATCGGTGCGATGCGAATGCCGGCGCGGGCAAAGATCTTGGCGTCATATTTCATGTTCTGGCCGATCTTCAGAACCGAAGGATCCTCCAGGATCGGTTTCAGAGCCGCCAGAGCCTCGGCCAGCGGCATCTGGCCGGGCGCGCGTTCATCGCCGAGCAGCCCGCCTTCGCCGACCCGGTGGCCCACCGGCAGATAGGCGCCCTGGTTCGGATCGACCGCAAGGGAAATGCCGACGATTTCCGCCTTCATCTCGTCCAGGCTGGTGGTCTCGGTATCGACCGCCAGATAGCCCCGCTCCCAGGCCCGGTCGATCAGGCGCTGCAAGGCCGCAGCATCGCGGATGCAAAGATAGCCGGCGTGGTCGAAGGGCTGACGCGCGTCTTCGACCTGCTGCCCCTTCGCCTCATGCGCACCGACGACTTCGTATCCCTTGCCCGCCTCCAGCACCGGCGCCTCGACCTTCAGTTTCTCCGAAACCCGGCGGATCAACGTGGCGAACTCCATCTCCTTCAGGAATTCCATCACCGGGCCGGGCTCGACCGGCTTCAGCTCCAGCGCGTCCAGGTCCAGGCGGATCGGGGCGTGATCGTCCAGTTGCACCAGGCGGCGCGAGATGCGGATCTGCTCGGCATGGTTCACCAGCGCCTCGCGCCGCTTGGGTTGCCTGATCTCGTCCGCCCGGGCCAGCAGCGTATCCAGATCGCCATATTCGTTGATCAGCAGTGCGGCGGTCTTCAGGCCGATCCCCGGTGCGCCCGGCACGTTGTCGACCGAATCTCCGGCCAGCGCCTGCACATCCACCACGCGGTCGGGGCCGACTCCGAACTTTTCCCGCACGTCGTCCAGCGTCAGTCGCCGGTTCTTCATCGGGTCGAACATGTCGACACCATTGCCCATCAACTGCATCAGATCCTTGTCCGAGCTGAGGATGGTCACAGTGCCTCCGGCCTCTCGCGCCTTCCTGGCCAGCGTGGCAATGATGTCATCGGCCTCGTAGCCAGGCTCTTCCAGGCAGACCACGTTGAAGGCGCGGGTGGCCGCCCGGGTCAGGGGAAACTGCGGGCGCAGGTCTTCGGGCGGCGGCGGGCGGTTGGCCTTGTACTGGTCATAGATGTCATTGCGGAACGTCTTGGCCCCGGCGTCGAAGATCACGGCGAGATGGGTTGGACCGTCCTTGCCGCGGCTGGCGGTCAGCTCTTGCCACAACAGGTTGCAGAAACCGGCCACGGCGCCAACCGGCAGGCCGTCGGATTTGCGCGTCAGCGGGGGCAGCGCATGATAGGCGCGGAAGATGAAGGCCGATCCGTCGATCAGATGCAGATGATTGCCCTTGCCGAATGCCATGCCCGTCTCCAACCGCGTGCAACCCTTTCATGCCATGCGCCAGGCCTGCTTGGCCAGACGGTTGACAACGCGGCCGTCCCGGGCCTAGCTGGCGCCATGCTGCACGCTGGCCGCCCACGGAACTGGTACTTTACCAACGCCTCATAGGCGGTTGGTCAGCATCGCATCCCGATTTGACCCCTGAACCGCCCGCAAGGTGGTTCGTTCTGCGCCTTGTGGGCCCCCCATGAAGGCAGATGACCCATGATCCCGACCATCCGCGAAGCCGTTCCCGACGACCTGCCACAGGTGCACCGGATGCTCGCTCTGCTGAACCGCCAGCCTGGCGACATCCCGCTGATGTCCCTCGAAGCCCTGCACCATCAGACCTTCGATCTGGACCAGGCCCGCATCTGGGTCGCGGCCGAGCCCGAGGGGCTGGTGGGCTGTGCCCTGGTGCTTCGCCGCCGCAATCGCGTGACCGGCAGGATCGGGCATGAGCTGATCCAGATTTTCGTCGACGAATGGCGCCGCCACGCCGGCATCGGCCGCGCCCTGGTGGCGGCGGCGCAGGCGCGGGCCCGGGCCGAAGCCGCCGATTTCCGTATGGCGGATGCCCATCCCGCCCGCACTGGCCCAGGATCGGCCGAACGAACGACGGGCCCCGAAGACTCGACGCCACCCGGCCCACAGCTTCGCATCGCCCTGGGATAACGCCGCACCAAGGCCCGGGCAAATCCCGGGAATAGGTCCGCGCCCCGGTTCCTCTGCGGCAGGGGCAACCTTGCTGCGGCTCGCATCACCTTGGCCGTTCCCGCACCTTCATCTGTTCACAAATATCCCGGGGTCCGGGGCAGAGCCCCGGGGCCTCAGTGGTCGGAATGCGCATGTTCGCGGTCGATCTCGAACCGCTTGTCGCAATAGCCGCATTCCACAAAGCCGGTATCCTCGGGGATGGTCAGCCAGACTCGGGGATGGCCGAGCGCGCCCTCGCCGCCGTCACAGGCGACTTTCCAGGTGGTGACTTTCTGGGTTTCCGGGGCGGGGATCGGCATGTCTGGCTCCTTCCAGGGGGCATTCAGGCAAAATAACGATGGCCCGCAGGATGGGCAATATGCCCAACTGGCCTGGCCTGGCCTGGCCGGTCGGTCGGTCAGCCGATCAGCCGGTCGCGGGCGCGCAGCGCGTTCAGCCAGCCCAGACCGTGCACCGTGGCCCGCGCCGGGCGATACTCGGCCGCGACCCAGACCGGATCTTCGCGGTTGTCCAGCGCGCGAAACAGCGCCGTCAGGTCGAAACCGCCGCCGCCCGGTTCGGCCCGGTTCGGGAATCCGGCGATCTGCACATGGGCCACCTGGTCGCAATGCGCCTCCCACACGGCCTGAGGATCGCCGTGGATGCGGGCTGCGTGCCACAGGTCGAATTGCAGACCGATGCGGGGATTGGCGATATCGGTCAGGATGCGGGCAGCCTGGTCGAAATCGTTCAGGAAATAGCCCGGCATGTCGTCGACGTTCAGCGGCTCGATGCAGAGGGCCACGTCCGGCGCCTGTTCCAGCGCCCAGGTCAGGTTTTCCACATAGGTCTGTTCGGCCAGCGGCCCGCGCGCCACGCCCGCCATCACATGAATGCGCTCCGCGCCGATCCGGCTGCCCAGATCGACCGCGCGCAGGAAACCGTCGCGGAACTTTTCCTCCATCCCCGGCACGGCGGCATGGCCGCGGTCGCCCGCGGCCCAATCGCCCGGCGGCGTGTTGATCAGTGCGACCGGCATGCCCGCCAGCGAGGCCGCCCAGTCCCTGGCCGGCAGGTCATAGGGAAACAGCACCTCGACCCCATCGAACCCGGCCTGTGCCGCCAGACCCGCGCGATCCAGCGGCGGCACTTCGGTGAACAGCATGGTCAGGTTGGCGGCGAAACGGGGCATCAGCTCAATTCGGACGACGGAATCAGGGGAAAGAAGCAGCCACCGGACCAGAGACCGAACCATGAGGTGCCGTCAAGCGGTTCGTGGGTGCACAGGTCGACGAGCCGGTAGAAGGTCTTCCGGTCGATCCGCGCCTCGAGCCCGCGCCGGATGTGGATATAGGGCGAGGGTTCGCCATCCTCGGGGTCGCGTTCCACCCGGATTCGATGGTCCGGGCCCGCCACGACCACGTCGCCGGTGCGGGTGTGAAAGCTGATCTGCTGATCCTTGCCCTGCCCCCTGGCCTCTGCATCCACAACGAAGAGCGGCGCATCCTCGACCCTTATGCGCACCTTTTCCGCGGGCGTGACCAGGAAATACTGGCCATCCTCGACCTTCAGGATCGAGGCGAACAGATCCACCAGCGGCTGTCGACCGATCGGCGTGCCCAGGTAATACCACAAGCCGTCGCGGGCGATGCGGATATCGATGTCGCCACAGAAGGGCGGGTTCCACAGATGCACGGGCGGCGGGCCCTTGCCGGCCGCCCTGGTCACGGCGGCGGCCAGGTCATCGGCCTGCGGTTTCACGATCATTTGCGCGCTCCTGGCTTTTGGCATTTGTGCCGGGCAGAAGGATTGGCTCTAATGTCAGATAAGACGCCGCAGGAGGAAAGTCATGAGTGATGCCGCAGAACTGGTGCGCCGGATCGAGGCGCTGGGGGATCGGTTGCAGGCGGCAAGGCTGGCCGTGGCGCGGCGGTTCATCGGCCAGGACCGGGTGGTTGAACTGGCGCTCGCGGCGATGCTGGGTGGGGGCCATGCGCTGCTGGTGGGCCTGCCGGGGCTGGGCAAGACGCTCTTGGTGGATACGCTGTCGACCGTGATGGGCCTGTCGGCCAACCGCATCCAGTTCACGCCTGACCTGATGCCTGCGGACATTCTGGGATCCGAAGTGCTGGAAACCGCTGCTGATGGCGGTCGGGCCTTCCGTTTCCTGCCAGGACCGGTGTTCTGCCAGTTGCTGATGGCCGACGAAATCAATCGCGCCAGCCCGCGCACCCAATCGGCACTGCTGCAGGCGATGCAGGAGCGCGAGGTCACCATCGCCGGTCAGCACCGCAAGCTGGGGCCGCCGTTCCATGTGCTGGCCACGCAGAACCCGATCGAACAGGAAGGCACCTATCCCCTGCCCGAGGCGCAGCTGGACCGGTTCCTGGTGCAGATCGACGTCGATTACCCGAGCCGTGCCGACGAACGCGCGATCCTGCTGGCAACGACGGGGGCCGAAACCTCGACCACCGATGCGGTGTTCACCGCAGAGGCCCTGACCGAGGCACAGGGGCTGATCCGCCAGATGCCGGTGGGCGAGACGGTGGTCGAGGCGATCCTGAACCTGGTGCGATCCTGCCGGCCCGGAGAGCCGGAGGGCCGCGATCTGGACGGCACGCTGGCCTGGGGCCCCGGGCCCCGCGCGGCACAGGCGCTGATGCTGCTTGTCCGGGCGCGGGCGCTGCTGCAGGGCCGCCTGGCTCCGGCGAGCGAGGATGTGGCGGCTTTGGCGCGGCCGGTGCTGATCCATCGGATGGCGCTGGGCTTTGCCGCCCGCGCCCGCGGCGAGACCCTGGGTGACGTGATCGACCGCGCCATGCACAAGTCGCTGGGTCGCGAGGCGGCGGCGTGAGATCAGTTTCGTCCCTGCGGGCCCGGGCCGAGGGCCTGGGCGCTGTCCTGCCGCCCCTGCTGGCCGATGCCGAGCATCTGGCGGCGACCGTGATCCTGGGCGAACACGGGCGGCGGCGCGCGGGCATGGGGGATGATTTCTGGCAATACCGCCCGGCCCATGCCGGCGATGCGGCGCACAGCATCGACTGGCGGCGCAGCGCGCGGTCGGATGCGCATTTCGTCCGGGAACTGGAATGGCAGGCGGCGCAGTCCGTGACCCTGTGGGTCGATCAGGGGCAGTCGATGCATTTCGCCTCGGCCAAGGGCTTGCCCGAAAAGGTCGACCGTGCCCGGCTTCTGGGCCTGGCGCTGGCGCTGGTGCTGTTGCGCGGCGGCGAGAGGGTGGGGCTGGCGCATGCGGGCGATGATCCGGGCGCGGCGATCGCACCCCGGTCCGGCCGGTCGCAGGCGCAGGTGCTGGCCCAGGCCCTGGCCGGGCGCGCAGCCCCCGACGACTATGCGCCGCCGCTGACGGCCGGGGTCGAGGCGCGCTCGCTGGTGGTGCTGCTGTCGGATTTCCTGGGCGATATCGGTCCGATCCTGCGCGCCATGGCCGATATCGCCAATCGCGGCGCACGGGCGCTGCTGGTGCAGGTGCTGGACCCGGCAGAGCGGGATTTTCCCTATCAGGGGCGCGTCATCTTCCGGTCGATCGGTGGCGGGCTGGCGCATGAAACCCGTCAGGCGGGTGATCTGCGGGCGCGGTATCGACAGCGCCTCGGCGAACGGCAGGATGAACTGACCCGGCTGGCCGGGCACTCCGGCGGGCGGTTTCACCTGCTGACCACAGGCGCCCCGGCGACCGAGGGGCTGCAATGGCTCTACCGCGCCGTGCAGGGAGGGCGCGGATGACGGGTCTCCTGCCAGTGGGCCTGGGGTTCGACGCGCCCTTGCTGTTGCTGACCTTGCTGGCGTTGCCCATCCTGTGGTGGCTCTTGCGCGCCATTCCGCCCGCGCCGGTCCTGCGCCGGTTTCCCGGCGTGGCGCTGCTGATCGGGCTGGACGACCGCGACACCACATCCGACCGCACACCCTGGTGGCTGCTGGTGCTGCGCATCCTGGCCGTGGGCGCGGCCATCATCGGCTTTGCCGGGCCGGTGCTGGCTCCTGCGCAGGCCGACAGGCCCGGCAGCGGGCCACTGGTCATTCTGGTGGATGGCACCTGGGCCGCCGCCGCAGACTGGACGGCGCGCAGTGCCTACCTGTCCGACCTGCTGGCGCAGGCGCAGCGGCTGGGCCGCCCGGTGGCGTTGGCCAATCTGGCCGATACCCCCGAACCCCTGATCTTCCAGAGCGCCGATACCTGGGCGGGCCGGCTGGCCGCGCTGCAACCGCGCGCCTGGGCGCGGGCCCGCGATGCCGACTGGCTGCCCGCCCTGCCCGAGGGGCGCTTTGAGACTCGCTGGCTCTCGGATGGCCTGGATGCGCCTGGCACGTCCGACCTGACGGCGGCCCTGTTGGCGCGTGGCCCGGTCACGGTGACGCTGGGCCGCGCGAATCTGGTGGCGCTGCGGACCCCGGTCTTTGCCGATGGGGCGATCACGGTCGGCGCCGAACGGCCCTTCGCCGGGCCCGCGGCGGATGTGCAGGTGGTGGCCCTGGGCCCGGACCCGTCGGGCGTGGAACGCGACCTGGGTCGCGCGGTGCTGGCCTTTGGCAAGGGCGCGACGCGGGCCGAGGCCAGGATCGACCTGCCGCCGGAACTGCGCAACCGCATCCAGCGGTTCGAACTGGATGGCGCGGCCCATGCCGGGGCGGTGGCCCTGACCGATGACAGCCTGAAGCGGCGCAAGGTGGCGCTGGTCAGCGATGCTGCCGACAAGGAGGGGCTGCAACTGCTGTCGCCCCTGCACTACCTGCGCAAGGCGCTGGAGCCCGATGCCGTCCTGATCGAAGGCGGGGTCGGCGATGTGCTGCCTGCCAGGCCCGATGTGATCGTGCTGGCCGATGTGGCGCAACTGACCGAGACCGAGACGAAAGGTCTGGCCGATTGGGTGGGCCGAGGCGGCCTGTTGCTGCGCTTTGCGGGGCCGCGGCTGGCCGCGGCCGATCCGGTCCGGCTGGCGGATGATCCGCTGATGCCGGTCCGGCTGCGCGGCGGTGGCAAGTCGGTCGGCGGCGCGATGAGTTGGGGCGCGCCCAAGACGCTGGCCGCGTTCCCGGAAAGCTCGCCGTTTCACGGGCTGGTGCTGCCCGAGGATCTGCAGGTGAAGACGCAGGTTCTGGCCGAGCCCGACGCCGCGCTGACCGCGAACACGGTTGCCGCGCTGGACGATGGGACACCGCTGGTCACTCGCAAGGCGCTGGGGCAGGGGCAGGTGGTGCTTTTCCACGTCACCGCCAATGCCGATTGGTCGAACCTGCCGCTGTCGGGCCTGTTCGTGCAGATGCTGGAGCGGCTGTCGATTTCCACGCGCTCGCAGGATCAGGCGGCAATCCTGGCGGGGCAGACCTTTGTGCCGCGCCGGGTGCTGGACGGCTTCGGGCAGATGCAGGGGGCAGGCAATCTGGCCGGCGTGGCCGGGGCTGCTCTGGCGGCGACCTTGCAGGCGGGGCCGGTGGCGGCGGTGCCGCCGGGCATCTATGCCACGGCAGAGCGGACAGTGGCGGTGAATGCGCTGGGAGCCGGGCAGGTGCTGTCGCCGATGGCCTGGCCCGCCGGCGTGACGATCGAGGGCTTTGCCGCGGCGAAACCGCAAGATCTGAAGGGCGCCTTTCTGGTGGCTGCGCTGTTGCTGGCGCTGCTTGACATTCTGGCGGCGCTGCGCCTTTCGGGCAGGCTGGCGCGGGGCGCCCCGGCGGCGCTGGCGCTGGGCCTGGCGTTGAGCCTGGGGCCGGCGCCGCAGGCCAGGGCACAGGATGCGGCGGACCAGCGTGCGATCCAGGCGACCGAGGGCGTCGTGCTGGCCTATGTCGAAACCGGCGATCCGGCGGTCGATGAGATCAGCAAGGCCGGGCTGACCGGACTGGGCGACCAGTTGCTGGCGCGGACGGCCGTGGAGCCGCAAGCGCCGATGGGCGTCGATCTGGCCAGGGATGAACTGGCGTTCTTTCCGTTCCTGTACTGGCCCGTGACCGAGGATGCCGCGCCGCTGGCCGCGGCCACCTATGAAAAGCTGAACCGCTATCTGCGCAATGGCGGGATGATCCTGTTCGACACCGGCGACGGCGACGGGTCGGGAATGGGCGGCGCCTCGCCCCGGACGCAGGCGCTGCAGCGCATCGCGGCGGGGCTGGACATTCCGCCTCTCGAACCGGTGCCCGAGGATCACGTGCTGACCCGCAGCTTCTATCTGTTGCAGGATTTTCCCGGTCGCTTTGTCGGTGCGCCCGTCTGGGTCGAGGCCGCGCCGCCCGATGCCGCGCTGGAAAAGGGGATGCCGTTCCGCAATCTGAACGACGGGGTGACGCCGGTGGTGATCGGCGGGAACGACTGGGCCTCGGCCTGGGCGGTGGATGACTATGGCGTGCCCCTGCTGCCGGTGGGCCGCGGCGGCGCCGGGGAACGGCAACGCGAATATGCCTACAGGTTCGGTGTGAACCTGATCATGTATGTGCTGACCGGCAACTACAAGTCGGACCAGGTGCATGTGCCGGCCCTGCTGGAAAGGCTCGGCCAATGACCCGGACACTGGTGTTCGCACCGCTTGTGCCGGACTGGGCGCTGCTGGCCCTGGCCGGCCTGGCACTGGCGCTGCTGGTGCTGGCGGTCTGGCGCGGCCTGCGCGGCTGGCCATTCCGGGCGCTGTCGCTGGTCGCCCTGCTGGCGGCTCTGGCCGGGCCATCGCTGCAGGAGGAAGAGCGCAAGCCGCTTGCCGATGTGGTGATCCTGGCGATCGACAAATCGTCGAGCCAGGGCCTGGGCGACCGCGCGGCCCAGACCGCTGCGGCGGTTCAGGCGCTGCGCGATCGGGTGGCGGCGCTGCCCAACACCGAGTTGCGTGAGGTCACGATCCCCGACGGCCCCCACGACAGCGGCACGCGGGCACTGCAAGCCCTGGCCGAGGCGCTGGCACAGGAACCTCGTGCCCGGGTGGCAGGGGAAATCCTGGTGACCGATGGCCGGATTCACGATCCGGAAACCGTTCTGGACCTGCCCGCGCCCTTGAACGTGCTGTTGACGGGCCATGCGAAGGATTGGGACCGGCATCTGGTGATCCACTCGGCCCCGGCCTTTGCCATCCTGGGCGAAGAGGTGCAATTGTCGCTCAGGGTCGAGGATCGGGGCGCGGTGCCGGATGGGCAGGGCCAGGTGGATCTGACCATCGCCCTTGACGATGCCCCTCCCGAAACCTTTTCCGTCCCCACCAACCAGGATCTGACCCTGCCGATCCGCCTGCCGCATGCCGGGGCCAATGTGCTGCAATTCTCGGTTCCCGTCGGCGCCGGCGAAATCACCGATCGCAACAACACCGCCGTGGTGGAAATCAACGGCGTGCGCGATCGGCTGCGGGTGCTGCTGGTCTCGGGAGAGCCGCATGCAGGCGAAAGGGTCTGGCGCAACCTGCTGAAATCCGACCCGAGCGTCGATCTGGTGCATTTCACCATCCTGCGCCCGCCGGAAAAGCAGGATGGCACGCCGGTCAGCGAACTGTCGCTGATCGCCTTTCCGACGCGGGAACTGTTCGTCGAGAAGATCCATTCGTTCGATCTGATCATCTTTGACCGCTATGCGATGCGCGGCATCCTGCCGATGGGCTACATCGACAACGTGGTGCAGTATGTGAAGGACGGCGGCACGGTGCTGGTGGCGGCGGGGCCGGAGTTTGCCGATGTCGACAGCCTGTATCGCACGCCCCTGGCCGAGATTTTGCCGGTAGAGCCCACGGCGCAGGTGATCGAGGGCGGCTTCCGGCCGGATCTGACCGACCTTGGCCGCCGCCATCCGGTGACCGAAGGGCTGGAAAGGCTGGCGCCGCCGGGCGGCTGGGGCCGCTGGTTCCGGCTGATCGAACTGAAGGTGCTGCGCGGCCAGGTGGTGATGCAGGGGCCCCAGGGCCGCCCGCTGCTGGTGCTGGACCGGGTGGGTCAGGGGCGCGTGGCGGTTCTGGCCTCGGATCAGGCCTGGCTCTGGGGGCGCGGCTTCGAGGGTGGCGGCCCGCTGATCGAGATGTTGCGGCGCCTGGCGCACTGGATGCTGAAAGAGCCCGAACTCGAGGAAGAAAATCTGACCGCGCTGGCCCAGGCCGGGCAATTGCTGATCGAACGCCGCACGGTGGCCGACACACCGCCCGGTCCGGTATCGGTAACGGGGCCGGATGGGCAGACGCAGGACGTGCCGCTGATGGCGGATGGGCCGGGCCGGTTCGTGGCCAGGATGCCCGCGACCGCGCTGGGCCTGTATCGGCTGAAGGACGGTGATCTCAGCCGCGTGGTGGCCCTGGGCACCGCAACGCCGCGCGAATATGAAGATCCGCTGGCGACGGCTGCCCTGCTCGACCCGGTGGCCAGATCCGCTGAGGGCGGTGTGGTGGCGCTGGAGACGGGCATGCCCGACATCCGCCAGGTGCGGCCGGGTCGCCCGGCCATCGGGCGTGGCTGGATCGGCATCACGCCGCGCGGCGCCTATGTGACGGGCGATCTGCGGGTGGCTCCGCTGCTGCCGGCGGTGCTGTGGCTGATGCTGGCGGGTCTGGCGCTGGTCGCGGCCTGGATCACCGAAGGCCGTCGTCGGTCAGCTGTCGGGCCAGCATGACCGTGCGGCTCTGGCTGGCAAACTCGCGCCGGACCAGCAGTCCCTGGGTCAGCACCGTGCCGACCAGCAGGCCCCAGGGCCCCATCAGCCAGCCCAGCGCCCCCAGCGCGGTGTAGATCGACCTGAGGCCGCGGTTGAAATTCCGTGCGGCCTGGATGTTGATCTCGGCGGCCTGCCGCGCCCGCAGCCGGGCGTTTTCGTGCGCGGGATCGTTCGGCACGGCAGCCATGACGACGCCGCAATAGCTGAACAGCCGGTGCGACCAGATGAATTTCAGCAGCGCATTGGCCAGGAGCCCGACGATCAGCATGAATTTCAGCCGGATCAGGTCGGACGCCTGCGCCAGAGTCAGATCGGCAGCCAGGCCTTGCAATGTGGCGGAATTGCCGATCATGGCCACGCCGCCGCCGATGGCGATCATCGAGGCCGAAGCAAAGAAGGCGGTGGATTGCCGCAGGCTCTCGACCAGCGCAATGTCGAAGATCCGGGGGTCGCGGGTCAGGAATTCCACCATCCAGTCGCGGCGGTAGTCCTGCATGATGACCGACACCGAAAGGCGGCGGGCTGGCGGCACTTCGATCAGGCGGCCGATGATCAGCCAGGACAGGATCAGCACGCTCAGCGCCAGGCTGTCGAAAGAGGTGAAATCGGGGTTGATCAGGCCGATCGGGTTCATGCGGCAAGACTAGCGGCGCCGAACCGGGCCGCCAAGTCCCGCGATTTTGGTGAGACTTCGCGATCGTGCTGCCCTAGGGTGACGCAAAGGATCGCCGTTAATGCCGCTGTATCGTCTTGCCCTTTGCCTTGCCCTGCTGGCTGCTCCGGCGCTGGCCGAAACGCCCCTGGTCAAGCTGCAGACCGGCGACGCCGGCCGCGCGTGGTTGGGGGTGGGCAAGCTGCTGTTCGGTCAGGACGAATTTTGCACCGGGGCCCTGGTGGCGGATGATCTGGTATTGACGGCGGCGCATTGCCTGTTCGACAAGGCCACCGCCGAGCGCTATCCGGTGACCGAAATGCAGTTCCTGGATGGCTGGCGCAACGGACGGGCCGAGGCCTACCGGGGGGTCCGCGCGGCGGTCATCTATCCAGGCTATGTCTTTGGCACGCCGGACCAGAGCATTCGCGTGTCCCGCGATCTGGCCCTGCTGCAACTGGATCAGCCGATCCGCCTGCCCAAGGTTCAGCCCTTCCCGATGGCGCCCGCGCCCGGTCGAAACGCCCAGGTGGCCGTGGTGTCCTATGCCGAAACCCGCTCGGAAGCGCCCTCGCTGCAGCAGGTCTGTCAGGTGCTGGCGCAGCAGGACGAGATGCTGGTGCTGGATTGCGATGTGGACTTCGGCGCATCGGGGGCGCCGATCTTCGTGATCGAGCCAGCGGGGCCAGCCGTCGTTTCGGTCATTTCCGCCAAGGCCGAGGCGAACGGACAGAAGGTGGCGCTGGCCTCGGCGGTGGCCGATCCGCTGGCGGCGTTGCAGGCCGAACTGGCCGCCGAACTGGCCAGCGTGTCGCCCAGGGGCAAGGTCGGCGTCCTGGTGGGCGGCGGGGCGCTGGGCGCGGGCGGTGCCAAGCTCATCAAGCCCTCTCCCTGAGCCCAAAACCCCTTGAAACCGGGCGGGCCGGTTCCCAACTGATCAGTGCGGCAGGATGCCATGACGGGTTCTGCCGCGGCACTCGCCCGTCCCTGAGCGGGAGGGCACAACCTGACATCGCTCATCTGGAGGATGACATGCAAACGCTTGATTTCGCACCGCTCTACCGAGCCACCGTTGGCTTTGACCGTATCGCCGACCTGATGGATCGTGTGCTGAGCGCCGATGTGGCGCAGCCGACCTATCCGCCCTACAACATCGAGAAGACCGCCGAGGACGCCTATCGCATCAGCATCGCGGTCGCCGGCTTCTCGCCCGAGGAACTGTCGGTCGAGGTGAAGGACGGGGCGCTTTTCGTCTCGGCTCGCCGCGCGCCTGATGCCAAGGAAAAGACCTATCTGCACCGGGGCATCGCCACCCGCGCCTTTGAGCGCCGCTTTGCGCTGGCCGATCACGTGCGCGTCGTGGCCGCGAGCCACGAGAACGGCCTTCTGAACATCGATCTCGTGCGCGAAACGCCCGAGGCGCTGAAACCGCGCCGGATCGAGATCAGCCGTGCCAGCGATCAGGGCGTTGCCCCGGCGATCGCGCAGAAGCTCGACGCCTGATCCCGGACGCAGCCTGACCACGGGGGGCGCGCCGCAGGGCGCGCCCTTTTGCTGCCGTCCCGCCCGAACCTCCGCATCGCCCATGGCTCTTTTGCCTGGCTGATGCGCGCGACCGGCCCGTGCCGGCGGTCGTGCAAAAAATCAGGCCGCGCGGGGGAGCGCCGCGCGGCCTTCAGGCCTGCCTTTGTCAGTCCGGACCGGGGGGCAATGGTCAGAACAGCAGGCCGTCGTAGATCGTGAAGGCCCCAGCCTGGCTCGACATCAGCGACAGCTTGCCCGTGTTCGAGGCATAGGCCTGCACCGCGCTGTAGGTGGCCGGGCCAAAGGCACCGTCGATCGAGCCGTGGTAATAGCCCAGCGAGGCCAGGCGCGACTGGATATGCATCCGTTCATTGCTGGCATAGCTGTTGAAGGCACTGGCCGCGGGCGTCTGATACACGCTGATCGTGGTGTAGACGGGCGCCGGCGTATAGTAGACCGGGGCCGGCGGGGCAGCGCGACGGCCGACACCGAACATTTTCGGATTGAAGATGTATTCCAGCGCCAGCGTCGTGGCGACACCGGCCACGAAATGTTGTTCGTTCGAACCCCAGGCCTGCGCCGGAGCGGTGGCTGCGGCCGAGATCATGACGGCGGTCACGCCGGCGGTGGTGATCTTGCGGGTCGAGTTCAGCATGGCGGGCAGCATTTGCGGAATCCTTTCATGTCATGGCGTGGCTTGTCCGGCATGGCTGAATTGTCTGCCTTGTCCGTTTGCCGCGTCTGTTTGCCTTGTCACCGATGTGGGCCAAAGCGGCCAGCTATGCAAAATCGCCGCGTTGATATGAGATAGCGCCTGTCTTTTCAGTGGGTTGGGTCTGCTGCGCCTTCAGGTGGCCAGACAGGCCGCCAGCCGGCGCAGGCCTTCCTCCAGCCGCACGGCGCCACCGCCGCCCACGCCCAGCCGGATATGCGCGGGTTCGTCGAATGCGCTTCCCGGCAACAGGAAGGTGCGCCAGGGTGGGGCCAGCAGGCGGCGGGCAAAGGGCTCGGCCGCTTCGCCCGACAGGCGGGCCAGGCCGATCAGTCCGGCCTGGGGCGGCACCCAGGACAGCCGGGGCTGGTCGGCGATGAAGCGGTTCAGCATGGCCAGGCCCGCGGCGCCTTCGGCTCGGGCGCGGGCCAGGGCGGGGGCCAGGCGTTCGGCGCCGAGGGCGATTGCGGCGATGTGTTCGCCCAGGATGTTCATGATCTCGCTGGAATTCTCGCGCAGGATCACGCCGTCCATCAGCATGTGCCGATCGCGGCAGATCATCCAGCCGGTTCGCAGGCCCTGCAGGCCCAGCGCCTTGCTGACCGATCCCGTCGTGATGCCACGCGGGTAGAGGCCGGCGATCGAAGGCGCGCGGGGCCCCTGCCATTCCAGCCCGGCATAGACCTCGTCGACCACAAGCCAGGCGCCGACGCGGTCGGCGATCTGCACGATACGCGCCAGGGTGGCGGCATCCATCAGCGCGCCGGTCGGATTGTTGGGGTTGGACAGAAAGATCAGCCGGGTCTTGTCGGTAACGGCGCGGGACAGGGAATCGAGATCGATCCGCCAGCCGTCGGCCTCGTGCCGCTTGACAGTGACCAGCCGCGCGCCGATGGCTCTGGCCATCACACCCGCCTGCGGCCAGCCGGGGCTGTCGGTGACGATCTCGTCGCCCGTGTTCAGAATCTGGCGAAAGCACAGGTAATTCGCCTCGGCCGCGCCGGCGGTGATCAGCACGTCATCGGCGGTGCAAAGCCCCGCCAGGCCCGTCGCCGCGATCACGCGGTCGCGCAGCGCGGGCAGACCCTGAAAACTGGCGCCGTTCCAGTCCAGCGGCAGATCGGGGTCCAGATCGGCCATGAACTCCCGCAGACGCGGCGGGGCAGACAGCGACAGACCCAGCACGCATTCCGGTGGCGCGTCTCCGGCGGTGTCCAGCAGGTAGCCGAACAGCTTGTGGATCGTGACCTTCATCGGCCGTTACCGCACATCACGGCCCTGGTTCAGGATGATCACATTGCCCGAGCAGACATCGCCCGCCGGCGAGATCAGGAACCCGACCCAGGCGGCGATTTCCCGCGGCCGCATCGCATGGCCATGCGGCATGGCGGCAATGGCGCGGTCCAGGACATCCGGCGTCAGGACATTGAACAGCGGCGTTTCCGTCATGGCCGGCGCGATGGAGTTGACCGCGATCCTGTCGCGCGCATAGCGGCGGGCCAGATCCTTGGTAAGGGTGTCCATCGCGGCCTTGGAGGCGCGGTAGTGCGGCGGGTCGAAGACGTCGAAGTTGTAGGCGCCGTTGGACGAGATGTTGACGATCTTGCGCACCCCCGCGCGCCCCGCCATCGCCTTGACCGCGTGCTGGCAGCAGTGGAAGGCCGAGCCGAAGTTGACCGCCATCTGCCGCTCGAATTCCTGGGCGGGGATATCGGGGAATTCCGACATGAAGCAGGTGCCGGCGTTGTTGACCAGGACATCGACACCGCCGAAGCTGGCGGTGATCCGGGCGAACAGGGCGGCGATGGCGCCGGGGTCGGTCAGATCGCAGATCTCGGCCGTAAAGGTCGGGCGGCCCGCCGCCATGTCGGCCAGCGCGGCACCGTCGATGTCGACTCCCACCAGATGCAGCCCATCGGCGATCAACTGGTCGACGATGGCCCGTCCCATCCCGCCGGCCGCCCCGGTCACCACCGCAATGCGCTTGGCTGTCATCCTGACGCCTCCCGTTCCGGCCCTGGCGCAGGTGCGTGCGGACGGGGTTCTGCGCCCTTCTGGCCCGGCCGTGGCTGTTCACAGAAGAGGGCCAGGCACCGGCCAGGTCAAGGGCCGCATCGCCCGGTCAGCGGCAAGGCCAAGGGGCCGGGTTTGCCCCGGCCCCGATCCGTTCAGACCAACCGGGCCCGGAGCCGGTCAGACCGACAGGCAGATGTATTTCATTTCCAGATAGTCTTCGATGCCGTGATGGCTGCCTTCGCGGCCCAGGCCCGATTGCTTGACGCCGCCGAAGGGCGCGATCTCGGTGGAAATCAGGCCGGTGTTCACGCCGACCATGCCGTATTCCAGCGCCTCCTGCACGCGCGTGATCCGGCCGATGTCGCGGGCGTAGAAATAGCTGGCCAGGCCGAAGATCGTGTTGTTGGCCAGATGGATGGCCTCTTCCTCGGTCTCGAACCTGAACAGAGGCGCGACCGGGCCGAAGGTTTCCTCGTTCGCCACCTTCATGCCGGTCGTGACGCCGGTCAGCACGGTCGGCTGGAAGAAGGTGCCGCCCAGTTCGTGCCGCTTGCCGCCGGTCAGAACCCTGCCGCCGCCGGCCAGCACGTCGAAGATATGCTCCTCGACCTTTTCGACGGCGCTTTCGTTGATCAGGGGGCCGACGGTGACACCCTCCTTCAGCCCGTCTCCGATGGACAGCTTGTTGACCGCGGCCGCCAGCTTGGCGGCGAAGGCGTCATAAACTCCGGCCTGCACATAGATCCGGTTGGCGCAGACGCAGGTCTGACCATTGTTGCGGAACTTGGAAATCATTGCGCCTTCGACGGCCTTGTCCAGATCGGCGTCGTCGAAAACGATGAAGGGCGCGTTGCCGCCCAGCTCCATGCTGCATTTCAGCACCTGGTCGGCCGCCTGCTTCAGCAGGATGCGGCCGACCTCGGTAGAGCCGGTGAAGGTCAGTTTCCGCACGGCGGGGTTCTCGCAGAACTCCTTGCCGATGTCGGACGACCGCTTGGAGGTGATGACCGAGAACACGCCCTTGGGCACTCCTGCGCGCTCGGCCAGCACGGCCAGCGCCACGGCCGACAGCGGCGTTTCGGCGGCGGGGCGGGCAACAAAGCCGCAGCCCACGGCCAGCGCGGGGGCGACCTTGCGGGCGATCATCGCATTGGGGAAGTTCCAGGGCGTGATGGAGCAGGCCACGCCGATGGGCTGCTTGATGACGGTGATGCGCTTGTCGCGCTGGTGGCCGGGGATGGTCTCGCCGTAGACGCGTTTGGCCTCCTCGCCGAACCATTCGATGTAGGACGCGCCATAGGCGACCTCGCCCTTCGCCTCGGCCAGGGGTTTGCCCATTTCGGCCGTCAGGATGATGCCCAGATCGTTCTGGTTCTCCATGCACAGCTCGAACCACTTCCGCATCACGGCGGCGCGTTCCTTGCCGGTGCGGGCGGCCCATTCCCTGCGGGCCACATCGGCGGCGGCGATGGCACGCGCGGCATCGGCGCGGCCGAGATCCGGCACATGCGCGATCACGTCCCCCCGGGCGGGGTTGGTGACGGCAAAGGTCTTGCCATCGGCGGCATCGACCCATTCACCCGCCACATAGGCCTTGCCGGGCACCAGCGAGGGATCTTTCAGCAGCGCGCGCAGGTCTGTCACGGAATCGAGCATCTGGGGGCCTCCTCGTCTCGTTCAGCGTCTCGTTCAGCAAGTATGGATCGGGCTTTGCCCGACAGGCGTGCGAAAGTCCAGCGTGGCATCGGCGCTGGACCGAGAATGTGATCAAATCTGGCCTGACAGGCTATTCCCGGTCAAACCCGGCCAGGCCGGCAAAATTGATCGACCGAAACAGGGCAGCCTCATCCGGGCATTGGCCAGGGCGGGGCCGGCGGCGGGCAGGGCCACACAGGTGATCGTGAGCAAAGCGGTCAGGCCGCGCATCCGAACCTCCGCGGAAACGGCGGAATTCTGGCGCGCCGCTCTCCGGTCTGACAAGTGTTTTCACGCCCGTCCCGCCGTTGCCGACAGGGTCAGCGGCTCGATCCCAAGGCCCTTCAGCGCCAGGGCCCATTTGCCGGCGTTGTCGGGCGAAAACACCAGATCGTCCGAGATGTCGCCGGTCAGCCAGTCATTGCGGCGGATCTCGGCCTCCAGCTGGCCGGGCCCCCAGCCCGCATAACCCAGCGCCAGCACGGCCCGCGCCGGGCCCTGACCGCGGGCCAGCGCCTCAAGGATGTCCAGCGTGGCGGTCATGGCGTAACCGCCCGGAATTTCCATCGTTGCCCCGCCCGAGGTGAAGTCGGGCGAATGCAGCACGAAACCGCGACCGCGCTCCACGGGGCCACCGAAATGCACACGAATGTCGCGACCGGCAGGGGCCTGGGGAATGTTCAGATGAGTCAGCAACTCGGCAAAGGTCAGATCGTCCATCGGCTTGTTGACGATCAGCCCCATGGCGCCATCCTCGGAATGGGCACAGATCAGGACGACGCTATGTGCAAAGCGCGGATCTCCCAGAGCGGGCATGGCGATGATGATCTTGCCGGTCAGATCCATGATTGCCCCCCGACACAGCCCCTGACGCTGGCCCGACGGTTCCGATGCCCCGACGGTTCCTGTCAGGAATGTATGCCTTCGCGGCCCGCTCACAAGCCCCGACCTTGCGAATGTGATCCAGGCCGGCAGCCGAGCGCCATCCGAGCCCGACCCTGGCGCCGATGGCCGAAATGTGATTTCCCAATGCCGGCGCAACGCCTATGGTCCAGCACATGCTGCCCCGCCCGCTTTCCCTGGCCCTTGCCCTTTTGCTGATTGCCACCGCCACCCTGCGGGCGCAAACCCAGGATGATGTCCTGTCGGCCCGCCTGCTGCCCGGATGGCGGGTGCCCGACGGGCGCTACATGGCCGCGATCAGCCTGACGCTGGCACCCGGCTGGAAGACCTATTGGCGCGCCCCCGGCGAGGCGGGGATTCCCCCGGTCTTCGACTGGTCGGGCAGCCGGAATCTGAAGGCCGTGGTGCTGCACTGGCCCGCCCCGCAGGTGATTTCGCTGAACGGGATGGAATCGATCGGTTATCTGGACCAGCTGACCCTGCCGGTCGAGGTGGCGGCCATGGATGCCACCCGGCCTGTGGATCTGGCGCTGCGGATGGATCTTGGCATCTGCCATGACATCTGCATGCCCGCCACGCTGGATCTTTCGGCCAGCCTGTCCGGCCCCGGCGCGCCGGATCAGGCCATTGCCGCCGCCCTGAAGGCCGAGCCGCAGACCGGCAAGGCGGCGGGTCTGGTGACGGTCGGTTGCCAGTTGACCCCCATCGACGACGGGTTGCGTGTCACCGCCAGGCTCGACCTGCCGGTGCAGGGCGCCGACGAAACCGTGGTTTTCGAAGCCAGCGAGCCCGACATATGGGTCTCGCAATCCGTCACCCGCCGGGAAGGCCAGGCGCTGACCGCCATCGCCGATCTGGTGCCGCCGGACGGCAAGCCCTTTGCGCTGGACCGCTCGGGCGTGACCGTAACGGTGCTGGCCCAGAATCGCGCGGTCGAGATCAAGGGTTGCCCCGCGCCATAGCCTGCCAGTGGGATGGCTGACCGGCCGGCCTACTTGCGGCGCTTGTGTTCCTCCAGACGCGGCATGATTTCCACGAAATTGCAGGGCCGGTGGCGATAGTCCAGCTGGCCTTTCAGGATTTCATCCCAGGCATCGCGGCAGGCGCCGGGGCTGCCGGGCAGGGCAAACAGGTATTTGCCCATGGCCACCCCGCCCGTCGCCCGGCTTTGCACCGCCGAAGTCCCGATCTTCTGCAACGAGACCCAGGTGAACACCGTGCCGAAAGCCTCGATTTCCTTTTCATAGACATCGCGGTGTGCCTCGACCGTGACATCACGCCCGGTGAGGCCGGTGCCGCCGGTGGTCAGGATCACGTCGATCGCGTCGCTGGCGCACCAGGCGCGCAACTGGGCGGCGATCGCCGCGCGGTCATCCTTGACGATGCCGCGCGCGGCCAGGTGGTGGCCGGCCTCGGTCAGGCGATCCACCAGGGTATCGCCAGATCGGTCCTCGGCCATGGTGCGCGTGTCGCTGACGGTCAGCACGGCAATGCGGACGGGGATGAATTCGCGGGTCTCGTCGATGCGGCTCATGTCCTATACCTTTTCGTTTTCCTTCAGCCGGGCTTCGATCTGTTGCAGATCGGCCCAGGCTTCGCGTTTGGCGCCGGGAGTGCGCAGCAGATAGGCCGGGTGGGTCATCGGCATCACCGGCCGGCCCAGGCCCTGCATCCAGTGCCCGCGCAGGCGCAGGATCCCCTTCTGGTTCAACAGAGCCTGGCACGGCGTGTTGCCCATGACCACGATCAGCACCGGGTCGACCAGCTCGATGTGCCGCTCCAGAAACGGGCGCATCATGGCGATCTCGCCCGCGTCGGGCTCGCGGTTCTGCGGCGGGCGCCAGGGCATCACATTGGTGATGTAAAGCGCGGACTGGGCATCGGGGCTGCGGCGCGACAGGCCGATCGCGGCAAACATCCGATCCAGCAGCTGCCCGGCCCGGCCCACGAAGGGCAGGCCTTCCAGGTCTTCCTCGCGCCCCGGCGCTTCGCCAACGATCATCACGCGGGCCCCGGGATTGCCATCGGCAAACACCGTGTTGCGGGCACCCTTCTTCAGGTCGCACAGATCATAGCCCTGAATCGCCAGGCGCAGCCCGTCCAGATCAGCCGCCGCCTCCGCCATGGCGCGGGCCACGGCCACAGGGTCGACCCTGGGGTCAGGGCCGGGGTCGGGGCCGGGGTCGGGGCTGGCGTCGGCGTCGGTTCTGCCCGGCCGGGATGCCGGTGTCGGCGCCAGGCCGCGGGCGGTCATGGCCACAGGCGCGGGTTTCGCGGCTTCGGCAAAGCGGTCGATGGGCGTGTCGCCGATCGTCTCGTCCGCGCCCAGGTCCAGCTGGTAGGCCAATGCCGCCAGGGCCGCCGAAGGATGGCTGAGGATGTCGTCTGCGATTCCCATGCGCCTCAACCTAAGGCAGCCCGGCGCCGGGCGAAACTGCGCCTTTCACCCTGCCGCAAATATCCCGGCGCAGCCGCGGTCCCTTCATGCCGCCATTGCCCAGCGCCCCCGGCTTTGGCATAAGCCGCCCAACCCCGGACGGAGAAACCCCATGACCTTCCGCGCCCGCCACCTGCTTGGGATCGAGTCGCTGTCGCCGTCCGAGATCGTCACTGTCCTCGATCTGGCCGATCGTTACGTCGATCTGAACCGCCGCACGGTGAAATCCGCCGATGTGCTGGCGGGCATGACCCAGATCAACATGTTCTTCGAAAACTCGACCCGCACCCAGGCCAGCTTCGAACTGGCGGGCAAACGGCTCGGAGCCGACGTGATGAACATGTCGGTCGCGCAATCGAGCGTGAAGAAGGGCGAGACGCTGATCGACACGGCCCTGACGCTGAATGCGATGCGGCCCGACCTTCTGGTGGTCCGCCACCCTTCGTCGGGGGCGGTCAACCTTCTGGCCTCGAAGGTCAACTGCGCGGTGCTGAACGCAGGCGACGGACGGCATGAACACCCCACGCAGGCGCTGCTGGACGCCCTGACCATCCGCCGCGCCAAGGGCCGGTTGCAGCGGCTGACCATCGCCATCTGCGGCGACATCGCCCACAGCCGCGTCGCCCGGTCGAACCTGATCCTGCTGGGCAAGATGGAAAACCGCCTGCGGCTGATCGCCCCACCCACGTTGATGCCCCCCGGTGCCGCCGATTTCGGCTGCGAGATGTTCGACGACATGAGGGAAGGACTGAAGGGCGCCGATGTGGTGATGATGCTGCGCCTGCAGAAGGAGAGGATGGACGGCGGCTTCATTCCCTCCGAGCGGGAATATTACCATCGTTACGGCCTGGACGCCGAAAAGCTTGCCGTGGCCCATCCCGATGCCATCGTGATGCACCCCGGCCCGATGAACCGCGGGGTGGAAATCGATGGCGAGCTGGCCGACGACATCAACCGCAGCGTGATCCAGGAACAGGTGGAAATGGGCGTGGCCGTGCGCATGGCCTGCATGGACCTTCTCGCGCGCAACCTGCGCGCCGAGCGCGGCCGGGCAGCGGTGGGGGTGATGGTGTGAGCAAGCGGTCCGAAAAGCCCCCGATGTCCGATGCCCGCATCAGCGGAATGGTCGCCGCCGGCATACTGGTGTTCCTGGCGGTCTTCGTCGTGGCTTTCGTCTGGATGGGGGCCTGAGCATGGCGCCCGCCGGCAGAGTCGGATTCCACTGCATATTGCACGAAATGGGCCTGCCATGATGCCGCTGCACCTGATGAATGCCCGCCTGATCGACCCTGAAACCGGGCGCGAGGAGACCGGCAGCCTGACCCTTGCGGCGGGGCTGATCCAGGCCATCGACGGCCCCACCCCGAAGGGAGCGACTGTCGTGGATTGCGGCGGGCATTGCCTGGCCCCCGGCATCGTCGACTGGGGCGTGAAGATCGGCGAGCCGGGTGAACGGCACAAGGAATCGTTCCGCTCGGCCGGGCTGGCGGCGGCGGCGGGCGGAGTGACCACGATCATCGCCCGGCCCGACACCAACCCCGCCATCGACACGCCCGAAACGCTGGAATTCGTCACCCGCCGCGTGGCCGAGGCTTCACCTGTCCGCATCCGCCACATGGCGGCACTGACCAAGGGCCGGGCCGGGACCGAGATGACCGAGATCGGATTTCTGCTGGATGCGGGCGCCGTCGCCTTTAGCGATGTGTTCCAGGTCGCCACCAACACCAGGGCGCTGGCCCGGGCGCTGACCTATGCCCGCAGCCTGGGCGCGCTGGTCGTCGGCCATCCGCAGGAACCCGGCCTCTCGGCAGGCACGGTGGCGACGCATGGCAAGTTTGCCAGCCTCTATGGCCTGCCTTCGGTCTCGCCCATGGCAGAGCGGATCGGTCTGGACCGCGACCTGGGCCTGGCCGAGATGACCGGCGTGCGCTATCACGCCGACCAGATCACCTGCGCGCTCAGCCTGCCTTCGCTGGAACGCGCCAAGGCAGCCGGGCTGGATGTGACGGCGGGGGTGTCGATCCACCACCTGACTCTGAACGAGTTCGACGTGGGCGATTACCGGACCTTCTTCAAGCTGACCCCACCCTTGCGGTCGGAAGACGACCGGAGGGCGATGGTGCAGGCCGTGGCGGACGGGGTGATCGATGTGATTGCCAGCTTCCACACCCCGGCCGACGAGGAATCGAAGCGACTGCCGTTTGAAGAGGCAGCCAGCGGCGCCGTGGGCTTGCAGACCCTCCTGCCTGCCGCGCTGCGGCTGGTGCACGCGGGGCAATTGAGCCTGGCGCAACTGTTCCGGGCGCTGGCGCTGAACCCGGCCAAGCGTCTGGGTCTGCCCCAGGGGCGGCTGTCGGTGGGCGCACCGGCCGACCTGGTGCTGTTCGACCCGGCGGCGCCCTTCGTGCTGGATCGGTTCAAACTGCTGTCGAAGGCCAAGAACACGCCGTTTGACGGGGCGCGGATGGAGGGTAAGGTGCTGGCCACCTGGGTGGCTGGCTCTCAGGTCTACCGTGTTCCGGGTGCGGGGGTGTGATGATGCCGGATATCGCTTCCTCGGGCCTGGCGCTGGTCCTGACCGCGGTGCTGGCCTATCTGCTGGGGTCCGTCCCCTTCGGTGTGGTGATCACCCGGGCGCTGGGCCTCGGCGACCTGCGCAAGCTGGGTTCCGGCAATATCGGAGCGACCAATGTCCTGCGGACCGGCAACAAGGCCGCGGCGCTGGCCACGCTGCTGCTGGATGCGGCCAAGGGCGGGGTGGCGGTGGCCATCGCCCGTGGGCTGGTGGGCGAGGATGCGGCCCAGCTTGCGGCGTTGACTTCGTTTCTGGGCCATCTCTTCCCGCTCTGGCTGGGCTTCCGGGGCGGCAAGGGAGTGGCCACGTTCCTGGGCACGCTGATCGTGCTGGACTGGCGCGTGGGCCTGGCGGCCTGCGCCACCTGGGCGGTGACGGCGGCGATCAGCCGCATCTCCTCGCTGTCGGCGCTGGTGGCCGCAGCCATGACCTCGGCCTGGCTGGTGATCTTCCACCAGGGCCACATGCTGGTGCTGGTCGTGGTGCTGACCCTGCTGATCTATTGGAAACACGCCCCCAACCTCAAGCGACTGAAGGCCGGAACCGAACCCAGGATCGGCGAGAAGAAGCTCTGAACCGCCGGGCCGGGCGGCGGGGCAGCCACTTGCGACCTGCGCGGCGTCGGCGCAGACTGCGCTCTGTCGACGGTGCAGCAGCATCGCGGCGGTCATGGGGGGCAATGGCATGGAACAGGAGCCGACGATCCAGCAGGCGGTCCGCAGGGTCTATCGCAAGTATTTCACCTTCGAGGGCAGGGCGCGCCGGGCCGAATTCTGGTGGTTCGTGCTGTTCACCGTCCTGGTGGGCACTGTCCTGTCCTTCGTGGACGGCATTCTCTTTGGCACCGGGCGGTTTGGCGCCTGCGACATGATGGGAAGCTGGGGCCGGAACATGCATTTCACGCCGGGCGGCATGGGGTGGTGCGCCCAGGCCAATGGCGGGCCGCTGTCGGGCCTGTTCAGCCTTTTCAACGTGATCCCGGCGCTGGCGCTCTGGTCGCGGCGCCTGCATGACACCGACCGCAGCTTCTGGTGGATGCTGCTGATCTTCGTGCCGATGATCGGCTGGATCGTGCTGCTCATCTTCGCCGTCACCCGTGGCACCGTTGGCGCGAACCGCTTTGGCCCCGATCCGGTGACCACGCCCGATCCCGTCCAGGCCGGCCCGGCCTGAGCGGCCGGTTCGGCGAAGGGTCCGCGCGGCGGCTCCCGGCGGCCGACGAGGCTGACTGGGCCAGTCAGTTGGCTGGGCCGATCAGAGCCGGGTCGCTTCGTAGATCGGCGCCAGGCTGCGGCCCCAGGGCCCGTTGTACAGCTCCAGCAACCTGTCGGCCTGGGTCTTGCCCGTGGCCAGGGACTGCATCAGGGGGGCCAGCAGGCGCTCTTCGTTCAGGCCACGCGACACCAGACCCATGTGCGCCAGCCCGACGGCGGCGCGCGCCAGGTCGATCAGCTTCACATCGCCTGCCTCGCCCTGAAGCCCGTCGACCGATGCCGCCACCCGCAGTTCCTCGCGCGTTTCGCTGTCGAAGTTCTTCACCAGGTCCCAGGCGGCGTCGAGCGCGGTCTGGTCATACATCAGCCCGGTCCAGAAGGCGGGCAGGGCCACGATATGCGGGGCATCGCCGCTGTCGGCGCCACGCATCTCGATGTATTTCTTGATCCGCGCCTCGGGGAAGACCGTGGTCATGTGATCGGCCCAGTCCGAGAGCGTCGGCTTCTCGCCGGGCAGGGCGGGCAACTCGCCCTTCAGGAAATCGCGGAACGACTGGCCCAGCGCGTTGATGTATCTGCCGTCGCGGTAGACGAAATACATGGGCACATCCAGCACCCAGTCGACATAGGCCTGAAATCCCATTCCAGGCTGAAAGGCGAAGGGCAGCATGCCGGTGCGGCTGTCGTCGAGCCCGCGCCAGATGCGCGAGCGCCAGCTCTTGTGCCCGTTCGGCCTGCCCTCGAAGAAGGGGGACGAGGCGAAAAGGGCGGTCGCCACCGGCTGCAACGCCAGCGCCACACGCAGTTTCTGCACCATGTCGGCTTCCGAGGCATAATCCAGGTTCACCTGGACCGTGCAGGTGCGATACATCATCTGCGTGCCATGTGTGCCGACCTGGCCCATGTATTCGGTCATCAGCCGATACCGGCCCTTGGGCATGACCGGCATCTGGTCATGGCGCCATTCCGGCGCCGCGCCTATGCCCATGAAACCGATGCCCAGCGGATCTGCGATGGATTTCACCTCGGTCAGGTGGTTTTCCAGTTCCGCCCTGGTCGCGTTCGCATCCGCCAGCGGGGCGCCCGACAGTTCGAACTGCCCGCCGGGCTCCAGGCTGATGTTGGCGCCATCGCGGGTCAGGCCGATGATATTGTCGCCTTCCCGTACCGGCGCCCAGCCGTATCTGGCGATCAGCCCGTCAAACAGCGCCGAGACGGACCGCCGACCCGCATAGGGCAAAGGCAGGTGGCTGTCGGTCAGAAAGCCGAATTTCTCGTGCTCGGTGCCCAGGCGCCATTCCGACTTGGGTTTGCAACCCGAAGCGAGAAGCTCGGCCAGCTCCGCGAAATCTTCGATCGGGCCGCCGCCGGACTGGGGGATGGACATTCATGGAGCCTTTCCGAATTCGAGGTGCAACAGGTGTATTGCCCTGCGGCGCGAGTCAAGACGGGCCGCGCGGGCCAATGGCCAGGCGGGCCTGGGCCGGCCTGCGCCAGACAACCAGGGTTTCCGAAAGGTTCGGCGCCGCGGCGGCGCCCGCCGAACCACCCGGCGCCACATCCAGCGCCCGCATCAGCGCACCCAGCTCCATGCCGGGCAGGGCAGCGAATGCGTCGAACAGCCGTTCCGCTCCCTTGGCGTCGACCGGGATCAGCAGGGCCTGACCGTCGGCCTGTTTCAGGCGCCACATCCGGCGGCCCTGCATCGCCATCAGCCGCAGTTCCACCAGTTCCTCCAGCGAGAGGAATCCGCCCTCGGTCGGACCCAGATAACCCACCTGCGCCTCGTCCAGCTCCACCACGCCCGGGGTCAGGACGGTTTGCGAAAAACGCATCCGTGCCCAGGCCATGCGCGCCAGGATCAGGCTCAGGATCACGATGGCCACCCCCAGCGGCAGCAGCAGGTAGCCGCCCAGCCAGGCCAGCCACAGGCCAAGGATTGCCAGGCCGCCGGCGACGATCAGGTCCTGGCCCTTGCGCAGCGCCTCGCGGGCCTCGGGGCGGATCAGGGTCATAGCAACACCGCCCCGGAAAACAGGGCCAGGCGCATCCAGCCTATCTGGCCGAAACCGATGGCGCGATAGGCACGCAGGGCGGCCTCCGTCGCGGCGAACAGGACAGCTCGCTGGGCGCCCGCCGCCCGCGCCTCGTCCAGATGCAGGGCCACGGCGCGGCGAGCCAGGCCCTGACCGCGCAGATCGGGGGGCGTGTAGACCCCGCCCACCTGCACCACGTCCGGCAGCCGGGCGTTCAGCCCTGTCATCGCCACGGCTTGACCGTCGCGCCAAAGCAGGCGGTGACTTTGCCCGGCGATCCAGCGGTGCACATCGGCCTCTGCCTTGGCGCGGGCCGGGCCTTCGGCCAGGCCCATCGTTTCGCGGTCATAGGCCAGGCGGAACCGGATCGCCGTCTCGGCATCCTCGGCCCGGATCGGAGCCAGGACGGTGCCCTGCGGATCCGGCATCGCCAGCTGATCCAGCGCCAGGGTGCACAGCGGTTCGCGGCTGAGATGCCGAGGCTGTGGCAGATGCGGCAACAGGGCCTCGATCTGCGATGCCTCGCCGATCGCGGCCGCCACGCGCTGGCCCTTCAGGCCGGTCAGCACGGCATCGGCATCCAGGCCCGGCCATTGCGGCATCAGGAAGCCGCTGCTGCCCAGGGCGATCACGCCCCGCACCCGGTCCATGCCCACGCGCCACAGCTGCTGCGGGCTGGGGCCGCTGCCAACCAGATTGGCAAGCGGAAAGATCGAAGACGCCTCATGCGCCCGCAGGAACGCAATGATCGCGGCATGATCGGCCTTGTCCGCCGGGTGCAGCGTCATGTCCAGTCACCGGCGGCAGACTGCCACAGCGTCAGGGCAGCCAGCGCCGCGGTCTCGGCGCGCAGGATCCGGGGGCCCAGCGAGATCGGGGTCACGAAGGCCAGGGCGCGCAGTTGCTCGCGCTCTTCGGGGGCAAAGCCGCCTTCAGGGCCGATCAGCAGGGCAGCGGGGGTGCCCTTGTCAGCCTCCAGCGCGGCCTTCAGCCCGGCGGCGCGGCCCGATAGCCCCTCATCTGCCCAGTAGAGTCGGCGGCCCGCCGGCCAGGTGGACAGCAGGCGGTCCAGCGGAATCAGATCGGCCAGATCGGGCAGATAGGTTGCCCCGCATTGTTCGGCCGCCTCGATCATATGGGCGCGCATCTTGTCGGGGCGCAGGCGTTCGGCATTGGTGAAGCGGGTCTGCACCGGCACCAGGCGGCCCGCCCCCAGTTCCACCGCCTTTTCCACCAGCATGTCCAGCCGGGCCTTCCTGATCGGCGCGAAGATCAGCCACATGTCGGGCGGAGGCGTGTGGGGCCTTGTCTGTGCCAGGGCCCGCGCGATTCCCTGCCGCTTGCCCACCTGTTCCACCACGGCCAGCCATTCGCCATCCTGTCGGTTGAACAGCCTGATCTGATCGCCCCTGGCCAGACGCATCACGTTGAAGAGGTAATTCGCATGGCCCTCGTCCAGGGCAACGGGTTGCCCCGGCCCCAGCGGCTGCTCTACATAGAGCCTGACTTTCGCATCGGCAGTCATGGAAGGGAACCTATGTCTCAGACCCCGGGAATGCCAGAGGCGCAAGGCGTGGCCGATGCGGTCAGCGGCAACTGGGTGGACCGGCTGGCGCCGCGCGCCACGCGGCCCTATCTGAGGCTCAGCCGCGCGGATCGGCCGATCGGCACCTGGCTGCTGTTCGTGCCCTGCCTCTGGGGCGTGGGCCTGGCCGCGCTGGGCAGCGGGTTCCGCCCCTGGGATGTCTGGCTGGTCGTCAGTTGCGGGCTGGGGGCGTTCCTGATGCGTGGTGCGGGCTGCACCTGGAACGACATCACCGACCGCGATATCGACGCCCGGGTGGCACGCACGAAAGGCCGCCCGCTGCCTTCGGGTCAGGTGACGGTGACGGGCGCGCTGATCTGGATGCTCGCCCAGGCCCTGATCGCGGCCGCGATCCTGTTCACCTACAACCGGTTCGCCGTGGGCCTGGGCATCGCATCGCTCGCTCTGGTCGGCATCTACCCCTTTGCCAAACGGTTCACCTGGTGGCCGCAGGTCTTTCTGGGGCTGGCCTTCAACTGGGGGGCGCTGCTGGGCTTTGCCGCGCATCAGGGGCGGATCGAGCTGTCGACCGTGGTCCTGTACATGGCCGGCATATCCTGGACGCTCTACTACGACACGATCTATGCCCACCAGGACAAGGAGGATGATGCGCTGATCGGCGTGAAATCCACCGCGCGCCTGTTCGGCGAGCGCAGCCGGATCTGGCTGTGGCTGTTCGCCGGGCTGACGCTGCTGCTGCTGATGCTGGCCGTGGTGCTGGCCCTGCCCGACGACGCGGGGCCCGCGAAGCTGCCGCTGGCCCTGGCAGGCATCTGGGCGATGGGCTGGCACCTGGCCTGGCAGATGCGCCGGCTGGATCTGGACGATCCGCTTTCCTGCATGATGGCCTTCCGTGCCAACCGCGATGCAGGCCTGATCGTTGCGCTGTTTCTTGCCGTGGCCGCCCTGGTCTGATTGATCCTGCCGGGGCTTGGCCCTAGGAACGATCCGGCCAACCAGAGGATTTCCCGTGACCGAACCCAGCGACGCCCCCAGGATCCTGACCTGGCTGCAAAGGGCCGGTCCCGGGCCGGTCGGCGCGGCGGTCTTTGTGCTGTTTGCGGCGCTGTCGCTGACCATCGCCTGGGCGACCGTTTCGGTGCTGGAAAGCCGCGCCTACACGGCCGTGACGCGGGCCTTCATGTTGCAGGGGCTGGATTGGGCCGAGGTGCGCGTCAACGGGCTGAAGGTCGTGCTGGTCGGCACCGCCCCGAACGAACCAACCCGCGCCCGGGCTCTGGCGGTGGCGGGCGAGGTGGTGGATGCCGGGCGGCTCCGCGACCGAATGGACGTGGCGCCCGCAACCCCGGTGGTCCCACCACGGTTTTCGGTGGAAATCCTGCGCAATCAGGACGGAATCCAGTTGATCGGCCTGCTGCCCGCCGGCGCGGGCAAGGATGAGCTGTCCGCCGCCGCCCAGGCTCTCACGGGCGATGCCAAACCCGCCGACATGCTGGAAACCGCCGACTATCCGGCACCCGAGGGTTGGGAGCCCGCGCTGGGCTTTGCCGCCAGGGCGCTGGCTCTGCTGCCGCGGTCGAAGATCTCGGTTGCGATGGACGGGGTGGCGATCACGGCGGTTGTCGACAGTATCGAGGAAAAGGCCGCTCTGGAAGGCCAGCTGGCCGATGCCGCGCCCAAGGGAATGCCGCTGAAACTGGACATCGCCGCGCCCCGGCCGGTGCTCACACCCTTCACCCTGCGTTTCGTCAAGGATGCCAGGGGCGCCCGGTTCGACGCCTGTTCTGCCGACACCGATGCCGCCGCCCGTCGCATCCTGAGCGCGGGCCAGGCTGTCGGGGCGGACGCGGGGGCCACCTGCACGGTCGGCATGGGCGTGCCCTCGCCCCGCTGGGCCGAGGCGACGGCGGCTTCGATCGCGGCGGTCGGGAAACTGGCCGTGGCGTCCGTCACCTTCTCGGATGCCGACGTGACCCTGCTGGCGGGCCCCGGTGTGGACCAGGCCGAATTCGACCGCGTGGTGGGCGATCTGCGCAACGCCTTGCCCGACGTGTTCTCGCTGGATGCCAAGCTGACCAGGACCGATGATGCCCTGCCCGCGGGTCCGGCCGAATTCACCGCAGACGTGGCCGCGACCGGCCGGATCGAGCTGCGCGGTCGCGTGCCGAACGAACTGACCCAGAACGCCGTCACCGCCTTTGCCAGGTCGCGATTCGGGCTGGATCGGGTCTATGCCGCCACGGCCACGGACCCGACCCTGCCCGACGGCTGGCCCGAACGGGTGCTGACCGGCCTGAAGGCACTGGCCGAACTGCACGACGGCCATCTCAAGGTCAGGGCCGATACCGTCATCCTGACCGGCAACACGGGCTCCAGGGCGGCCCGCGCCAGGATCTCGCAGATCCTGTCCGACGGGCTGGGCCAGGGCCAGACCTTTGCACTCGACGTGACCTATGTGAAGGATCTGGACCCGCTGGCCGCCCTGCCCACGCCGGCAGACTGTCTGGCCCGGGTGAATGCCGTTGTGGCCCGAAAGAAGATCGGCTTCGACCCCGGATCGGCCGAGATCGACGGTGCCTCCGCCCCGGTTCTGGACGCCATCGCCGCCGCGTTGAAGGACTGCAATGGGCTGCGCATGGAAATCGGCGGTCACACGGATGCCCAGGGCAGCGAGGGCGGCAACCGCGCGCTCAGCCAGGCCCGGGCCGAGGCGGTGATGGTCGCCCTGCAGGGCCGCCAGGTCGATGTCAGCGCGATGCGCGCCGTGGGCTATGGCGAGGCGCAGCCCATCGCCGACAACGACACCGACGCCGGGCGCGAGGCGAACCGGCGGATCGAATTCACCCTGATCGGCGGCGTGTCGCCGGCCCAGCGCGCCGAAGCGGATGCAACCCCGGCGGGCGAAACCCGCTCACCCGGCGCGGTTCCGGCACCCGACGCGACCGACAGCCAGTCCTTCGCCCCGCAGACCAGGACCATCGCGCCAAAGAAACGGCCGAAATCCTGATGCACCGGGCGCCCGGCACCTTGACGCAGCGGCCGGCGAAGGCGACAGATCAGACATGACCCGCACCGCCTTCATTCTGGTCACCGCCATCGTCCTGATCCTAGCCTTCGGCCTGGGCTGGTTCTCGCACTGGCTGGTGCATCGCTTCATCCGCGTGGCGGGCGGCGATGTCGACGAAATCGACCGCATGGCGCAGGATCTGCACGACGCCGAGGAAATGCGCGACCAGGCGCTGGCCTTCCTGGAGAGCCGCGAGACGGAACTGGGCAGCCAGCTGGCCCAGGCCGAGGCCGAGTTGCGCGCCACGATGGACGGGCTGCGTGCCGCCCGCGCCGAGGCCGAGGAACTGCGACTTTATGTCGAGACGCTGAACGCCCGGGCCTGAGCCCCGGCGCAGGCTGGGGGGCCGGCCCCCCAGACCCCCCGGGATATTTGCACCAAGTTGAATGGCAGCCGGTCGTCCGGCGCCACCACCCTTTCACCTTGGCACAAATATCCCACGGGGGTTTGGGGGTGTGAAACCCCCAACATCCGCGCCGGTTGCGCGGCACGCGCAGCGGCGAGAAATCGCCTTGCGAAGCCGGCGGTTTCCCTGCGCGCGTCTGGGCACCGGGGCTGGGCACCGGGGCTGGGCACCGGGGATTGCCGGCCGGGGCCGCGCATCCCGGGGAGTGGCCCGCAGGCGCGGCGGTGCGAGGGTCGGATCGGGCGAGAGCGCGGGGATCAGCAGGGTTTCTTGCGCGACCGGGACGGGTTAAGGAAGGTTCCGGACGCGGCATGGCCGCAAGGATGTGACATGGATGGATTGGCCCGGCAACTGCAAGGCAGCCTCGAACAGGAACTGGTGCTGGCCAGGGGCCGGCTGGCCTCGCCTGCGGTGGCCAGGCCGGCTTTCGCGCGGCAGGACGCCGACGGGCCGGATTGCAGGTTGCGGGCCTTGGGCGAGGCGAGCGTCGATTTCGCGGTGGAATACCGGGTGCAGGGCATTGACGACGGCAGGAACAGATATCAGTCGCAGGTGCCTTTCGCGATCTGGAACCTCTGCCAGGCGGCGGGATTCGCCATGCCCTCTGCGCACCGCGCGGTCGAAGTCAGGGGCGCCCGGCTTGGCTGACGTCTTGCATTCACCGGATGCGCTGGTCATCGGAGCCGGCCCGGCAGGGCTGATGGCGGCCGAGGAACTTGCCCGCGCCGGGCTTCGCGTCGTTGTGGCCGAAGCCAAGGCGACCCCGGCCCGGAAATTCCTGATGGCGGGAAAATCCGGCCTGAACATCACGAGAAACGAACCCCTGCCCCGGTTTCTGGCGGCCTATCGCCAGCCCCGGCTGGACCCCATGCTGCGCGCCTTCGGCCCCGATCAGGTGGTCGATTGGTGCCGCGGCCTGGGGCAGGAGGTGTTCGTGGGATCCTCGGGCCGGGTCTTTCCCGAGGTCATGAAGGCCTCGCCCCTGCTGCGGGCCTGGGCGGCGCGGCTGGAGGGTCTGGGGGTGGAACTGCGCACCCGCTGGCGCTGGGTCGGGTTTCGCGGCGAGGGCCTGGTGTTCGACACGCCCGCGGGCGAGCGGTGCGGATCCGCCCCGCGTGTGGTGCTGGCTCTGGGCGGGGCCAGTTGGCCGCGGCTGGGCAGCGATGGGGCCTGGCTGCCCTGGCTGCGCGACCGGGGTGTTCCGGTGGTGGGGTTCCGGCCCGCCAACATGGGCTTCGCGGTGGATTGGTCGCCGTTCATGGCCCGGCATTTCGGCGCGGCGGTCAAGAACGTGGCTCTCTTGGCAGACGGACAGCGGCAACGCGGCGAGTTTGTCATCTCCTCCCGGGGGATCGAAGGCGGGGGGGTCTATCTGGTCAGTCGGGCGGTGCGGGAAGGTGCGGCGTTGCTGCTGGATCTGTTGCCCGACCTGTCGGCAGAGCACGTGGCGGCAAGGCTGGCCCGCATGAAGCCGGGCGACAGCCTGGCGAACCGCTTGCGGAGACTGGGCCTGTCGCCAGCGGCGGTGGCGCTGGTCATGGAATGGGGCCGGGAGATGGACCCCGCCCTGGCCGTCAAGGCCCTGCCCGTGCGCCATCAGGGTCCGCGTCCGCTGCAAGAGGCGATCTCGTCGGCGGGCGGCGTGGCCTGGGCGGGCGTGACCGCCGGGCTCGAGCTGAAGGCGCTGCCTGGCATCTGGGTCGCGGGTGAGATGCTGGACTGGGAGGCGCCGACCGGAGGGTATCTCTTGACCGGATGCCTCGCCACCGGGCGCTGGGCCGGGCGCGCGGCGGCGCGACTGGTCGGATGACGGCGCAGACCGTCCTCTGCGGCAAGCGCGATCATCAGGCCGTTCCGGGGGACCGGATGCGCAGCGGTCGGGATGTCGACCCCGGCTGCCGGAAGCGGGAATTGCCCCGACCACTGCTGCGGGACACGACCCGGGTCCGCAGGAAAGTTGCCGGCAGGCCGTGGCCAGGCCAGCCGGTGCCGCCGCTTGGCGGCATCGTTGTCAGTCCTCTCGAACGGGGGCGCGCCGAGCGGGGCGGAATCGCCGTCCAGCGCGGGTGGCCTACTTGCCCCCACCCGCAATCTCGGTTCCGCGGATCGTCAGGCGGTAGGCCAGCAGGATCGGGATCACCGTCACCAGAAAGACCACGATGGCCACCACATTGGTCACCGGGCGCTGGTGCGGGCGGACCAGTTCCTCAAGCATCCAGATCGGCAGCGTGCTTTGCTGGCCGGCGGTGAATGTGGTCACGATCACCTCGTCGAAGGACAGGGCGAAGGCCAGCATCCCCCCGGCCAGCAGCGCGGTGCCCAGGTTGGGCAGCAGGATGTGGCGGAAGGTCTGAAAGGCATTGGCGCCCAGGTCGGCCGAAGCTTCGAGGATCGCGCCGGACAGGCGGCGCATCCGGGCGACGGCGTTGTTGAACACGATGACGATGCAGAATGTCGCGTGGCCCAGGATGATCGTCCAGGTGGAATAGGGGATGTCCAGCATGGAAAAGGCCGAACGCAGCGCAATGCCTGTCACCACGCCGGGCAGGGCGATGGGCAGGATCAGCAGCAGCGCGATCTGGTTCTGGCCGAAGAACCGGCTGCGCGCCATGGCGCCCGCGGCCAGCGTGCCCAGGATCAGCGCCAGCACCGTGGCGATGGCGGCCACCTGCAGCGAAAGGATCAGGGGTGGCCAGATGTCTTCGCGGTTCCAGGCGATGCCGAACCATTGGGTCGTCAGTCCGGGCGGGGGGAAGGCATAGGACTTCTCCTCGGTCGTGAAGGCATAGAGGAAGATCAGCAGGATCGGCAGATGCAGGAAGGCGAGGCCCGCCCCCGCCGCCAGCTTCAGCCCCGGACTGGCGCGATCAGAGAGCATCGAAGGCCCCCATGCGGCGCGCGATGGCCAGATAGATCAGCATGATCACTATCGGAATCATGGCAAAGGCGGCGGCAAGCGGCACGTTGCCGGCCGTGCCCTGGAACTGGTAGACCGCCATGCCGATGAAGGTCTTCGACGTGCCGATGATCTGGGGGATGATGTAATCGCCCAAGGTCAGCGAGAAGGTGAAGATCGACCCGGCGATGATGCCGGGCAGCGCCAGCGGCAGGATCACCGTGCGGAAGATCTGGCCCCGCGTCGCGCCCAGATCGGCGGCGGCCTCCAGCATCGAAGTCGGCACCCGCTCCAGTGCGGCCTGCATCGGCAGGATCATGTAGGGCATCCAGACATAGACGAAAACCAGGAAGGTGCCGATATAGCTGGTCGACAGCGAATTGCCACCGATGGCGGGCAAGGCCAGCAGGCCCTCGAGGGCCGCGGTGGTATGGGTGGCCTCGGCCGCCCAGGTGACGATGCCCTCCTTGGCCAGGATCAGCTTCCAGGCATAGACCTTGACCAGGTAGGAGGACCACAGCGGCAGCATCACGCCCAGGTAGAACGCGGCCTTCCAGCGGCCTCGGGCGTGCCGGGCGGCAAAATAGGCGATGGGAAAGGCCAGCACGCCCGAGGCCAGCGACACCAGCGCGGCCATCGACACGGTGCGCAGGAAGATGTCGAAGTTCTGCGGCCGCAGCAGTTCGGCATAGGTCTTCAGCGTGAATTCGGGCACCACAAGGCCCGAGAATTCGTCGATCGAATAGAAGCTCTGCCAGAGAAGGGCGATCAGCGCCCCCAGATAGACGACGCCCAGCCAGATCAGCGGCGGGCCCAGCATCAGGGCCAGCAGCACACGCGGCTGCCGCCAGATCAGCGCGGTGAACCGGTCGCCGGGGCCCCGGACGGGCAGGATGGCCGGAGCGGTCATGCCCGGCCCCGCGATCGCAGGGGGCCAGCCCCCTCGCGCTGCGCGCTCACCCCCGGGATATTTGCGGCAAGGTGAAGGGGGCGGGTCGGGGGTGGCGCGGGCCTCATGCGCCCTCCATCACATGCAGGGCGGCGGGGTCGAAGGCGATGCCGATGGTGCTGCCGGGCTCGGGCAACGGCTGGCCGGCGGGAACGAAGGCCGCGATGTCGGTGCCCTGCAGGGTCAGAAGCACCCGGGTGCCGGCACCCTGATAGCGCAGCGCGGTGACGGTGCCCGTCACCGGGCCGGCGGCGGACAGGCGGGTCGCTTCGGGGCGCAGGCTGGCCCAGGCGGCAGGACCGCCGAGCGCCCGGGTCAGGCCGGGGGGCAGCACGTTCGATGAGCCCACGAAATCGGCCACGAAGCGCGTGGCCGGACGGTCGTAGATGTCGGCCGGCGTGCCGATCTGGGCAATGCGGCCTTCGGAGAACACCGCCAGGCTGTCGGCCATCGACAGCGCCTCGTTCTGGTCATGCGTGACAAAGACGAAGGTGATGCCGAGGCGTTTCTGCAGGGCTTTCAATTCGTCCTGCATCGCCTCGCGCAGTTTCAGATCCAGCGCGCCCAGCGGTTCGTCGAGGAGCAGCACACGCGGCTCGTTGATCAGCGCGCGGGCCAGGGCCACACGCTGGCGCTGGCCGCCCGACAGCTGGCCGGGCTTGCGGTCGCCATAGCCGGCCAGCTTGACCTGGGCCAGCAGCTCCTCTGCCCGGTCCAGGCGGCTGCGCTTGTCCACGCCCTTGACCATCAGCCCATAGGCCACATTGTCGCGCACGTTCATATGCGGAAACAGCGCGTAATCCTGAAAGACGGTGTTGACGTTGCGCAGATGCGGCGGGGTGCGGCTGACATCCTCGCCCATGATGCGGATCGTGCCGGAGGTCGGGGTTTCAAAGCCCGAGATCAGCCGCAGGCAGGTGGTCTTGCCGGATCCCGACGGCCCCAGCATGGCAAAGAATGCCCCTTCGGCGATGGCCAGGTCGACCCGGTCCACGGCCTTCACCTGGCCGAAATGGCGGCTCACCTTCTGGAATTCGACGGCAAGGGTCATGGGCGCTCGTTCTGGGCTTCCGTTGGCCATGGCGGGGGCGTGGGCGCGGGGCCCGGCACCCGGCTTCGGGCGTGTTGGGAGAGGGCGGCAAGGCCCGCGGGCCGCCGGTTGCGGCCCGCGGTCTCACCATCGTTGTCGCTGTGCGATCAGCGTCCGCCGATCACCCCGATATAGTCGCTGACCCAGCGGTAATAGGGCACGCACATGGCTTCTCCGGCATCGCAGTTCGCGGTCGGCGTGGTCCAGAAGTGGATCTTGTCGAAGGCATCGGCGCCGTTGGCGGCGCAGCCTTCGGCCGTCTGCATCCCCGAACCATCCGTGCAGGCGGCCGGCACCACGGGGACCGAGCCGAACCAGACCGAAAGGTCGGATTGCAGGTTGGATGACAGCGTGTGCTCCATCCATTTGTAGGCGCAATTCGGATGCGCGGCATCCGTTGCCAGCATCGTGGTATCCGCCCAGCCGGTCGCCCCTTCTTCCGGGATCGTCTGGTCGAAATGCGCGCCTTCGCTCTTCAGCAGGTTGACCTGATAGGGCCAGGAAGACGAGGCCACGACGCCTTCGTTCTTGAAGTCATCGATCTGGATTGCCGCATCGTGCCAATAGCGGCCCACCAGCTTGCGCTGGCCCCGCAGCAGATCCAGCGCGGCGGCATATTGAACCTCGGTCAGCTGATAGGGGTTGGTGATGCCCAGGTCCGGCTTGTGCGCCATCAGGTACAGCGCGGCATCCGCAATGTAGATCGGCCCATCATAGGCCTGCACGCGGCCGACGTTCGACTTGCCGTCGGGCAGGGTCTGTTCCTCGAACACCACCGACCACGACTTCGGGGCCTCGGGGAACACGTCGGTCGAATAGGCCAGCACGTTCGGGCCCCACTGATAGGGCACGCCATAGTGGACGCCGCCGACGAAATGCCAGGGCGCCTCTTTCAGGCGGTCGTCCAGGTTCTTCCAGGACGGGATCAGGTCGATGTTGATGGCCTGCACACGCTTGCCGGCAACCAGACGCAGGCTGGCATCGCCCGAGGCGGTGACCAGGTCGTAGCCGCCTTCGTTCATCAGCGACACCATCTCGTCCGAAGTGGCGGCGGTCTTGACCGAGACCTTGCAGCCGGTGTCGGCCTCGAACTTGGTGACCCAGTCATAGGCCTTGTCGCTTTCGCCACGTTCGATATAGCCCGGCCAGGCGACGATGTTCAGCGCGCCTTCGCCATCACCCACTGCGGTGGGCACCTCGGCCAAGACGGGCGTGCCGGCCAGCGCGATGGACAAGGCCAGCGTGCCGGCGGTTTTCATGATCTGCATTGCAGTGCTCCCTGATGATGGCGACTTTGCGCCGGGGGGCCGGTTCGACCGGATTATGATCAAATTTGCCGTGAGAAGCGGCGTTTCGCAAGACAAAACCGCGCGCCGGGCAGCGACGGCCTGGCGAATCTTTTGCCTGGGTCCGGTGTGGCAGCGGGTTCGCGCCGAAGCCTCGGGTAGCGGGTTCACGCGGGGGCCTCGGGCGGGCCCGCGGCCGACATCGCGGCCACCAGGGCGGCGGCCTGGGTGGCGACGATCGCCTGATAGGCAGCCAGCCGGGCGGGGGTGAAATGCCGGTCTTCCGCCAGAAGGTTCACCGTGCCCAGCACGCGGCCGAGATGGACCACGGGGATATTGATGCAAGATCCCAGGCCCAGCGACGAAATCAGGGCATGGTCAGGGAAATACCGGGCGAATTCCGGCGTGGAATTCGCCACGAAGGTCTGCTGCCCGGTGATGCAATGGTCATACCAGCCGTCGCGGGTCAGCGGCTTGGTGCCGGAAACCGGATATTCCACCGGATGCGATGTATAGGCACGCCAGGCGACATCGTGCGCCTCGTCCTGGATGGTCACGGTGAACAGCCGCGTGCCAAGGGCGGCGCAGTCGGCATGCAGGCGAGCAAAGGTCGGGTCTTGCATCGGATGTGTCCTCGAATGTCAGCGCAGGCCCAGGTCGTGCAGCAGCGCGGCGATCAGATCAGATCGCGTGATGAGCCCCTCCAGCCTGTCGCCGTCCAGGATCGGCACGGCCTCCTGCCGGCCGTCGGCCAGGAGGTCGATCAGATCCTGGGTGCTGGCTTCGGGCGGCAGGCCGCGCGCCGGGCTTGTCAGGTCGGCGGCGGTCAGTTGCGGGTTCGATATGCCGGCCAGCGATTGCAGCCGCACCAGCCCCAGATAGTGACCATGGCGGTCCAGCACCGGCAGGCTCTTGAAGCCATGGGCGTGGAACAGCGCGGCCAGGTCGGGCAGCGGGGTTTCCGGGCTCACGGCCACCACGTCGCGCGACATGATCGCTCGGGCGGGCAGGGCGCCGCCGGCCAGGTCGGGCGAAAGGGATTCGGCGCGGTCGATCAGGCGGGCGAGATCCTCGACCCCGATGTTGGCGGCCAGCCGCAGTTGCGCCAGTGACGCGGCCAGCGCCTGTGGCGAGGGCGCCAGGCGGCGCAGCGGCGCAGCGTCGGCGGTGCCATGGGTGGCGGGCGGCGCGGCCGGGGCGCGGAACGGGTAGGACCGCCCGGTCAGCGCGGCCCAGATCATGCCGAAGGCCACCAGCAGCGCCGAGCCCAGCGCCACCGGATTGGCCAGCCAACCCCAGCCCGCCGGATGGCCGGCCAGCGCCAAAAGGACAGTGATCAGCGCCACCGCGCCACCCGGTGGATGCTGGGCGCGCACCAGCGCCATCAGCAGCACGGACAGCGCCACGGCCAGCGCCGCCTGCGCCAGGCCCGGTATCGGCAACAGAAGGATCAGCAGGGCCGCCAGAGCCGAGACGGTGTTGCCCACCACCACCGCCCAGGGCTGGGCCAGCGGCGATGAGGGCACGGCAAGGATCAGATAGGCCGAGGCGCCGAAGGGCGCGATCAGCAGCACCTGCGACATCTGCGGATGCGCCCAGGCCAGCCCCAGCCCGACCAGAAACAGCCCCAGCGCGACCCCAAGCGCCGCTCTCAGCGTTTCCGGCGCGGCGGGGCGGGGAACGGCGGGGCCAAGGCTGCGCCAGAAACTCACTTCGGCCACCGGCCCTGGGCGGCGATGCGCCAGCCGGTCGCGGGCTCGGGCACGGGCGGGGCGGCGTCGGCCGGATTTTCCTGAAAGAACATCAGGATATGCTCGATCTCCTCGGGTGTTTCCTCGGCCGCGATGGCCTGCCAGATCAGCGCAAAGCCTTCCAGCAGCAGACCCTCGGCATAATAGCCGATCTCATCGCCATCCAGACCTTCGTCCAGGTCGTCCTGTTCCACCCAGGCGTCGGCCTCGGCCCACAGCACATGGCCCTCGGCATCGGGAAATTTCCGCCCCAGTTTCATCAGCGGTTGCAGGAAGTCGTCGATCGGATCCTTGATCTTGGGCATCAGCGGCTCATGGCTTGGCCATCGGCCTGGCGGGCGGGAACCAGGGTGAAGCGCGGGTGCGGCGCTTGCGGCGGCCAGGGCACGCGGGCCATGCCATGGCGTCATGGCCGATCAGGGCCGGGGCCTGGGTCAGGGTCTGGGTCAGGGTCGGGATCAGGTCGGTCATCGCCGGTCCCGGTTCTGCATGGCCAGCCGCAGCAGGGCACGCTCCAGCAGGGCGAAAGCCGGCGCCCTGGATGTCGACCGCAGCGTCAGATCGGTTTCCACCAGCAGGGTCAGCGCCGATTCCAGGCTTTTCAGCGACCAGCGGCCGGCCTGGGCCGCCATTGCATCGCGGCGGTTGCCGAAGCCGAAGGTCTTCCTCGCGCCGATCCCGGGCCCGGCCGGATCGCTGGCGATCGCATGCAGCGCCCGAAAATAGCGTTGCACCTGAATCAGCAGCCCCACGGGCTGCACGCCCTGCGCCTGCAGACGGCGAAAAAGCGGGCCCAGCCGGGCGGGCTGGCTCTCGGCAATGGCAGCCGCCAGGTCCATCTCGTCGGTTTCGCCGGCATTGGGGGCCAGGGCATGCACCTCCTCGGCTGTCAGGGGCGTGGCATCGCCCAACTTGTAAAGCCCCAGCTTTTCCACGGTCTGGCGGAAATCGCCCGGCTCCAGCTCCCTGGAAAGCAGCATCAGCTCGCCCATCGCCGCACCGTCGATCCGGGTCAGCCCGGCGGCCTGCAGCATCGCGTCGATCTCGTCACGCGACGGCGGGTCGTCGTACAGGCCGATGGCCACCGCATTCGGCGCCTTTTCAAAGCCGGCCTTCAGGGCGGATTTGGCCGCAAGCCCGCCGGCCGTGACCACCAGCACCGCATCGCCCGGACGCCACAGGCCCAGCGCCTCGATCAGCACCTCGCCCAGCGCGTCGGTCGCGTCCTCGACCAGAACCACCCGGGGGCCGGGGAAGAATCCCACTTCCGAAAGGCTGTCGCGCACACGGGACGGGTCTTTCCGCACATCGGCCGCTGCAAGCCGGGTCAGCCGCATCTCGGCCTCACCCTGCGGCCCGATCAGCGCGGCCACGGCCTGAATGCGCCTGTCGGCCACCCGCATCGCGTCGGCACCAAAGATCAGCAGCCCGGCGCGCGCCGGGTCCGGCTTGGCCAGATATCGGCTGGCATCGGCACCCGACAGCTTCATGGCGTCCAGGTGGTGGCGGTCGCCTGCAGGCGCATGACGATCCGGTCGGCCAGAATCCGCATCAGCCGCAGGCTGGCATCGGTCTGTGCTGCCAGTTCCGCCACGGTCGAGCCGGTGGCGGAGTAAGAGGTGAAACCTTCCACCCGCCCGCCCGTGACGCGCATCCCGTCGGCCCGTCGGCTCAGCGTCCA
>JAKALB010000120.1 GCA_021813365.1 Pseudomonadota bacterium | reverse complement strand
CGGCGCCCCCAAGGGCGGCTCGGTCAAGACCCTGCTGGACCAGGGCATCACCGAGATCCCGGTGCTGGACATCGACAATGTCAACGTCGGTCCCTACATCCGCAACACCATGGCGATCGACAAGAACATGGGCCGCGACACCGCGCTCATGGACATCTACCGCGTCATGCGACCGGGCGAACCGCCGACGGTCGAGGCTGCGACGCAACTGTTTGACACGCTGTTCTTCGACAAGGAACGTTATGACCTGTCCGCCGTGGGCCGGGTCAAGATGAACATGCGCCTGAATCTGAACAAGCCCGACACCCAGCGCACGCTGGACCGCGACGACATCATCGCCTGCATCAAGGCGCTGACCGAACTGCGCGATGGCAAGGGCGAAATCGACGACATCGACCACCTGGGCAACCGCCGGGTGCGCAGTGTCGGCGAGCTGATGGAGAACCAGTACCGCGTCGGCCTTCTGCGCATGGAGCGGGCGATCAAGGAGCGCATGTCGTCGGTGGAAATCGACACGATCATGCCGCAGGATCTGATCAACGCCAAACCGGCGGCGGCGGCGGTGCGCGAGTTCTTCGGCTCGTCGCAGCTTTCGCAATTCATGGACCAGACGAACCCGCTGTCGGAAGTGACGCACAAGCGGCGTCTCTCGGCGCTGGGGCCGGGCGGTCTGACCCGCGAACGGGCGGGTTTCGAAGTGCGCGACGTGCACCCGACCCACTACGGCCGGATGTGCCCGATCGAAACGCCCGAAGGCCAGAACATCGGCCTGATCAACTCGCTGGCGACCTATGCCCGCGTGAACAAGTACGGCTTCATCGAGACCCCCTACCGCAAGGTGGTGGACGGCCGCGTGACGGACGAAGTGCTGTACATGTCGGCGACCGAGGAGATGCGCCACACCATCGCCCAGGCGAATGCGGCGCAGGATGCCGAGGGCCGCTTTACCGACGACCTGATTTCCTCGCGGAACCAGGGCGAATTCATGCTGAACCCGCCCGAAGCCATCGACCTGATCGACGTGTCGCCGAAGCAGCTGGTTTCGGTCGCCGCCTCGCTCATTCCCTTCCTGGAAAACGATGACGCCAACCGTGCGCTGATGGGGTCGAACATGCAGCGCCAGGCGGTGCCGCTGCTGCAATCCGACGCTCCCTTCGTGGGCACCGGCATCGAAGCCGTGGTCGCCCGCGATTCCGGTGCCGCCATCATGGCGCGCCGGGCCGGCGTGATCGACCAGGTGGACGCGACCCGCATCGTGATCCGGGCCACGGAAATGCTGGAGCCGGGCGAACCGGGTGTCGACATCTATCGTCTGCGCAAGTTCAAGCGGTCCAACCAGTCGTCCTGCATCAACCAGCGGCCGCTGGTGAAGGTGGGCGACACCGTGGCGCGCGGCGAGGTGGTGGCCGACGGTCCCTGCACCGACATGGGCGAACTGGCCCTGGGTCGGAACGTGATCGTCGCGTTCATGCCCTGGAACGGCTACAACTACGAAGACTCGATCCTGATTTCCGAACGCATCCTGAAGGATGACGTGTTCACCTCGATCCATATCGAGGAATACGAAGTCGCGGCCCGCGATACTAAGCTGGGCCCGGAAGAAATCACCCGCGACATTCCGAACGTGGGCGAAGAGGCGCTGCGCAACCTGGACGAAGCCGGCATCGTCTACATCGGGGCCGAGGTTCAGCCGGGCGACATTCTGGTGGGCAAGATCACCCCCAAGGGCGAAAGCCCGATGACGCCGGAAGAAAAGCTGTTGCGCGCGATCTTCGGCGAAAAGGCGTCCGACGTGCGCGATACGTCGCTGCGCCTGCCGCCGGGGGCCTATGGCACGATCGTCGAAGTCCGGGTCTTCAACCGCCATGGTGTGGACAAGGACGAACGCGCCCTGCAGATCGAGCGTGAGGAAGTCGAACGCCTGGCGCGCGACCGCGACGACGAGCTGGCGATCCTGGAACGCAACATCTATGCACGCCTGAAGTCGCTGATCATGGGCAAGGTGGCGGTCAAGGGCCCGAAGGGCATCAAGGCCGGTTCGGTGATCGACGAAGAGCTGCTGTCGACCCTGTCGCGCGGCCAGTACTGGCAACTGGCCCTGGGCGAAGAAGCCGAGGCCAAGGAGGTCGAAGCCCTGCACGACCAGTTCGAGGCGCAGAAACGCGCGCTGGAACACCGGTTCGAGGACAAGGTTGAAAAGGTCCGCCGGGGCGACGACCTGCCTCCGGGCGTGATGAAGATGGTCAAGGTCTTCGTCGCGGTGAAGCGCAAGTTGCAGCCGGGCGACAAGATGGCCGGCCGTCACGGCAACAAGGGCGTCATCTCCAAGGTCGTTCCGGTCGAGGACATGCCCTTCCTGGCCGACGGCACCCCGGTTGACCTGGTTCTGAACCCGCTGGGCGTGCCTTCGCGCATGAACGTCGGTCAGATCCTGGAAACCCACATGGGTTGGGCGGCGCGCGGCCTGGGCCTGAAGATCGACGAGGCGCTGAAGGACTACAGGCGTCACGGCGACCTGACCCCGGTGCGCGAGGCGATGAAGCTGGCCTATGGTGACGACATCTACAACGACACCTTCGCGGGCATGGACGAAGACGATCTGGTGGAAAAGGCCAGCTTCGTGACCAAGGGCGTGCCGATTGCCACCCCGGTTTTCGACGGGGCCAAGGAGCAGGACGTGAACGATGCGCTGCGTCGTGCCGGCTTCGACCAGTCGGGCCAGTCGGACCTGTTCGATGGCCGCACCGGCGAGAAGTTCGCCCGCAAGGTCACGGTCGGCGTCAAGTACATGCTGAAACTGCACCATCTGGTCGACGACAAGCTGCACGCCCGTTCGACCGGCCCGTACTCTCTGGTCACCCAGCAACCGCTGGGCGGCAAGGCGCAGTTCGGCGGTCAGCGTCTGGGGGAAATGGAAGTCTGGGCTCTGGAAGCCTATGGCGCCGCCTACACCCTGCAGGAAATGCTGACGGTGAAGTCCGACGACGTGGCCGGCCGCACCAAGGTCTACGAGTCGATCGTCAAGGGCGAGGACAATTTCGAAGCCGGCGTGCCGGAATCGTTCAACGTTCTCGTCAAGGAAGTGCGGGGCCTCGGCCTCAACATGGAACTCCTGGATGCGGAGGAGGAGTGACGCGGTGGGTGCGCCCTGAGGGCACACCCTGCGCAGGGTGCGCATTCGTTGCGCACCTTGCCGCCGATTCCTTCCCCGCCGCCCCCATTCATAAGGTTATGAAATGAACCAGGAACTCTCGACCAACCCGTTCAACCCGGTTGCACCGATCAAGACCTTCGACGAGATCAAGATCTCGCTGGCTTCGCCCGAGCGGATCCTTTCGTGGTCCTACGGCGAGATCAAGAAGCCGGAAACCATCAATTACCGGACCTTCAAGCCCGAGCGCGACGGCCTGTTCTGCGCGCGGATCTTCGGGCCGATCAAGGATTACGAATGCCTCTGCGGCAAATACAAGCGCATGAAGTATCGCGGGGTCGTCTGCGAAAAGTGCGGCGTGGAAGTCACCCTGCAAAAGGTGCGCCGCGAGCGGATGGGCCATATCGAACTGGCCGCTCCCGTGGCGCATATCTGGTTCCTGAAGTCGCTGCCCAGCCGCATCGGCCTGATGCTGGACATGACGCTGCGCGATCTGGAACGCATCCTCTATTTTGAAAACTATGTGGTCATCGAACCGGGCCTGACCGATCTGACCTATGGTCAGCTTCTGACCGAGGAAGAATTCCTGGATGCGCAGGACCAGTTCGGCGCCGACGCTTTCACCGCCAACATCGGCGCCGAAGCGATCCGCGAGATGCTGGCCGCGATCGACCTGGAACAGACCGCGGAAACCCTCCGCCAGGACCTGAAGGAAGCCACGGGCGAGCTGAAGCCGAAGAAGATCATCAAGCGGCTGAAGATCGTCGAAAGCTTCCTGGAATCCGGCAACCGCCCGGAATGGATGGTTCTGACCGTTCTGCCGGTGATCCCGCCGGAACTGCGCCCGCTGGTCCCGCTGGACGGCGGCCGGTTCGCCACCTCTGACCTGAACGACCTCTACCGCCGGGTCATCAACCGCAACAACCGCCTGAAGCGGCTGATCGAACTGCGGGCGCCCGACATCATCGTGCGCAACGAGAAGCGGATGCTGCAAGAGGCGGTCGACGCGCTGTTCGACAACGGCCGCCGCGGCCGCGTCATCACGGGCACCAACAAGCGCCCGCTGAAGTCGCTCAGCGACATGCTGAAGGGCAAGCAGGGCCGGTTCCGCCAGAACCTCCTGGGCAAGCGCGTCGATTTCTCGGGCCGTTCGGTCATCGTGACCGGCCCGGAACTGAAGCTGCACCAGTGCGGTCTGCCCAAGAAGATGGCCTTGGAGCTGTTCAAGCCATTCATCTATTCGCGGCTGGAGGCCAAGGGCCTGTCCTCGACCGTGAAACAGGCCAAGAAGCTGGTGGAAAAGGAACGCCCCGAGGTTTGGGATATCCTGGATGAAGTCATCCGCGAACACCCGGTGCTTCTGAACCGCGCGCCGACACTGCACCGCCTGGGCATCCAGGCCTTTGAACCCATCCTGATCGAAGGCAAGGCGATCCAGCTGCACCCGCTGGTCTGCTCGGCCTTCAACGCCGACTTCGACGGCGACCAGATGGCCGTGCACGTCCCCCTCTCGCTGGAAGCCCAGCTTGAGGCCCGTGTGCTGATGATGTCGACGAACAACGTGCTGTCGCCCGCCAACGGCGCGCCGATCATCGTGCCGTCGCAGGACATGGTTCTGGGCCTGTATTACGTGACCATGGAGCGCAAGGGCATGGTCGGTGAAGGCATGGCCTTTGCCGATATCGACGAGGTCGAACATGCGCTGGCCGCCGGCGCCGTGCACCTGCACGCCCGCATCAAGGCTCGCCTGCGTCAGGTCGACGAAGAAGGCAACATCGTGTGGAAGCGGTTTGACACCACACCCGGCCGCCTGCGTCTGGGCAACCTTCTGCCGCTGAACGCCAAGGCGCCCTTCGAACTGGTGAACCGGCTGTTGCGCAAGAAGGACGTGCAGTCGGTCATCGACACCGTCTATCGCTACTGCGGGCAGAAGGAATCGGTGATCTTCTGCGACCAGATCATGGGGCTCGGCTTCCGCGAAGCCTTCCGTGCCGGGATTTCCTTCGGCAAGGACGACATGCTCATTCCCGAATCCAAGTGGAAGATCGTCAACGAAGTCCGCGAGCAGGTGAAGGAATTCGAACAGCAGTACATGGACGGCCTGATCACCCAGGGCGAAAAGTACAACAAGGTGGTCGACGCCTGGTCCAAGTGCTCTGACAAGGTGGCGGCCGAAATGATGGCCGAAATCTCGGCCGTGCGCTACACCGATGCCGGTGCCGAAAAGGAACCGAACTCGGTCTACATGATGTCGCACTCGGGCGCGCGGGGCTCGCCGGCCCAGATGAAGCAGCTGGGGGGCATGCGCGGCCTGATGGCCAAGCCTTCGGGCGAAATCATCGAAACGCCGATCATCTCGAACTTCAAGGAAGGCCTGACCGTTCTTGAATATTTCAACTCGACCCATGGCGCCCGCAAGGGTCTGGCCGACACGGCGCTGAAGACGGCGAACTCGGGGTATCTGACCCGCCGTCTGGTCGACGTGGCGCAGGACTGCATCATCCGCACGCATGACTGCGGCACGGACATGGCGATCAAGGCGGAGCCGGCGGTGAACGACGGTGAAGTCGTGCAATCGCTGGCCGAGCGCGTCCTGGGCCGCGTGGCGGCCGATGACATCCTGATCCCCGGCACCGATGAAGTGCTGGTGGCCAAGGGCGAGCTGATCGACGAACGCCGTGCGGATGCGATCCATGCCGCGGGCGTGCAGACGGCGCGCATCCGCAGCCCGCTGACCTGCGAGGCCGAGGAAGGTGTCTGCGCCATGTGCTATGGCCGTGACCTGGCCCGCGGCACGCTGGTCAACATCGGTGAAGCGGTCGGCATCATCGCCGCCCAATCCATCGGCGAACCCGGCACGCAGCTGACGATGCGGACCTTCCACATCGGCGGCATCGCGCAGGGCGGCCAGCAGTCGTTCCTGGAAGCGTCGCAGGAAGGCAGGATCGAGTTCCGCAACACCAACCTTCTGTCCAACGTCGCGGGCGAACAGATCGTGGTCGGCCGGAACATGGCGATCGCCATCGTCGACGAGGCAACCGGTGCCGAACGTGCCGTGCACAAGCTGACCTATGGCGCCAAGATCCACGCCAAGGAGGGCCAGATCGTCAAGCGTGGCACCAAGCTGTTCGAATGGGATCCCTACACCCTGCCGATCATCGCCGAAAAGGCGGGGGTCGCCCGGTTCGTAGATCTGATTTCGGGCATCTCGGTGCGCGAAGAGACCGACGACGCGACCGGCATGACCCAGAAGATCGTGACCGACTGGCGCAGCGCGCCCAAGGGCAACGATCTGAAGCCGGAGGTCATCATCATGGATCCGACCACCGGCGATCCGGTCCGGGCCGACAACGGCAGCCCGATTTCCTATCCGATGTCGGTGGACGCGATCCTGTCGATCGAGGACGGTCAGGAAATCCGCCCCGGCGACGTGGTGGCCCGTATTCCGCGCGAAGGCGCCAAGACCAAGGACATCACCGGGGGCCTTCCCCGCGTGGCGGAACTGTTCGAAGCCCGTCGTCCGAAGGACCACGCGATCATCGCGGAAATGGACGGCTATGTGCGGTTCGGCAAGGATTACAAGTCCAAGCGCCGCATCACGGTCGAACCGGTCGACGAAACGCTGCAGGCCGTCGAATACATGATCCCCAAGGGCAAGCACATTCCGGTTCAGGAAGGTGATTTTGTCCAGAAGGGCGATTACATCATGGACGGCAACCCGGCTCCGCACGACATTCTGCGCATCATGGGGATCGAGGCTCTGGCCAACTACATGATCGACGAAGTGCAGGACGTCTATCGCCTGCAAGGCGTGAAGATCAACGACAAGCACATCGAAGTCATCGTGCGGCAGATGTTGCAGAAGCTGGAAGTGCTGGACGGCGGCGACACGACCCTGCTGAAGGGCGAACAGGTCGAGAAGATCGAGCTGGAAGAAGAAAACGCCAAGGCCCGGGCCCGCGGCATGCGCGAGGCCAAGGCCGAGCCGGTGCTGCTGGGTATCACCAAGGCCAGCTTGCAGACGCGCAGCTTCATCTCGGCGGCTTCCTTCCAGGAAACCACGCGGGTTCTGACCGAGGCCTCGGTTCAGGGCAAGCGCGACCACCTGGTCGGCCTGAAGGAAAACGTGATCGTGGGTCGTCTGATCCCGGCCGGCACCGGCGGTGCCACCAGCCGGATCAAGAAGATCGCCACCGACCGTGACCACATGGTGATCGAGGCCCGCAAGGCCGAGGCCGCCGCCGCCGCCGCCCTGGTCTCGCCGGTCGACGTGGCCGACGACCGCGACCTCGGCCTGATGGACATGGACGAAAGCCGCGATTGATTTCGGCGCAACACTGCGAAAGGCCCCCCTGTCTCCGGGGGGCCTTTTGTATTAGACGGGCGCGAGGCGGGCGCAACGGCGCGGCGCAGCAGGCGATGGGCGATGACCAGACTTTCGGAGAACACTCGCGGCATGCTGTTCATGTGCGCCTCGATGCTGGGCTTCACCCTGAACGACACGCTGATGAAGGCCACCACCCAGAGCCTGCCGCTGTTCGAGACGATCTTCCTGCGCGGCCTGGGTGCGACCCTGGGCCTGGTGGTGATCGCGATGCTGACGCCCCGTGTGTCGACCCTGCGCCTGTCGGGCCCCGATCGGCGCATCGTGCTGTGGCGCACCGCCGGGGATGTCGTGTCGACCGCCTTGTTCCTTGTGGCGCTGATGCACATGCCGCTGGCCAACCTTTCCGCCATCATGCAGGCCCTGCCGCTGGCCGTGACCCTGGCCGCCGCCGTCTTCATGGGTGATACCGTGGGCTGGCGCCGGATGAGCGCCATCGTCGTGGGTCTTGCGGGCGTCCTGATCATCATCCGGCCCGGCGCCGCGGCGTTCGACGGCTGGTCAATGATGGGCCTGGGCTCGATGCTGGCCGTGGTGCTGCGCGATCTGGCCACGCGAAAGCTCAGCCCGGCCCTGCCGTCGGTGGTGCCTGCGGTCTGGGGCTCGGCTGCGGTCATGCTGATGGGGCTGGCGGGTGCGCCGCTACAGGGCATCCGGATCCCCACCCTGACCGAGGTGCTGCTGACGCAGGCCGCCGCCGGTTTCCTCATCATCGGGTATCTTTCGGCGATCAAGGCGATGCGGGTCGGCGACCTGAGCCTGGTGGCACCGTTCCGCTATACCTCGCTGCTATGGGCGATCCTGCTGGGTTGGCTGCTGTTTGGCACCTTGCCCGATGGCCCGACCATCCTGGGTGCGGGCATCGTGGTGGCTTCGGGCATCTATATCCTCCTGCGTCAGCGCCGTCTGTCGGCGCCGGCGGTGCGCGCATGATGCCGGCCCTGCCGCCTGCCTGGGTCTGGGTGGCCGGCCTGGCGCTGGCCACGCTGGTCTTTACCCTGTGGCCCGGACTGGATCTGGCCGTTTCGGCGCGGTTTTACGACGGTAGCGGCTTTCCGGTCGCAACCGATCCGCTGATCGAGGGGATTCGCCGGTTCTTCTATGCGGCCGAGGATGTTCTTGGCGTGCTGGCTTTCCTTCTGGCGTTGTGGACCAGACGGCGCGGGCCGCTGCTGGGGCAGGGGGCGCGGATCTGGCTGTATCAGGGCCTGGTCTTCGTGCTGGGCCCGCTGCTTCTGGTGAACGGCGTGCTGAAACCGCTCTGGGCTCGCCCGCGCCCCGATCATCTGATCGACTTCGGCGGCGCGCTTCCGTTCCAGCCGATCTGGCAGATCGGCGGGCTTTGCACCAGGAGCTGCTCCTTCACATCGGGCGAGATGGCCGGCGCCGTGGCCCTGTCGCTGATGGGCGTCATGCTGGTCCGCGCCAACCAGGGCCGGATGGGGCCGGCGGCCCGCCGCCTTGCGCTGGCGCTGGCGCTGTTGCCGGTGCCCTTTACCGCCTGGCAGCGCATCGCCGCCGGGCGGCATTTCCTGTCGGATGTCACCTTTTCGGCGCTGTTGGTCGGCCTGATCGCCAGCCTGCTGGCGCAGGCGATGTTGCATCCCCGGCGCCCCTGACACCCGCTGTTGACTTCCCCGGTGATTCCCCCTATCAGGCCGCACACCTTCCCCACGGGTCCGCTCACGGTGGGGGTCTGACAACTGGAACTGGTCACGATCCGGGCCCAAGCGCCCCGATCCTCTGGAATTCCACCGCACCGCACCTGGTAACGGGCGCGTCTGCGGTTTTGGCGTTTGCGATTCGCGCAGGCGCTTGTCGAGAAGTGGCGCACCAGACCGGGTGCGAGTATTGACACCGTGCCGCAAGGCACAAAACGAGGAAGTCGAATGCCGACGATCCAACAGCTGATCCGGAAGCCCCGGGAAGCGCTTGCTCGGAAGTCCAAGTCGCAGCACCTGCAGTCGTGCCCGCAAAAGCGTGGCGTCTGCACCCGCGTCTACACGACCACGCCGAAGAAGCCGAACTCCGCCATGCGCAAGGTCGCCAAGGTGCGCCTGACCAACGGGTTCGAAGTGATTTCCTATATCCCCGGCGAAAAGCACAACCTTCAGGAACACTCCGTGGTTCTGATCCGCGGTGGCCGCGTGAAGGACCTTCCGGGTGTGCGTTACCACATCCTCCGTGGCGTTCTCGATACCCAGGGCGTCAAGGAACGTCGTCAGCGCCGCTCGAAATATGGCGCGAAGCGTCCGAAGTGAGGAGATAACAGATGTCCCGTCGTCACGCCGCCGAAAAGCGCGAAATCCTGCCCGATGCCAAGTATGGCGATCGGGTTCTGACCAAGTTCATGAACAACCTGATGCTCGACGGCAAGAAGTCTGTCGCCGAAGGCATCGTTTATGGCGCTCTTGACCGCGTCCAGTCGCGTCTGAAGCGCGAGCCGATCCAGGCTTTCCATGAGGCCCTGGACAATGTGAAACCGTCCGTCGAG
>JAKALB010000119.1 GCA_021813365.1 Pseudomonadota bacterium | reverse complement strand
GGCCCTGATCAAGGTGGCGGGCCGCGGGTCATCGGGCTGTTCTCGGGCCGCGGTTACAACATCGACAGCCTGACCGTGGCCGAGGTCGATCATCTGGGCCACCGCAGCCGGATCACCGTGGTGACACGCGGCACGCCGGCCGTCATCGCCCAGATCAAGGCGCAGCTGGAACGCATGGTGCCGGTTCATGAAGTGCATGACCTGACGGCCGAGGGCCCGGCGGTGCAGCGCGAACTGGCCCTGATCAAGGTGGCGGGCCGCGGCGATGCCCGCATCGAGGCTCTGCGTCTGGCCGAGATCTTCCGTGCCAATGTGGTGGATTCGACGCTGGAAAGCTTCGTCTTCGAGATGACCGGCACGCCGGAAAAGATCGACGCCTTTGCCGAACTGATGCGCCCGCTGGGCCTGCGCGAAATCGCGCGCACCGGCGTGGCCGCCCTGTCGCGCGGCGTCTGAGCCTTTCATCTTGCCGCAAATATCCCACGGGGGGCCGGGGGTGTGAAACCCCCGGGGCCGGTCACAGGAACCGCGGCGCCCGCCTTTCGCGGAAGGCTGCCACGCCTTCGCGGAAATCCGGATGCGCCCCGGCCCGCGCCTGGGCCGCCGCCTCGCGCGCCATCTGGGCGGCGAGCGCTTCGCGGTCGGCGGCGCGCAGCAGGCGCTTGGCCTCGCTCAGCGCCAGTGTCGGCCCTGCCGCCAGTTGCGCGGCGCGGGCCGCGACGGTGCCCGCAAACTCGGCATCGGGCACCGCCTGCCAGATCATGCCCCAGGCCTCGGCCTGGCGTGCCGGCACCGGCTCGGCGAACAGCACGGCACCCAGGGCGCGGGGCAGGCCGATCTGGGCGGGCAGTACATGGCTGCCGCCGGCATCGGGCACCAGGCCGATCCTGGTGAAAGCCTGGATGAAGACGGCGCTTTCCGCCGCGATCACCACGTCGCAGGCCAGTGCCAGGTTGGCCCCGGCCCCGGCCGCCACGCCGTTCACCGCCGCGATCACCGGCATGGGCGCCTCGAGGATTGCGCGGATCATCGGCTCATATTCCTCGGTCAGCACCGCCTGCAGATCCACCTGGTCGGGCGTGACCTCGGCCAGATCCTGGCCGGCGCAGAATCCGCGACCTTCGCCGGTGATCACGACGACCCGCGCGCTGGCCTGCCGCAGCGCCTCGGTCAGCGCCCGTCGCAGCGGCGAGGTCAGAGCGTTCATCGCCTGTGGCCGGTCCAGCGTCAGGGTCAGGATGTCGCCGCGCAATTCCTTGCGCAGCATCACGCCCGATCCCGCATCAGGGCATCCAGCCGGGCCTGTTCCTCGGGCGTGAGCCCGGCGCCTTCGGCCGCCCGCGCACGGCGGCGCAGCATGGTCCAGGCGATGCCGCCGCCCAGAACCAGCAGTCCCGGTCCGGCCAGCCACAGCACCAGGTTGGCCCCGCTCATCACCGGCTTCAGCAGCACGAACTCGCCATAGCGGTCGACGATAAAGGCCATGGCCTGGGCATCGCTGTCGCCCGCCACCAGCCTTTCGCGCAACAGCACCCGCAGGTCATGCGCCAGGTCGGCATCGCTGTCGTCGATGTTCTCGTTCCGGCAGACCAGACAGCGCAGATCCCGGCTGAGGGCCCGCGCCCGCGCCTCGAGCGCGGGATCGGACAGCATCTCGTCCGGGCGGACCGCCCAGGCCGGCGTGGTCAGCAGGGCCAGGCTGAACAGGGCAGGGATCAGACGCATCAGGCTACTCCGCCGGCTGGGCAGCCGCCCGGCGGCTGGATGCGCCGGCCGCCACACGATAGCGCCGGTCCGACAGGCTCATCAGCCCGCCCAGACCCATCAGGATCGCACCCGCCCACAGCCAGTTGGCAAAGGGCTTCAGATAGCTGCGCACCACATGGCCGCCGCCCTGCTGCGGATCGCCCAGTGCGATATAGATGTCGCGGGTCACGCCCTTGTGGATGGCGGCCTCGGTCGTGCCCATCTGCGCGAAGGGATAGGACCGCTTTTCGGGATGCAGCACCGCCACCAGGGCGCCCCCCTGACGCACCTCGAGTTCGGCCATACTGGACATGTAGTTCGGCCCAGGCACCTCGGTGATGCCCTTGAACGTCACCTCATAGGGGCCGAGCGGATAGGTCTCGCCCGGCTTGACGACCCGGATATCCTCGACCACCCAGGCCATGACCGCGGCCACGCCGAAGATCACCACGCCCAGCCCGGCATGGGCCATGGCCTTGCCCCAGTCTGACCGGGGCAGGCGGAACAGCCGGGCCATGCGGTGGCCGTAGCCGGCATGGCCGGTGCGCTGCCACAGGTCGAGCGCCGAGCCCGCGACCAGCCAGACCCCCAGGCCCAGCCCGACCGGACCCAGCGCCGAGCGCGATGTTGCCAAGGCATAGGCCAGCAGCATCAAGGCCAGGGCCAGCACCAGGGCCGGCATCTGCAACCGCAGCGCGCGCCGCAGCGTGCCGCGTTTCCATGGCAGCACCGCGCCGAGCGGCAGGATCAGGGCCAGCGCCACCATGAACGGGGTGAAGGCCGCATCGAAGAACGGTGCGCCAACCGAAAGCGCCCGGCCCAGCAGCACCTCGCCCACCAGCGGCCAGATCGTGCCGATGAAGACGACGAAGGCCGCAACCGAAAGCAGCAGGTTGTTGGCCACCAGCGCGCCTTCGCGGCTGACCACGGCAAAGACGCCCCTGGCCTCCAGGTTGCCCGCTCGGGCGGCAAACAGCAGCAGGGCGCCGCCCATGAACACGCCCAGCAAGAGCAGGATGAACACGCCGCGGGCCGGGTCATTGGCGAAGGCATGCACCGAAGTGATGACGCCCGACCGCACGATGAAGGTGCCGATCAGCGAGAATCCGAAGGCCAGGATCGCCAGCAGCATGGTCCAGGCCTTCAGACTTTCGCGCTTTTCCACCACGATGGCCGAATGCAGCAGGGCGGTGGCAATCAGCCAGGGCATGAAGCTGGCGTTTTCCACCGGATCCCAGAACCAGAATCCGCCCCAGCCGAGCTCGTAATAGGCCCACCACGATCCCATGGCGATGCCGATGGTCAGGAACATCCAGGCCATCAGCGTCCAGGGCCTGACCCAGCGGCCCCAGGCGGCGTCGACCCGGCCCTCGATCAGGGCGGCGACGGCGAAGGAGAAGGCCATCGAAAGCCCGACATAGCCCAGATACAGGAAGGGCGGATGGAAGGCGAGCCCCGGGTCTTGCAGCAGGGGGTTCATGTCCTGCCCGTTCAGGGGCGGGTTCACCAGCCGCAGGAACGGGTTGGAGGTGAACAGCATGAACAGCAGGAACGCCACCGCAATCGCGCCCTGCACCGCCAGCACCCGCGCCTTCAGCGTGGCCGGCAACCGTCCGCCGAACCAGTGCGCGCAGGCCCCATAGAACGACAGCGCCAGCATCCACAGCAGCAGCGAGCCTTCGTGGTTTCCCCAGACGCCCGCAACCTTGTAGAGCATCGGCTTGGCGGTGTGCGAATTCTCGACCACCAGCTTCAGGCTGAAATCCGAGGTGACGAAGGCATTGGTCAGCGCCGCGAAGCTGGCGGCGATCAGCAGGAACTGCACCACCGCCGCAGGCCCGGCCACCGCCATCAGCCTCGCATCGCGCCGCTCGGCCCCGATCAGTGGCAGCACCATCTGCACCGCGGCCACCGCCAGCGCCAGCACCAGCGCGAAATGTCCCAGTTCGACGATCATGCGCCACCTCCGTTGCGGCGCAGATTAGCCTGAGCTTCGGGCAAAGGCCATGGGGCGGGCGTCACGTCGCGGCGAGCGGGTCATGGCGCGCGAAATTCCGGGCCAACCGACGGATGACCATGAAATCAGCCGCTTGCGGGATGCGCGCGCCTGTCATGCCGCCGTGTCCGCCCGGACCGGGACAAGCCGCCGCGTCACGCTTGCCCTTCGGCGGCCCTTTGTCGAGAATGGCGCTCCAAAGGGAGGGGGCCCGGATGACCCGCACGATCCTGATCGGCGCACCGATCGATGATGGCCAGAAACGCCCCGGCTGCGTGATGGGCCCCGCCGCCTATCGGGTGGCCGGCCTGGCCCGCGCCATCGCCGAACTGGGCCATGGGGTGGAGGATTGGGGCGACCTGGCCTTGCCCGGCCTGCGCCCCGTGACCTGCCCCAACCCCGCCATCCACTCGCTGCCCGAGGTGGTCGGCTGGACCGAGATCCTTGCCGACCGGGTCGAGGATGCGCTGGATCAGGGCGGCATGCCGATCATTCTGGGCGGCGATCATTGCCTGGCGCTGGGTTCGGTCGCCGGTGCCGCCGCCAATGCCAGGCGGCAAGACCGCCCGCTGTTTCTGTTGTGGCTGGACGCGCATTCCGATTTCCACACGCCGCTGACCAGCGAGTCGGGCAACCTGCACGGCACCCCGGTCGCCTATATCGCCGGCCGCGACGGCTTTGACGCCTTTCCGCCATTTCCTGCGCCGATTCCGGCCGAAAGGATCTGCCTGTTCGGCATCCGCTCGGTCGATCCGGCCGAACATGCCGCGCTGCTGGAACGCGACATCGCCATCAATGACATGCGCGTGCTGGACGAACGCGGCATCGTGGCCCCGTTGCGCGAATTTCTCGAAACGGTGCATGCCCAGCAGGGCCTGCTGCATGTCAGCCTGGATGTGGACTTCCTGGACCCCGCCATCGCCCCCGCCGTCGGCACCACGGTTCCGGGCGGCACCACCTTTCGCGAGGCGCATCTGGTCTGCGAACTGCTGCACGAATCCGGCCTGGTCAGCAGCCTGGATCTGGTGGAATTGAACCCCTTTCTGGACGAACGCGGCAAGACCGCCAAGCTGATGGTCGACCTGGTGGGCAGCCTGATGGGCCGGAAGGTGTTTGACCGGCCGACGCGGAGCTATTGAGAAGGCCGGGGGTTTCACACCCCCGGACCCCCGTGGGATATTTGGGCAAGGTGAAATCAGGCGGGGTCGCGGTAGAGATGCGGCTGGCCGCCGGGGTCGGTGACTTGCCATTCACCCGGGGCGGTCTGGAGCAGATAGCCCGGCCCGATCGGCACCTTGCCGTGGCCGCCCGGGATATCCAGCACATAGGTTGGCTGCGCGATGCCCGACAGCCGGCCGCGCAGGCTGGCCATGATCGCCTGCCCTTCGGCGATGGTGGTGCGGAAATGCGAGGTGCCGCGGGCCAGGTCGCAGTGGTGCAGGTAATAGGGCTTCACGCGGGCGCGGATCAGGCCGCGAAACAGCGCCTCCAGCGTGTCGGGATCGGCGTTGACCCCCTTGAGCAGGACGGTCTGCGACAGCAGCGCCACGCCGGCCTGGCTGAGCCGGCGCAGCGCGGCCCGGGCCGCGGGGGTCAGTTCGGCCGGGTGGTTGACATGCAGCACCACAAACACCGCTTGCGGCAGGTCGAGAACCGCCAGAAGCTCGGGCGAGATCCGCTCGGGCGCCACGACCGGCACGCGGCTGTGAAACCGGATCACGTCGATGTTCGGCAGGGCGGACAGGCGGGTCAGCCAGTCGCCCAGCCGGCGCGGCGAAAGGGTCAGCGGGTCGCCGCCGGTGAAGATGACCTCGCGGATCTGCGGCTGCCCGGCCAGATAGGCGAGAGCCTCGGCGAACGCGGTCTCGGCCAGAACCCCGGCATCGCCCACGGTTTCGCGGCGAAAGCAGAAGCGGCAATAGACCTCGCAGCTTTGCGTGGCATGCAGGATCACCCGGTCGCGATAGCGGTGGGTCAGCGCGCCCCGGGCATGCACGGCATCGCCGATCGGATCGGCCAGCTCTTCCGGCCGGACGGTCAGCTCGCGCGGGTCGGGAACGAACTGCGCGTCCAGGCCCGGCTGCATCGCGCCCAGCATTTCGGGCGTGATGCGGATGCGGAAGGTTTCGGCCACCTGTTCCAGCGCCGCCCGGTCGGACGGATCGGCCAGTCCCGCGCGCACCAGGCCCGCCACATCCAGGATCGGTCTTGCCGGCGCTGCCCCGTCCATCTGGCCCCCCAGGTCACGCCGGGCCAGATAGACCCGGGGCGCGCACGCGGCAAGGCCCTAGTTCAGCCGGAACTCGCCCACGACGTTGCGCCATTCGCCGGGCGCGATCAGCTTGCGATGGGTGAAACGCACCGAATGCAGCGGGCCATCCAGGTCGCGCTGCCAGAATTCGATGAACTTGAACAGCTGCGGATAGTCGGGGGCCAGGTCATAATCCTGCCAGACATAGCTTTGCAGGACATGCTGGAAATCGGGCATGCGGTAGAAGAATTCCGCCGTTGTCAGCCCCCAGCCCTTCAGCATCAGTTCGGTTTCGCGAAGCGTCATCTCGTCTCCTTTCGCCTGCTCTGGGGGCATTCTGACACGATCAGATTAAATTTCAACGAAAACAATATGTTGGCACTCATTTCCGATGGCTGCCAGCCGGATGCGCCAGGGTGCATTGCACCCAAGGGAAAGCGTGTTATAAGCCTTTGCCAACCATATCTTGATCCTTGATCCAAGGCAGCGAACCCCCGTGAGCGACACGCCCGAACCCCCTGAAAATGTGGATGAAACCCCGGAACGCCCGGTGCACTCCGGGCCGCAGGTCGACATCGCCGCCGAGATGCGGACGGCCTATCTGGATTACGCGATGTCGGTGATCGTCAGCCGCGCGATCCCCGATCTGCGCGACGGGCTGAAGCCGGTGCACCGCCGCATCCTGTTCGCGATGTTCGAGACCAACAACGGCCACGACAAGCCCTATCGCAAGTCGGCCCGCCCGGTCGGTGACACGATGGGCAAATACCACCCGCATGGCGATGCGGCGATCTATGACGCGCTGGTGCGGATGGCGCAGCCCTTTTCGATGAGCCTGAAGCTTCTGGACGGGCAGGGCAACTTCGGCTCGATGGATGGCGACAACGCCGCGGCCATGCGCTATACCGAAGTGCGGATGGACAAGCCCGCAGCCTTCCTTCTGGCGGATATCGAGAAGGATACCGTCGATTTCCAGGACAATTACGACGGCAAGGACAAGGAGCCGACGGTTCTGCCGGCGCGGTTCCCGAACATGCTGGTCAATGGCGCCGGCGGCATCGCCGTCGGCATGGCAACCAACATTCCGCCGCACAATCTGGGCGAGGTGATCGACGGCACGCTGGCTCTGATCGAAAACCCGGATCTGTCGACCGAACGCCTGATGGAGATCATTCCGGCCCCCGATTTTCCGACCGGCGCGCTGATCCTTGGCCGCTCGGGTGCGCGAAAGGCCTATCTGGAAGGGCGCGGCAGCGTCATCATCCGCGCGAAAACCCATATCGAGGAAATCCGCAAGGACCGTTACGCGATCGTCATCGACGAGATTCCCTATCAGGTGAACAAGGCCCGCATGATCGAGATCATCGCGGAAATGGTGCGCGAGAAGAAGATCGAGGGCATCGCCGGCGTCGCTGATGAAAGCGACCGGGTGGGCGTGCGGGTGGTCATCGAACTCAAGCGCGACGCGACGCCCGATGTCGTGCTGAACCAGCTTTACCGTTTTACCCCGATGCAGACCAGCTTCGGCTGCAACATGCTGGCCCTGAACGGCGGTCGGCCCGAAGTGCTGACCTTGCGGGATTTCCTGAGCTATTTCCTGCAGTTCCGCGAAGAAGTCGTCGCCCGCCGCACCGCCTTCGAGCTGCGCCGCGCCCGCGAGCGCAGCCATGTCCTGTGCGGCCTGGCCGTGGCCGTTTCCAACGTGGACGAGGTGGTGGCGACGATCCGCGCCTCGGCCGATCCGGCGGATGCCCGCGACAGGCTGATGACTCGGCGCTGGCCGGCGCATGACATTGCCGATTACATCCGCCTGATCGACGACCCCGGCCACACCATCAACGCGGACGGCACCTACAACCTGTCGGAAACCCAGGCCCGCGCCATCCTGGACCTGCGTCTGCAGCGGCTGACCGCGCTGGGCGTCAAGGAAGTCACCGACGAGCTGGAGGATCTGGCCGGCAAGATCAAGGATTACCTGGAAATCCTGGGCTCGCGCGAGCGAATCATGGCGATCATCGCCGACGAGTTGCGCGAAGTGAAAGCCGCCTTCGCCGTGCCGCGCCGGTCGGAAATCGTGGACTGGGAAGGCGATCTCGACGACGAAGACCTGATCGAGCGCGAGGATATGGTCGTCACCATCACCAGCGGCGGCTATATCAAGCGCACGCCGCTGGCCGAATTCCGCGCGCAGAACCGCGGCGGCAAGGGCCTGTCGGCGATGGACACCAAGCAAGACGATGTGGTGACGACGCTGTTCGTGGCCAATACCCACACGGCGCTGCTGTTCTTCACCACCGATGGCATGGTCTACAAGATGAAGACCTGGCGCCTGCCGCTGGCCGGCCGCGCGGCGCGCGGCAAGGCGATGGTCAACATCCTGCCGATCCAGCAGGGCGTGTCGATCGCGGCCCTGATGCCGGTGGATGTGCCCGAAGAGGAATGGGACAATCTGCAGATCGTCTTCGCCACATCCGATGGCGACGTGCGGCAGAACGATCTTTCCGATTTCACCAACGTGCAGCGCAATGGCAAGATCGCCATGAAGCTGCCGGAAGGCGTGACCCTGGTGAACGCCGCGATCTGCGACGATCAGGACGACGTGATGCTGGTGACTGCGCTGGGCCGCGCGATCCGCTTCCCGACCACCGATATCCGCGTGTTCAAGTCGCGGGGGTCGACCGGGGTGCGGGGCATCCGTCTGGCGGCGGGCGACCGCGTGGTGTCGATGTCGGTCATCCGGCATTTCGAGGCCGATCCGGCAGAGCGCGAAGCCTATCTGAAGCAGCGCCGCCTGATGGCCGGCGTGACCGAAGAGGCCGAGGCCGACGAAGATGGCGAGACGGTCGAGGCCGGGCAACTGTCGCCCGAGCGTTATGCCGAGATGTCGGCAGCCGAGGATCTGATCCTGACGATCACGGCCTCGGGCACCGGCAAGCTTTCGTCCAGCCACGATTATCCTGTGCGCAGCCGCGGCGGCCTGGGCGTCAAGGCCATGGACAGCGCCATGCGTGGCGGCAAGCTGATTGCCTCGTTCAAGGTCGAACTGTCGGATCAGATCATGCTGGCCACCTCGACCGGCCAGTCGATCCGGGTGCCGGTGGACCAGATCAGCTTCCGCTCGCGGTCTGCCGGCGGGGTCAAGGTGCTGAACACCGGCGGCGAGGAGGAGGTCGTCTCGGTCGCGCGCGTGCCCGAACAGGGCAACGCATAGGGCGCGGCCTGGGATAGGGTTCGGGGGCAGGGTCCAGAGAGTTTCGGAGAGGGTTTCCGGGGGTGGGGGGCGCCGGACCCGGCGCATGGGTCAGGTCTGGCGCCCGTCAGTCTGCGGCGTCCGGTCTCAGCCCTGAAGCCGGGCCTGGGCCTCGCGCCATTCCGGCGGCACGCCCCGGAAGCCCTGCGCCACCACGAATTTCTCCGAACTGTCGGCGCGGCTGGCGGGTGGTTTCACATTGGCGACCGACCTGAAGCTTTTCTTCAGCAGCGCCTGCATCTCGGCCTCTGCCCCGCCGGCCAGAACCTTGGCGACGAACGTGCCGCCGTCCTCCAGCACGTCGAAGGCAAAGGCCAGGGCCGCCTCGATCAGGGCGATGATGCGCAGGTGGTCGGTGCCCTTGTGGCCCGATGCAGCGGCGGCCATGTCGCTCATCACCACATCGGCCTTGCCGCCCAGCCAGGCCTTGACCCTGGCGTCGGCATCGTCGGACAGGAAATCCAGCACATGGATTTCCGCGCCGGGGATCGGGTCGATGTCCTGCAAATCCACCCCGATGATCCGGCCCACCGGCTTGCCCGCCTTCTCGCCCAGGGCGTTGATCCGCGGCACGGCGACCTGGCACCAGCCGCCCGGTGCGCAGCCCAGATCCACCACCCGGGCGCCCGGCTTCAGGAAGCCATATTTGTCGTCGAGCTCCATGATCTTGTAGGCTGCCCGCCCGCGATAGCCTTCACGCCTGGCCCGGGCCACATAGGGGTCGTTCAATTGCCGTTCCAGCCACAGGGTGGACGACAGTTTCCGCCCCTTGGCGGTCTTGACCTTGACGCGCAGCTCGCGCTGGCCGCGGCCCGAGTTGGGCTTGTTGCTTGGCGGTTTCATTCAGAATGGTCCGTCTTCCAGAACGCCATCGGCGCTCATC
>JAKALB010000007.1 GCA_021813365.1 Pseudomonadota bacterium | reverse complement strand
CCGGTATCAGGCCGGCCTTGGCCACTGCCGGTGCAGGGCGTCGATCGTGAAGGCATGGCTATGCACCCTGCCTGCGGCATTCGCCAGATGCGGATGGTCCGCGGGCAGGTCAGCATGGCTGTGGCGCACCTGCACCGGGTCGAACGCGGGCCAGAGCCGCAGCGCCAGGGCCAGGGCGGCCAGCCCCAGGCCCGCAAGGCCAAGCGCCGCCGCATTCAGGCCGAACCCGGCGCCGACCCAGCCCGCCAGCGGATAGGTGAGCAACCAGCAGGCGTGCGACAGGGCGAACTGCGCGGCGAAAACGGCCGGGCGATCCTCGGGATTGGCCGAACGGTTCAGGATGCGGCCAATCGGTGTCTGGGTCAGCGAAAACCCGAACCCGATGAGCGCCCAGAGCGGCATCAGGCCCCAAAGCCCGCCAACCAGCGGCGTGGCCGCGACCACGGCCACCATCAGGGCCGCCCCGGTCAGCATCACCGGCCGGTCGGCCAGCCGTTCCAGCACGCGCGGCAACAGCAGCGCGGCCAGCATCGACCCTGCGCCGAAGGCGGCAAAGGCCAGCGCGACCTCAGCGGCGCCCAGGCCAAGGCGGGCCTGCACCAGAACCACGGTATTGACATAGACCATGGCGCCGGCGGCCGCGACGGCCATCTCCATCACCATCAGGCCGCGCAGGCGCGGCGTCGCAAGGTAGATACGGATCCCCTTGGTGGTGGTGGTCCAGAACGGCTCGGCGGCGCTCGAAGGGCGGAACGGAAGCCGCACCGAGACGACCAGCACCGCCGAAACGACAAAACCCGCAACCGTGCCGCCGAACAGCATGGGAAAGCTGACCACCGTCAGCAGGGCAGCCGCAAGCATCGGGCTGAGCAGCTGTTCCAGATCCTCGGCCAGCCGCATCAGCGACAGGGCATTGGTGTAGCGGCGCTCATCCGGCAGGACATCGGGGATGGTGGCCTGAAACGCCGGAGTGAACCCGGCAGAGGCCGCTTGCAGCAGAAAGATCAGGACGTAGATCTGCCAGACCTCCGAGACAAAGGGCAGGAACAGCACGACGAAAGCCCGGATCAGGTCCAGCGCAACCAGAAAGGCGCGGCGGGGCAACCGCGCGGCCAGGGCCGAGGCGACCGGGGCCAGCGTGACATAGGCGATCATCTTGATGGCCAGCGCCGTGCCCAGGACCAGCCCGGCATTCGCGCCCGCCAGCTTCCAGGCCAGGAGGCCCAGGGCCACGGTGGCAAGCCCGGTGCCCAACAGCGAGATGATCTGCGCCGCGTAAAGGTGGCGGAAGGTGCGGTCGCTCAGGACGCCAAGCATGATGAACCTATTCTGAAACGGCGTGACAATCCTGCCCATCGCGCCCATGGTCGGCGGCGCAATGGGTGTGATTGCCCAGAACCTCGATCACTCGGCAAGCAGAAATCGTGCCGCCCGCGCAGCGATCGATCATGCGTTCTAGCTCACTCTTCAGGGCCTGCAGGCGTGCGATCCGCCCCTCCACCGCCCTGAGCTGGGCGCGGGCAATGGCGTCCACCTCGAAGCAGGATTGATCAGGCCGGTCGGACAGGCCCAGAAGGTCGCGGATCGCCTCCAGCGTGAAGCCAAGCTCGCGGGCATGGCGGATGAAGGCAAGGCGCTTCAGCGCATCGCGCGCGTAAAGCCGCTGATTGCCGGGAGAACGTTCTGCGGCAGGCAGGAGCCCGATCTGCTCGTAATAACGGATCGTGGGAATCTTGACCCCCGAAGCCACCGCAAGTTTTCCGATCGTCAGCAAGAAAACCCCTTGAACCTCTAGTTGCTAGAGAGATTAGGTCTCGGCTTGAGCCGTTGCAAGGGCCGCTTTGCGATGCAGGGACAGGGCATGACCGAGACCACCGAACGCCACGACTGGATGATATCCGGGATGGATTGCGCCGCCTGCGCCGCCAGGATCGCGCGCGCGCTGGAGCGGTTGCCCGGCGTCGTCGATGTGCAGGTTGGCGTCATGTCGGAAAGGCTGAGCTTGCGGCTGGAGCGAGGGACGACCGCACCCGAGACGGTGGAGGCCACCGTGAGATCGCTTGGCTATGGTATCGCGCGCAAGGGGCAGGGCACCGGCAAGCGTGGGTTCGCCGTGCCGACGGCCTCTGCCGATGACCGCGCCGTCCAAGATTGCGAAGACTGCCAAGACCACGACCATTCCGGACACGACGGTGCCCAACCGGCAAAGGCCAAGGCCGGGGCCGAAGGCCGCTCGGGCCACACCGTCCCTGGACACAGCCATGCCAGTGGGCCGCAAGACCGTGACACCCACTGGTATCAGACCGTCAGGGGCAAGCAGGTGGTCGGCACCGGGCTGCTGCTGGCGACAGCCACTGCGGCGAAGTTTCTCGCCTCGGGGCCGTTGGTTCCCTGGGCTTTTGGCGCGGCCTGCCTGATCGGGGTGGCCCCGGTGGCACGGCGGGCGTTTGCAGCGGGCGTTCCCTTCACCATCGAGTCCCTGATGACCATCGCCACCCTCGGTGCTCTTTTCATTGGTGCGGCGGAGGAGGCCGCCCTGGTCGTCTTCCTGTTCGCCGTGGGCGAAATGCTGGAAAGCATCGCCGCCGACCGGTCCCGCGCCTCGATCCGCGCCCTGGCGAGCCTGGTGCCCAACACGGCGCTGGTCGAGGAGGGCGGCGCGACCCGCGAAGTGGATGCGGCCAGCCTGGAAATCGGCCAGCGCGTGCTGGTGCGTCCCGGCGACCGGCTTCCGGCCGATGGCGTGATTGCGGAAGGCATCTCCGGCATCGACGAAAGCCCGGTCACCGGCGAGTCCGTTCCCAGAACCAAGGGACCGGGTGACGCAGTCTATGCGGGTTCGATCAATTCCGAGGCGGTCTTGCGCATCATCGTGACCAGACCTGCCGCGGACAACACGATTTCCCGCATCATCGCGCTGGTCGAGGCGGCAGAATCCGCCCGCGCGCCGACCGAACGTTTCATCGACCGCTTCAGCCGCTATTACATGCCCGCGATCACCGGGCTTGCCGTGCTGGTGGCAATCGTTCCGCCGCTGCTGTTCGGACAGGGTTGGGATATCTGGATCTACCGCGGCCTTGCCCTCTTGCTGATCGGCTGCCCCTGTGCCCTGGTGATCTCGGTTCCGGCTTCGATTACTGCGGCGCTTGCGGCCGGTGCCAGGCGCGGCATCCTGATGAAGGGGGGGTCGGTGATCGAAGCCGCCGCCCGCGTCACCCAGGTGGCGTTCGACAAGACTGGAACATTGACCGCCGGTCGCCCTGCCGTGACTGACCTGGTGGTTCTGGATGGCTCGGAAGCAGAGCTTCTGGCTGTTGCCGCCGGGGTCGAGGCCGGATCCAGCCACCCGATCGCCGCAGCGATCCTGCGCCGGGCGGCGGAAACGGGCGTGAAGGGTCTGCCCTCGACTGGTGCCGTGGCGCTGATCGGCAGGGGGGCGCAAGCCCTGGTCGATGGGCAGGTCGCCTGGGTTGCCTCTGTGCGATTTGCCCGCGAAAATGGCGCGGTCGAGGGGCTCGGCATCCGCCGCGCGCTTGAGATGGAGGCCGAGGGCAAGACGGTGGTGGTCGTGTGGCGCGAACGCGGCGCCCTTGGCCTGATTGCCCTGCGCGACGAACTGCGCAGCGACGCCCGGCAAACCGTGGCGCATCTGTCCGAGATGGGTGTGACCGCGACCATGCTGACCGGCGACAACGCTCGCACCGGGGCTGCGATCGCCGAAGCCCTGGGGCTGCGGCACCGGGCTGGGCTGATGCCCGATGACAAGGTGGCCGCGATCAACGACATGGGGCGGACGGGTGGCGTCATCATGGTCGGTGACGGCATCAACGATGCCCCGGCGCTGGCCGCGGCCTCGGTTGGCGTGGCGATGGGGTCGGGCACCGATGTGGCGCTGGAAACCGCCACGGCCGCATTGCTGCGCAATCGGGTGTCGGACGTGGCTGCGATGATCCGGCTGGCACGGGCGACCATGGCCAATGTTCGTCAGAACGTGACCATCGCCCTGGGCCTGAAAGCCGTGTTCCTGCTGACCACGATCCTGGGCTTGACCGGCCTGTGGATCGCCGTCCTGGCCGACACCGGCGCCACGGTTCTCGTCACGCTCAACGCCCTGCGGATGCTGCGCTTCGACCCGGAGAGTCGGTAGGCCGTTTCAGATCGCGGGGTTCAGGCGGGGATGGGTTTCCTCGCCCCAGAACCACAGGATGGCCCCCGACAGCGCCATCGCGACCGCAACGAACCAGAAGGCCGCCACGGTGGACCCGCTGACATATGCGGCCAATCCAAGACCCAGCGCGCCGATGCCATAGCCGAGATCGCGCCAGAACCGGTAGATGCCGATGGCCGAGCCACGCCAGGTCGGCGGGGTGATGTCGGCCACGGCGGCCGACAGGTTGGGATAAAGCAGCGCCATGCCAAACCCGGAGATGCCGGCCGACAGCGACCACCACACCAGGCCTTCGCCCAGCACCACCAGCGCGATCCCCGCGCCACAGATCCACATGCCCAGCACGTTGGGCCAGAATCGACCGATGCGGTCCGACAGCCTGCCGGTGAACAGTTGCGAGCCGCCCCAGACGAAGCCGTACATGCTGATGATCCAGCCGATATTGGGCAGGCTGACCCCGTGGTCACGCAGGAACACCGGAAACATCACCCAGACCAGCGCGTCCACGAACTTCTCCACCAGTCCGGCCTGGGAAACCGCGGCCAGTCGCCGGTCGCGCCACGACATCAGGGCAAGAACCTCCCAGGTGTTCGGGGTCTCGCCGACACCCTGCGGATAGCGCGGGCGAAAGGCGGTGGCTCCCCTGGCCCGGTGTCGCGCCGCTTCGGCCCGGGCAAAGGGCAAACTGTCCTGGACCCAGACCAGTGTCAGGATCAGAGCCAGCCCGATCACCGCACCGCCAAAGATCAGCAACCCCAGCCGAGGCCCGAAGGCGCCGGCGGCATAGGCCGTGATGATCCCGGCCAGGGCCACGCCGACATAGCCTGAGAACTCGTTCAACCCCAGGGTCAGCCCGCGCTGATCGGCCCGAGTGAAATCCAGCTTTGCGGTTTGCGTCATCGACCAGCACAGGCCCTGATTGACCCCCAGAAGCACGGTGGCCGCGACGATCCAGCCCCAGCTGGGCGCGAAATAGATCATCGGCGGGATCGGAATCGCGGCAAGCCAGCCCAGCAGCAGAACCTGCTTGCGCCCGATGCGCTCGGACAATCTCCCGGCCACGAAGTTGAGCGCGCCCTTGACCAGGCCAAAGGCCACGACAAAGGCCGAAAGCAGCAGGAACGAGCCTTTGGCCACGCCGAATTCGCTCTCGGCCAGGGCCGGAACCACGGTGCGCATCATGCCGATGGTAAAACCGACCAGCAGCACCTGAATCAGCTGGTGCACGAACTGGGCCAGGTTCTCGCGGATGCCCAGGGTCAGATCCGCGGGGCTGTCCCCGGAAAAGGGCGCAGGCTCTGTCATGCGTGACCTGCCAGGCCGGCGTTGATCGCCCGGTTCTGCGCGGCACCAGGCGGCGGGGGCGGAATGTCGGCGGTCATGGCGCGCACGAATGCCGCCTCGTCGGCGATGCCAAAGGCGGTGTTGTGGCGCAATTCGAAACCGATGCTGGAGCTTGGCTTGCCGCTCAGCCTGCGGCCGCAGACCGAGCCGGCATAGGCACCGGGCAGCACTTCCAGATATTCCGGCAGCGCCTTCAGGGCCTGAATGGACCTGAACAGCGCCCGCGCGCCATCTTCGGCACTGGAGGCAAGCTCGGTCCGGCCCAGATCGCCCACCATCAGCGTATGCCCGGTCAGCACGAACCAGGGCTCGGCGGCACGGGTGCGGTCAGTCACCAGCAGGCAGACATGTTCGGGCGTGTGGCCGGGCGTGTGCAGAACCTTCACCATCACATTTCCAAGCGCAAGCTCGTCGCCATCCCGCACCGGCCTGAAGGGAAACGCTGCCGGCGCATCGGCGTGCAGGACATATTCGGCGCCCGCCGCCGCGGCCAGCGCGCGGCCGGACGACACATGATCGGCGTGGAGATGGGTGTCGATCACATAGAGAATGCGCAATCCCGAGGCCTCGGCCGCGCGAAGGTAGGCGGCAATGTCGCCCACCGGATCAACCACGGCCCCCGATGCCTTGCCGCCGCAGCCAAACAGGTATGAGGCGGCCACCGGGTCGGAATGCAGGAACTGGCGCAGGATCATTCTTGGTCTCCATCAGACTTCGGCCAGGGCCGGGCTTGCCCCCGCCCGCGAGACTCTCTAAATCATTCAAGCAAATACTTGAATGATCTAGACCCGAAGGATCAGCCCTGTCAATGACGGCGAAACTCGCGCTGCTTGAGGAATACGCCCTGATCGCCCGCGCCCTTGGGTCGCCTCACCGAATGATGCTGCTGGAGCAGTTGGCCCAGGGCGAACGGGGGGTCGAGGCTCTGGCCAGAAAGATCGGCGCGACGGTGGCCAACTGTTCGCAGCACCTCCAGCAGTTGCGCCGCGCCGGGCTTGTCACCAGCCGCCGGGCGGGAAAGGCGGTGATCTACCGCCTGACAGACGACAAGACGCTGGTTCTCATGGACCTGCTCGGGCGCATCGCGCGGCAGAACCTGGCGGTCGTGAACGAGATCTTGCAGGATCTGACGCAGGGCCGCGCTCCCGAGCCGATCACGCGCGCCGAGCTGGCTGCACGGCTGGACGAGGGATCGGTCACGTTGTTCGACATGCGGCCCGAAGATGAATTTGCCATGGGCCATATTCCCGGTGCGTTGCAGGTTGATCCGGGCCGGCTGGATGCGGTGGTGGCGACCCTGACGCCCAGCACGGAAATCGTCGCCTATTGCCGCGGCCCCTACTGCCTTTATGCCCACCAGGCCGTCGCCCGCCTGCGCCAACTGGGCCTTGCCGCCCGCCGGCTGGATGGCGGCCTTCCCGAATGGCGTGCCGACGGGCGGCCGGTTGTCTCGGACCCTGCCTGAATGCCGGCCCGGCGGCCGACCGTTCGGGCAGGGGGCGGGTGGCCGGGCCATGTGGCAGCTCTCGGGCGAGTCCGTCTGACGAAAAGGTGAAGGACCGCGCCGCGCGCCGCTCTGGTCCGATGGAGCCGACCCGACTATCCTGCCCGCATGACCGGTCTGGCCCGCCATCTCGTCATCCTGCTCATCGCCATTTTCCTGGCGGGGACAGTTGCCGTCTCGGTGTCTCCGATCAGGGCCGAGACCGCGGATTCCATGTCTGCCATGCCGATGATGCCATCTGGCGCGGGCGACTGCGTGAAATGCGATCCCGGGATGGACATGACGGCAGGCTGCGACCTGACTTGCGCGCTGTCCACCTTGGGGATGCCGGCGGAGCCCGTGCTGCCGCCCTCGGCCCTGGTGTCCTGCCGGTACGACCCGGGCGAAGCGATGGCCGAGGGGCGGGCACCGTCACCGGCCTTGACCCCTCCACGAACCATCATCCTGACCTGACGGGCGCCCCGCTTCGGGCCGCCCTTTCTCGGGCTGCGCATGGGCGCTGCCTGGCAGACGGATCCTGTCCATGCTGCGCAGGACGGGGGTGGAAGAGGATGATGAAACATGACTTTTTCAGGATTTCCGGCGCTCTCGCGTCGTAGGCTGCTGGTTGGCCTGGGTGCCGCGGCGCTCGGTTCCGGCGGGCCGCCCGGTCTGATGCGGGCCGTGGCCGGCACGCCCTCCGGGCGACCCGCCGGAACCGTCACCGCGCTGGCCTTCGACCAGGGCAAGCTCCTGGCCGCGGCGGCGGGCCTCTGGATCAGCGGCGATGCCGGGGCGAGCTTTGCGCCGCACGGTCCCGGTCCCGGCGCGGCCGTCACCGCACTGGCCACGCATCCCGACCTGGCGGGCGTGATCTATGCCGCCACGCTGGCCGGACTTGCACGATCGGATGACGCGGGGCTGACCTGGCATTCCGCCGGCCCGGGCCTGCCCGCATCGCCGCTGGATGCGGTGGCGATTGCGGCGCATGATCCGCAGACGGTCTATGTCGCTGTGCGTGGCGACGGGCTCTGGCAAAGCAGCGACGGCGCCCGAAGCTGGGATTTCGCCATGGACCGCCCCCTGGCGGATCAGGTCGAGGTCGATGTGCAGGCGCTGGCCTCGGTCGGCAGCCTGTCGGGCATGGGCGGCTACTGGGTCTTTGCAGGCACGACAAGGGGCGTGTCCAAGGTGCCGGACTGCTTCTGCCGCTGGTCTTCGCTGGAAGACACCGGCGCGATGCAGGTTTCAGGCGACGAGGCAGGCGCGGCCCGCATCGACCCAGCCCGGCGCTTGCCCCACCTCGCCGTCGTCAGCCTTGCCCTGGCGCCTTCCGTGCCGGAGGTGCTGTTCGCCGGCCTGCCTTCGGGCATCTGGAAAACCACGGACGGCGGGTCGAGCTGGGCCGCCGTCGGCCCGGCGATGGCGGCGCCGATTCTCGCCGTCGATCCCCTGGATCCCGACCATGTCGTGGCCGCCGACGCCGGCGGCGCGTTGCTCTCCAGCCGCGATGGCGGCGCAACCTGGGCCGATTTGACGGCCGCATGAGGAAGATCGGAATGAAACTCGAACTCGCAACCGCTCTGGTTCTCGGCTTCGCCGCTCCGGCCATTGCCGGGCAAGACGTGACGCTCTACAGCGACCCCACCTGCTCCTGCTGTCAGGACTATGCCGATTACCTCAAGGTCCATGGCTATGAGGTCAAGGTGGTTCCGGACACGAATTACGACAGGGTGGCGAGGGATGCCGGCATGCCGGACGCGGGAATAGGCTGCCATGTGACAGTGATCGACGGCTATGTGATGAGCGGATTCATCCCCGTCAAGTTCATCGAGAAGCTGATCACCGAAAAGCCCGCCGTATCTGGCATCACCCTGCCCGGGATGCGGATGGATGCGCCCGAAATGGCCGAGGAGGCGCTGGCCTCGCTGGAGGTCTATGCCTATGCGCCCTCTGGCGTGACGCTCTTTCCGCTCGAGTGAGGGGCGGGCGATGCCGGGGGCAACGGCGGTTGCAGCCGAACCGATGATGGCACTGGTCGTGCTCTGCTTTCTCGGTGCCGCAGCCGTCGTGGTGTTCGGCATCGTCGTCCTGGCAAGACTGTTTCTGAAATGGATGCGATCATGAAGGCACTCATCGCAATCGCCGCCCTCGCGGCGGCACCGGCCCAGGCCGAAGAGATCAGCGCGGCGACGATTGCGCAGGGTCGGCAGATCTACGCCAGCACCTGCGCGGCCTGTCACGGCGCCGACCTGCAAGGCCAGCCGGACTGGAAACGCCGGCTGGTCACAGGCCGCATGCCCGCGCCGCCGCATGACGTGAGTGGCCACACATGGCACCATTCCGACCGCGACCTGTTCAACCTGACCAAATTCGGTGTCGCAGCGGTGATGGGCCAGGGCTACGAAAGCGACATGCCGGGCTTTGCCGGCAAGCTCAGCGATGCCGAGATCCGGGCCGTGCTGGACTATATCGAGAGCACCTGGCCCGCGCGAGCGCGAGACGCGCAGGCCAGGATCACCGCGGCCGACGCGGCCGCACAGCCATGACCTGGGCCTCCGGGCAAAGGTCCGATGCCCGCCAGGATCCCACCCCCGGCAGGGGGTGGGGGTGGGGGCCGATCCTGACGGTTCCTGCGGCCCTGATCTGGCTTGCAACGGCGGTTGCCGCCACCGCAGGTCCGCCCGGCTTCATCCGGCACGAAACACCGCAACCCCTGCCCGAAGTGCGTTACCTGACCGAGAACGGCAGGGCCGGAACGCTTGATGCGTTTCGCGGCAAGGTGATCGTGCTGAACATCTGGGCGAGCTGGTGTCCGCCCTGCATCCGGGAAATGCCGACGCTGGACGCCTTGCAGGCCGATCTGGGCCGCGCGAACCTTCAGGTGGTGGCGTTGTCCATCGACACCGGCGGCGTGCCGGAGGTGCGCCGGTTCTTCGACCGGATCGGGATCAGACACCTGGCAATTCAGGTCGACCCGACCATGCTGGCCTTCACCAACCTGCGGCTTTCCGGTCTGCCGACCACGCTGATCCTGGATGCCGATGGCCGCGAACTGGCGCGCCTGGTCGGCCCGGCAAGCTGGAACGCCCCGGAAATCGAAACCTTTCTGAAGGCCTATCTCAGATGATCCGCCGCCCGGCCCACCCGCAGCCGCCCGGGGCAGGCTGGCCTTGCCACGGCCAGCGGCGACATGGCCCCCGGCCGGGGCCGATGGGTCGCCAGGGGTGGGGCAGGGGCGCCGCCTGCATCGGACAGAGGATATCAGGATGATCAGTTGGAACAGACGCCAGGCGCTGGCCGCCATCGGTGCCACATTGGCGGGGCCGCTGCGCGCGCATTCGGTTCAGGAATTCGAGGACGAATTCTACACGAAGGAGCCGTTTTTTCAGGCGCTGGATCGGCCGGTGCCGGATTTCACCCTCGGCGGCGCCGCCGGCAGGCTGGTGCGCCCGGCCAATTGGCTGGGTAAGGTCAGCATCCTGCACTTCATCTATTCCAGTTGCACCGATGTCTGCCCGCTGCATGCCGAAAAGCTGGCCGAGGTGCAGGCGATGATCAATCAGACCCCGATGATCGACATGGTGCGGTTTGTCTCGGTCACCACCGATCCCGCGCGCGATACGCCCGCAGTGCTGCAAGCCTATGGGCCGCAACACGGGCTCGACCCGGTGAACTGGGAATTCCTGACGGTGGCGCCCGGCCAGCCCGAAGATGCCACGCGCAGGCTGGCCCAGGCATTCGGCCACAAGTTCACCGTGGAAAGCGACGGCACCATCACGCATGGCGTCGTCACCCATGTCATCGGCAAGTTCGGGCGCTGGCAGGGCAATTTCCACGGGCTGGAGTTTCAGTCGGTCAACATGCTGATGTTCGTCAACGCGCTGACCAATGACCATGACAAGCCCCAGCCAGGGTTCTGGGACCGGGTCTGGAACTGGCTCTGACGCGCGAAACCGGCTGCCACGCATTGGCTGCGCAGGGCCGGCCGGCTCTGGTCTCGGCGCGGGATTTGCGGCGGGCGCCGGTCGGTTCCGGTCGACCCGGGCCGGCGAAGCACGGCCCGGGTCTGCGGGTTTGTCCGCGCGGTGGAGAGGCGCGACGGACACTTCGGGGCGGCCGGGGAGCCGGCGGCCGCCACCTGCCGGATCAGATCACCTGACGTGCCTGGCCGGCATGCGCCGCCATCTCGCCCTCGACCGAGGACTCCAGCGAGGCCATGGTTTCGCCGCCCGCCATGAGGTCGGTGATTTCCTCGCGCGACTTTTCGCCCTTGCGGAAATCGGCTGCGACGGCGCCTCGGATCAGCACGGCGAAATGGTCGCCCACCGCCATGGCATGCATGACCTGATGGGTGATGAACACCACCGCCAGGCCACGCCGCTTGGCCTCGTTGACGATGCGCAGCACATGGGCAGCCTGCTTCACGCCAAGCGCCGCGGTCGGCTCGTCAAGGATCAGCACGCGCGCGCCGAAATGCACCGCCCGGGCGATGGCCAGCGATTGCCGTTCCCCGCCGGAAAGCCCCCCCACCAGCCGGTCGCCATCGGTGATGCGAGTGATGCCGAAACCTTGCAGGGCCTTCACCGCAACGGCGTTCGCGGTCTTGCGATCGAAGATCCTGAAAGGCCCCCAGCCTTTCGTCGGCTCGACGCCGACAAAGAAGCTGCGGCCGATGCTCATCAGCGGAAAGGTGCCGCCAAACTGATGCACGGTGGCGATGCCAAGCTCGGCGGCCTCGCGCGGCGTGCCGAAACGGATCGGCTGGCCATCCATCAGAATTTCGCCGGATGTGGGCTGATGCACCCCGGACAGCAGCTTGATCAGCGTCGACTTGCCGGCACCATTGTCACCGAGCAGGCACAGCACCTCGCCGGCGCGAATCTCCAGATTGATGTCATGCAGCACGTCAATGGGACCAAAGCTCTTGGCGATGCCCCTGAGCGAAACGATGGGAGCACTCATGTCCGGGCTCCTTTCCTGGGCGCATAGGACAGCGCCGCCTTGCGGAAGGTATTGTTCATCAGAACGGCGACCAGCAACAGGATCCCGATGATCAGGCTGGCCCAGTTGGCGTCAAAACCGGTGTAGTAGATGCCCTGGTTGACGATGGCGAACGTGAGCGTGCCGAGGACGATGCCGAAGATCGACCCATAGCCGCCCGTCAGCAGCACACCGCCAACCACGACCGAGATGATGGCATTGAAGATGTAGGACTGGCCGGCCGAAACCTGCGCCGAATTGTAAAGGATCGCCTGGCTCAGGCCGACGAAGGCCGCGCTCATCCCCGAACACATGAACAGCAGGATCGTCACCCGGTCGGTCGGGATGCCGGCGTTGCGCGCCGAAACCTTGTCGCCCCCCATGGCGAGGATCCAGTTGCCATATTTCGAATAATGCAGGACGAAGCCCCAGAAGGCGGCGGCCGCGATCCACCAGAAGATGGTCACCTGAAACACCCCGCCGATGAAATGCCCCAGCAGGAACTTCGCCTCCGGCCCGGCCTGAAGCTTCACGCTGGTGGTGCCGGTGATGATCACCGCCAGGCCCAGAAGCAGGCCCGCAACGGCAAAGAGAGTGCCCAGGGTCACGATGAAGGACGGAACCGCGGTCTTGACCACCAGAAGGCCGTTGACGAGCCCCACCACGGCCCCGAGCGCCAGCGCCGCGCCGATCCCCACGGCGATGGGCAGTCCGAAATGGCCCGAAAGGATGGCGCAGGTCATCGACCCGGCCGGAACCATCGAGCCGATCGAGATGTCGAGCTCGCCCGCGATCATCAGCAACCCGATCGGAATCGCAATGATGCCCAGCGATGCGGCGACGTTGAGCCAGCTTGCCGCTCCGTTTGGCGAGGCAAAATTCGCCCCACCGAAGATCCAGAAAAAGACAAAGACCGTCGCCAGACCCAGAAAGGATCCGGTTTCCGGTCGGCGCAGCACGACGCCAAGCGACATGCGTGGGGTGGGGTCGGTCATCCATGTCTCCGATTGCGCATCTTCGTCGGCATATCCTGGCACATCGCACGCTTCTTGCCGAGCTTCGGGGTTTCCGGCCCGGGGCGCGATCAGGCCCCGGGCCGGAGGATCCGGGCCGATGGTTTCGGCAGGATCAGCGGTAGCCGGCGCCAGCACCCGCCAGCGTGGCGTCGATATTGGCGCTGTCCACGATGCCCGGGCCGGTCAGCACCGGGGCCGAAGCAATCGCCAGGCCGTAGTTCACATAGGCATCGGCCATGGTCACGGCGAGGAAGCCCTGCAGCCAGGGCTGCTGGTCGACGGCGAACAGCTGGGTGCCCGCCTTGATCCGGTCCAGACCCGCGCCATCCATGTCAAACGAGGCCAGGGCGACCTTGCCGGTCAGTCCGGCCTGCTCGATGCCGGTGGCCGCAGAGTTGGCGTCCCCGGCCGAAATCGTGATCGCGCCGTTGATCGATGTGTCCTTCAGCAGGGTTGCCTTGATCGCCTCGGCCACGGCCGTCGGGTCTCCGAACGCCGAGGCAGGCAGCGGCAACTGGTTGGAAGCGCCGCCATTCTTGGCCGCGCCATCCGCCACGCCCTTGCAGCGGTCTTCCAGATTCTGCGCGCCTGGAACGGTGTTCACGCAGATCACGTTGGTCATGCCATGCGTCGCAAAATACGCCCCGGCGGCCAGGCCGGCGGTATATTCCTCGTTGCCGATGTAGTTGATGGCCCCCAGTTCCCTGGCCTTGTCGCCACCGCCCGAGTTGTAAAGGATCACGGGGATGCCCGCGGCCTGGGCGGCCTTGATCGCCTCGTCTTGCGCATCCGGCACCCAGTTCGGCACCGCGATGACCGAGGCGCCCTGCGAAATGGCCGTGCGCACCAGGTTGGCCGCGTCGCCGCCGATGTTGTCATAGTTCTGCAACATCAGGTAGTTGACCGTGCCACCATGCGCCTGCACGACCAGCGTGGCGTCGTCGATGCCCTTCTTGACCTTGGCAAAGAACGGATCGTCGGCCTTGCCGCCGATCACGGCGACGGTCTTTCCCTCGGCCAGGGCCATCGTGGCGCCAAAGGCCAGCGCGGTGGTGCTCACCACCAGGCGCAACAGAGTCTGCTTGATCGTCATTGGGTCTTCTCCTCCCTGAAACCGTCCGCACGGACGGGGTTTGCTTGTGGTCGTCCGGCCATGTCTGGCCATCAGCGACGGCGGCTCCTCTCTCTGCCGCCGAAGTTGCCGGAATCATCCTTCAGGCCTGTTCATTCGCGCCCGCTTGGCTGCAAATCGGGCCTCCATGCGCGCTTCGCCCTCCTTCGATCCGTCGTGGAACGTGCCGAACCAGCGGTCGAACGGGACCAGCCCGTCGGAATAGTTCACCTCGAAGTATTTGTGATGCAGGTAATGCGAATAGGCCTGCGTGCCGAAGGCGCCCTCGCCCACCTCGATCCGGTCAAAGCCGATATGGCCCACGACAGCGCCCGTGCCGCTCAACTGCAGGTGATACAGCACCAGCAGGGGATGCGACGGGATCACCAGATGGATCAGGATGTCCGACCAGTAGAGCAGATGCTCGACCGGATGCATCGACAGGCTCGACCACGGGCTCGGGTTGACCGAATTGTGGTGAACCGAGTGGATGTATCGGTAGAGCGGCCCCCGGTGGATCAGCCAGTGGATGCAGAAGAAATGCGCCTCATGCACCAGGGGGATCAGCAGGCCAAGGATCGCCAGGGCCCAGGGGTGCGCATCGAATGTGGTCCATGGGCCCCAGCCGATTGCCCACAGATGCAGCATGACCACTTCATAGGCCGTCCAGATCGGCACGCCGGTGCCGAAGGTGCGAATGCAGTTGTCGATGTTCTGGCTCTTGAACAGGAAGACATCGGATTTCCTGTCCGCCGGGAAAAGCCCGTTGAACTTGAACCGGTTGCCCTGGGCGCGGCGGATGTACAGCCGCAATTCCAGCAGGCCATAAAGCACGAGGATGATCGCACTGTTGCGCAGCCACAGATAGGCGATCCAGTGCCAGTCGAAACTGGCCAGGGTCTGTCTTGCCGGGGTCGCATGGAACCAGATCAATGCCCCGAAGGCGAAAAACAGCGCGTTCCAGGGCAGGAAGTAATGCGGCAGCCATGCCAGCAGCCTGGCCGGGCGCGGCGGCCAGACAAACAGCGGCGCGCTTTCCAGCCGGGCGTTGGGGACATAATCCCCCCGCTTGTTGCGTGTGCCGAATTTCAGATCGTCCATTTCGTTTCCGCCATTTGTCCTTGCCGCACCGGGCACGGATCAGCCCGGCCGGCACTGTCTCCAGCCCGGGGGTCGCCTGCGTCAAAGGACGTCGTTCGATGTGTCTGGACGCTGCGCGCGCCGGTTTCCGAGATTCCGGTCCCCCCCTGTTCCGGGGGCACCTTTCTGGCGCAGAGTCATACCGAAGCTTGACAAATTGTCGCAAGGCACATTGATTGATTTCAATCAGCGACAGATGGGCGATACGCAAGGCATTGAAAGGATGGAACGAAAATCATCCACCCGGGTTACACTTTTTGATGTCGCTGCCCTGGCGGGTGTTGGCACCGCCACGGTGGACCGGGTGATCCACGAACGCGGCAACGTCAGCGACGAAGTCCGCAAACGGGTGCTCGATGCCGCGCGGACCCTGGGCCTGAAGCGGATCCTCCCCTCGTCGCATCACAGCATCGTCCGACTGAACGTGATCCTGGCGCGGCCGGAACTGCCGCTGATCCGGCGCATGGGGTTCGAATTCCGCCGCCTTGCCCAGCGGATGAACCATTCCATCGCGATCCATCGGACCGTGCTGGAGGACGAAGAACCCGCAACCATCGTCGCTGCGCTGGAGCGAGGCGGCTATGACGCCGCGATCGTCTATGCCCAGGACCATCCCCTGATCCGCGCCGCCATCGCCGAGCTTGCGGCGCGGGGGCGTCCGGTTGTCACGATGATCTCGGACCTGCCCGGATCGGCGCGACTGGCCTATGCGGGGACCGACCATTACAAGGCGGGCCGCTCGGCGGGCTATTTCCTGGATCTGATGGCACCGCCCGGATCGGTCATCGTCCTGTGCAATCATCTGGGATTCCAGTCGCATGCCGAGAGGCTGCATGGGCTCAGGGACCAGTTGGCCGGCTCCGGGCGTCTCGAGATCGTCGAGGTGGTCGAGGGCGGCGACGATGCGATCCGTTCCGAAGCGCGCCTGAAAGAGGCGTTCCGCCGCCATCCGGAAACCGTGGGCATCTACAATGTCGGCGCGGGCAACCGCGGCGTGGTGGGGGCGATCAGGGCGGAAATCCTTGCCCGGCGCCCTCTGTTCATCGGCCATGAACTGACACCTTTCACGCACGCCAGTCTGCGCGAAGGGCTGATGACCCTGACGATCGACCAAAGCCCCGAGTTGCAGGCGCAGTTTGCCCTGGAAGTGCTGCTCAGCCATTTCGGCTTTGAAGGTGTGACGGATCTGGCGCCGCCCTATGTCTCTACGGTGCCCATCGTGCTTTACAGCCCGCAGAACCTGCCCGACTCGGTCCCGGGCTGATCGAATTCAATCAGTCCGCTGCTTTGCGCCGTGGCAGGATGCCCCTATTCCCGCGGCAGGGCAGGGGGCTTCATGCGCTATCGGGCATTCGGACGGACCGGCTGGCAGGTGTCGGAAATCGGCTTTGGCGGTTGGCAGATCGGCGGGCAATGGGGGCGCGTCGATGACGCCGCATCGGTCCGCACCTTGCTGCACGCCTTCGATTCAGGCATCAATTTCGTCGACACGGCAGAGCTTTATGGCGCCGGGCATTCGGAAACCGTGATCGGCCAGGCGCTCCGCCAGTGGCGCGGGTCCGGAATCTACGTCGCGACCAAGGCGCAGCCCACTGTCTGGCCCAACCCCGACGATCCTGCACCCCAGATGCGCGGGCGCTTTCCGGACTGGCATCTGCGCGCACATGTCGAGGCATCGCTGCGCCGGCTTGGTGTCGAACGGATCGACCTCTTCCAGCTCCATTCCTGGGGGCCGGCCGGACACCGCGAGCTGGATTGGCTGGAGACCCTGAGCGACCTGCGGGTCGAGGGCAAGATCGACCAGATCGGCGTTTCCCTGCGCGACAACCGGCCGCAAGAGGGCGTGGCGCTGGCGCGTCTGGGGCTCGTGGCTTCGGAACAGGTGATCTTCAACATGTTCGAACAGCCGCCGCGCGATGCGCTGTTCCCGGCCGCCAGAGACGGGGGCACGGCGATCATCGCACGGGTGCCGCTCGATTCCGGGTCGCTGATCGGGCATTGGACCGAAACCAGTTACGAAAGCTTCGAGCAGGGATCCCAGCCCCATCAGATGTTCCGCGGCACCCGGTTTGCGGAAACGCTCGCGCGCGTGGCCGCGCTGAAGGCCGAAGTCGCCCCATTCTATTCCAGCCTGGCCGAGGCGGCGATGCGTTATGTTCTGGCCCATGACGCCGTTTCGGTCCTGATCGCGGGCATGAAATCGCCCGAGGAGGTCGACATGAACATCCGCTACAGCGATGGCGCCGAATTTCCCGCAGAGCTGATGGCCAGGATGCCGCGCCACGCCTGGGTGAGGAATTTCTACCGATGAGGCAGATCGAACGCCTGCGCCCGCACCAGATCGAGGCCGCCCTGTCCGAACGCTCGCTGATCTATCTGCCGCTCGGCACCATCGAATGGCATTGCCATCATCTGCCCGTCGGGCTTGACGGGCTGACCGCGCATGGCCTCTGCCTGGCCGCCGCCGAACGCACCGGCGGGCTGGTCTGGCCGGTGCTGTATTACGGCACCGGCGGCGGTCATGCGGCCTTCCCCTGGACGGTGATGATGGCGGAACGGGCAGAGATCGAGGCCATGCTGGACCAGACCCTGCGCCGGCTCGGGCAGATGGGCGTGCAGCAGGTCATGGTGCTGTCGGGCCACTTCGCCGACGAGCAGTTGCAGATGATCGACAACCTGACGACCCGATGGAACGATGCCGGGGCCATACCCGAGGTCAGCGCCTATGCGGTGAACCGGGCAGAGGTGCCGGGCCTGCCGCCGGATCATGCCGGCCTCTTCGAGACAACCCTGCTGGACGGACTGTCTGCGGAGCTGATCGACCTGTCCCGCCTTGGCACCGCGCCCGACACACTGGATCGCCTTGATCCGGCCTCTGCCCTTTGGGGCATCGTGGGCGCCGATCCAAGACAGCCCGGGCCGATCGGCGGCGACGACCTGCTGGGCCGGGTGGTCGCGGCGATTGTCGATCTGGCGGGTGAGGGGCCGTAGCCCGCACCGTCCGTCGTGCGGCCTGACCTATTCGGCGGCCACCGCGGCGGCCGGCCCGGTCGAGCGGTCGGGCAGGGTGCGGCTCGACACCAGGGGCACGGCGATGTTGTTCGGCCGGCTGACCGACTTTTCGTCGAGATCGACGAAGAACGTGGTGCCGTGGCCCAGTTCGCTGGAAAAATCGATGTGGCCGTTGTGCTTTTCCACGATCTGCTTGGTGATGTGCATTCCCAGCCCGGTGCCGCCGACGCGGCGCTGATCGGAACTGTCCACCTGGGTGAACTTGCCGAATACCAGGTCGCGCGATCCCGCCGCGATGCCGACGCCCGAGTCCCTGACAGCGATCCGCACCTTGCCGCCCAGCCGCTGCACCGAGATTTCCACGTCACCGCCGGGATGCGAGAATTTCAGCGCGTTCGACAGCAGGTTCGCCATCACCTGCATCAGCCGCGAGGCATCACCCTCGACAAAGGCATCGACCTCGGGAAACGACGTGACCATGCCGATGCCCAACTGGTCGGCAAAGCTCTGGTTCGCTTCGATCGATTCCAGCACCAGCGAGCGCACATTGACCGAAGCGAAGTGGTAGTTCATTTCGCCCGCCTCGATCTTCTGCACGTCCAGAAGGTCGTTGATCAGGTCGGCAAGACGCTTGGAGTTCTTGCCGGCGATCTGCAGGATCGGTTCCACATTGCTCGGCATCTGCCCCAGCACGCCCGAGTTGATCAGGTCGACAGAGGCCTTGATCGAGGTCAGCGGCGTGCGCAGTTCATGGCTCACCGTCGACAGGAATTTCGACTTCACCTCGTAGGCGCGCATGGTCCTGTCATGTTCGGCCCGCAGATCGTCCAGTTGTTTCAGCCCCTTGCGGTAGAGCCGCAGGAAGACCATCGAACAATCCAGGATGAAATACAGCACGAAGATCATGGTGAAGAACTGAAGCCATGACTTCGATGTCAGCGGCGGCACGTTGGGCACGAGATCCATCAGCGCGATGTAGAGGAACGTCGCCCCGTAGATCGCCAGACGCGGAATCAGCGCGGGCATCAGCTGGTGATTGTTCATCGCGGCGAACAGCGAGGCCGCAAAGAGGAAGAACAGCGGCGTGAAATGGCCCTCGCCGGGCGCTTGCTGCACAGCCGTCATGATGATGAAGACCGCGATCGCGCCGGCGCTGATCAGCGTGTTCACGATCACCCAGATCTGGAATCGGCGGGCCTTTTCTTGGCTGTGATCGGTCCATTTCCGGATCCGCCAGGACAGGATCATGTCCAGAATCTCCGATCCCAGCACTGCCAGATAGCAGGGGATCTCGATCCAGGGGTCGAAATAGAAGGCGCCCAGGCCGGCCGCGGCCAGAAAGATCGCCTGACGCTGCCAGATCAACTTGTCCGACACCGCGACATAATCTTTCAGGCGCCGCTCCAGGTGGCTGACGCCATCAGGCAGAGCCGGCGTGTCGGACTGCTGGTCAACCGTGCTCATGGCATTCCCCGGAACCAATTCTGCAATTTGCATCAAAACCTGGGTCATGGGCGGATTTCAGGACAAATGATGGCCTTCTTGTGCCATTGCAGATCGGGAATGACATGCAGCGCGATGCCGCCCGCATCCCCGGCGGCGGCAGCCAAGCAGGCTTGACGGATCAGGACAGGCGGCGGCTTTCTTCGCGCACGATGTCTTCCAGGACCAGTTCGTAGGCCCGGCGTTCCAGCTTCGCCTGTTCCAGGCTGCGCGACTGGTTGCGCAGCACGCGCTTGGACAGGGTGGCCAGTTCCATCACCGGCACCGGCCGCGCCTCTATGGAATCGACGGCCTTGCGCAGGGCCAGCAATGCACCCGCCTTGGAAATCGAGACCAGCGACACCTCATGCCCGACCGCCACGCGGATATCGGCCTTGCCCTGCACCAGCGGTTTCGAGAAGGCCAGCGCCTGGTTCAGCTGAATCTCGCGCTGCTGCTGGGTGACGCTGGTCTTCTTCTGATTGATGCACAGGAAGACGCCATTGCCGCGATAGGACAGCAGGTTGCCCGGATCGGGCAGGTGGTCGGCGATGACCTGGGCCACGGCCTTCAGGATCGTGCGCATCTCGCGCGCGGGCACCATTTCGTGCAGCACCCGGAAATCCGCGATCTGCACCGCAAAGGCCGAGGCGAACAGCAATTTGGTGCGGCTGAGCGTCAGCACGAAATTCTCGAAGGCGGCATAGCCGACGACCCGATCCACGCCCTCGATCGACAGCGGCTCGTCGGGATGCGGTTTGGCTTCGGCGCCCAGGTCCGTCACAAGGCGGCGGGCGGTGGCGGCATTGTCGGCGGCGCGGTTGTGTTCGTCGATGATCTTGGCCGCGGCCTTCAGCCGCCCGCGCAACTCCAGGAAATCGAAGGGCTTGATGACATAGTCCGTCGCGCCCACCGCAAAGGCCTTGTCGATATAGGTCTTCTGGCTCATCGCCGTCAGCATGATGATCGGCACATGGGTGTAATCGGGCAGGGCGCGGATGTTCTCGCACAGGGCGATGCCGTTCATCTCGGGCATCTGGATATCCAGAAGCAGGCAGTCAAAGTCGATATCGGTTCGTTCGATGATGGTCAGCGCCTGCGACCCCGATGTCGCCGTGACGACATCATGCGCATCTGCCGCCTCGAGGAACGCCTTCAGAAGCTCCAGAATGCTGGGCTCGTCGTCAACGATGAGGATTCTCATGTCTGACCCTTTGATTCAAGTCCGCGCCAATTCCCGTGCACCCGCCATCCATCTGCGCCCCCGGGCTTCACGAATCGCCCCGGGGCAGCCACGCCGACTCGCACACGTAAAGATTGCGGGTCGAAAGCGGGCGAAACAGCGACCCCAATGTGTCCAATTCCGGAAAATCCACCTGATGCGTCAGATTTCGCTTTCCCCTGATGCAGGATTGCCGCGGGCCGGCCCGGTCGGACCCGCGCGGGCGGACCCTGCGGCCGTTGCCACCTTGCTCTCCTGCCGGCATCCATGCGACAGATTGCGCACAACCGCTGGCAGTTTCGTGGCCAATCCTTGCACCGCCGACCGCGCCAGACCGAATCACCAATGTCGCCGAAGCCGCGCAGCCTGTGCGGAAAAAATTACGAATCCGGCAGAAATTTGTCCGAGTGCAGAAAATTCATGGACGAGCCGTAACGCGCGTGAATAATTGGCGAAAAAGCAACGAGCAGTTTGATGCAACATTCCCTCACAGCAAGGTCAGGTTCCGCTGCGCTGCTGGCCTTTCCAGATCTGGTGCCCGCCGGAGAGGTCCGCACCGACCGGCGGCGGCCGGACCCGCCCAAGCCCGCGCCGGTCGCGCCGAAGACCCCGCTGCTGCCGCGCCTGGGAACGGTGCGCGCCTCGGTCCTGTCGTTCCAGAACATCCACCAGCACGGCGAGTTGCTGGTCTCCTTCCTCAAGGCGCGCAAGAAGGTCTTCATCGACAGGTTGCAATGGAGCCTGCCGCAGGTCGACGGGATGGAGTTCGACCAGTATGACACGCCACTCGCGCGCTGGGTGATCATCCACGAATTCGGCGAGGTGCTGGGCGGCATCCGCCTGACCCCCACCACGGCCCGTGTCGGCATCTATTCCTACATGCTGCGTGACGCGCAGAAGGGGCTGCTGCACGACATCCCTTCGGATGTGCTGTTCTTCGAGGCTCCGGTGTCAAAGTCGATCTGGGAGGCGTCGCGCCTGTTCATCGCCGACGACGTGCCGGCCCATCGCCGTCTTCCGGTGCAGTCCATCCTGATGGAGACGCTGTCGAGATCGGCGCTGGAGATGGGGGCCACCCATGTGATCGGCATCGTGCCTGCCGTCTGGTCGCGCTGGCTGCGCCGGCTTGACCTGGATGCGGTGCCCGTCGGCCCGAAATTCGCCATCGACGGGTCGGTCAGTCAGGCCGCGCTGTTCAAGACCGCGCGCGCCTGGAGCTGAGGCGAGAGTCGAGACGAGAGCCGAGACGGGCCGGCCCTGCGGCAGGCTGTTCCGGTTGCGGCGGCCTTTCCTGCGCCACCGCCCGAACCGCCCCCCCGAACCGCCCCTTAAGCCGCCCCCCGAACCGCCCGGCCGGCCGGGCAGATCGATGTCCGTTCGCGCCGATCTGCGTCGCTTTTGCTCTGGACGTCGGCGCGCTTTGCCGCAACACTTTGATCATATCCGTCGCAGCCCTTCGGGGCGAGTGACCTCCATGGATGGACAGAAACGACATGCGCTACGCAAGACCGGAAACCCCGGCCGAAGCGTCCCGTCTGCTTGCTGCCGAGCCGGGCCTGGCCCGGGTCATGGCAGGAGGCACGGACCTTCTGGTTCAACTGAAATCGGGCCTGGTGGAACCTGACCTGATCGTGGACATCAAGCACCTGCCCGGTGCCGCGATGATCACGCGCGAGGCGGGTGGGTTCCGCATTGGCGCTGCCGTGCCGAACCAGGCGCTGGGCGAGGACAGGGATCTGGTCGCGGCCTGGCCGGGCGTGGTCGAGGCGGCCAGCCTGATCGGCTCGACCCAGGTGCAGGGCCGCGCGACGATCGCGGGCAATCTCTGCAACGCCTCGCCTGCCGGAGATTCGGTGCCTGCGCTGGTGGCTGCCGGCGCCGTGGCGCGTGTCACCGGGCCGAATGGCGAGCGTGACGTGCCGGTGCAGCAGATTCCGACCGGCCCCGGCAAGACCTCGCTGGCCAGGGGCGAATTCATCACCTCGATCCTGCTGCCCGCCCGGCCCGCCCGCGCCGCGGATGCCTATCTGCGCTTCATCCCCCGGACCGAGATGGACATCGCCGTCTGCTCGGCCGCGGTGAATCTCGAACTGGACGGCAAGGGCGTGGTGGCCCGCGCCCGCGTCGCGCTGGGTGCCGTGGCCGCCACGGTCCTGGAGGTCGACGTTTCGGCGGCGCTGGTCGGCACCAGGCTGGACGATGCCGCCCTGGACAAGCTGGCCAAGGCCGCCTCGGCCGCCGCCAAACCCATTTCCGACAAACGCGGCACGGTGGAATTCCGCACCCATGTGGTGGGCGTGCTTGCCCGCCGCGCCGCCCGGATCGCCTATGAAAGGGCCGCAAGATGACCGGCACACTCGTCACTTCCAAGGTCAACGGCGATGAGGTCCAGTTCATCGCCGATCCCGGCGAAACCCTGCTGGACGTGCTGCGCTACAAGCTGAATCTGATGGGCGCCAAGGAAGGCTGCGGCACCGGCGACTGCGGTGCCTGCACCGTCACGCTGAACGGCCGCATCGTCTGTTCCTGCCTGGTTCTGGGGGTCGAGGCCGAGGGCGCCACGATCGGCACGATCGAAGGCATGGCCGACGGCAACAGGCTGCACCCGTTGCAGCAGGCCTTCATCGACCACGCCGCCCTGCAATGCGGCATCTGCACGCCGGGCATCCTGGTCGCCGCGCAGAAGCTGCTCGAGCGCAATCCGGACCCGACCGAAGAAGAAATCCGCTACTGGCTGGCGGGCAACCTTTGCCGTTGCACCGGCTATGACAAGATCGTCCGCGCGGTCCAGGCCGCTGCGGCACAGATGAGGGCTTGACCCATGGCACTCGATCAACCGCGCAAGTTCAAGTATGTGGGCACCCGCCCGGCCCGTCCCGATGGCATCGACAAGGTCACGGGGCGTGCGCAATACGGCAACGACATCACCGCGCCGGGCATGCTCTGGGCCAAGGTCCTGCGCTCGCCGCATGCCCATGCCCGGATCCTCAGCATCGACACTTCGGCGGCCGAGGCCTTGCCCGGCGTGCGCGCCATCGTCACCGGTGCCGATTTTCCGCCGATCGAGGGCGATGCCGGGATGCGCGACGTGCAGCTCAACTGCATGGCCACGACCCATGTCTGGTATGAAGGCCATGCCGTCGCTGCCGTGGCCGCCACATCGCAGGCCATCGCCAACAAGGCCGCCCGCCTGATCAAGGTGGAGTATGAGATCCTGCCGCATGTCACCGACGTCGATGCCGCGATGGCTCCGGGCGCGCCGGTGGTTCGCGAAGGCCAGACGATGGAAAACGTGCCCGCCGGCATGTCGGCCAACGTCACCTATCACAGCGAATTCGGTCATGGCGATCTGGCGGCCGGGTTCGCCCGGGCCGACAAGATCATCGAACGCAATTTCCGCACCGCCGCCACCCACCAGGGCTATATCGAGCCGCAGGCCTGCCTTGCCTCGATGACCGCCGATGGCCGCGGCGAGCTGTGGACCTGCACGCAGGGCCATTTCTATTTCCGCACCGCCTGCGCCGCGATCCTGGGGATCGAGGCTTCGGCCCTGCGCGTCACCGCCTCGGAAATCGGCGGCGGATTCGGCGGCAAGACCCAGGTCTGGGCCGAACCGGTGGCGCTGGCGCTGTCGAAGAAGGCCGGCAAGCCGGTCAAGCTGACCATGACCCGCGACGAGGTGTTCCGCGGCACCGGACCGACCGTCACCACTTCGATCACCTGCAAGATCGGCATGACCAAGGACGGCCGCATCACCGCCGGCGAGGCGACGTTGCGCTATTCCGGCGGGGCGTTTCACACCGGCACCTGCGACATGGGCGCGATGGCGGCTTTCGCCAGCTATGACCTGGACGCCGTTCGCACCTATGGCTGGAACGTGCTGACCAACCGGCCCAAGGAAATCAGCTACCGCGCGCCGGGTGCGCCGCAGGCGATCTATGCGGTCGAAAGCACCATCGACGAACTGTGCCAGCTGCTGAACCTCGACCCGCTGGACGTGCGGATCAAGAATGCGGCCAAGGCGGGCACCAAGTCGTCCTATGGCGTGGTGTTCGAGGAAATGGGCCTTCTGGCCGCGCTCAAGGCCGCCAAGGCGCATCCGCACTGGAACAGCCCGGTGCCCGAAGGCGCCTCGCGCGGGGTGGCTTGCGGCTTCTGGTTCAACTTCGGCGGCAACACCTGCGTGTCGTTGAACATCGGCACCGATGGCACCGTGGCCGTATCGGAAGGCAACCCCGACATCGGCGGCAGCCGCGCCTCGATCAGCCTGATGGCGGCCGAGGAACTGGGCGTGCCCTATGAAAAGGTCCGCACGGTCATCGCCGATACCGGCACACTGGGTTACAACGACAACACGGACGGCAGCCGCGTGACCTTTGCCGTGGGCCTGGCCACGATCCGCGCCGCGCAAGAGGCCAAGAAGGACATGATGCGCCGCGCCGCTGCCATCTGGGGCATCGACGCCGAGGCCGTGGAATGGGTCGATGGCGCGGCTGTGCCCGCCGGGCCGAACGCGGGCAAGTTCCCGCCGATGACGCTGGCCGAAATCGCGGCCCAGTCCTTCCAGACCGGTGGGCCGATTGCGGGTCATTGCGATTTCCAGGCCGACGGGGCAGGGGTCTCCTTCGGTGTCCACATCGCCGATGTCGCGGTCGACCAGGAAACCGGCAAGACCAAGGTTCTGCGCTACACCGTCTTCCAGGATGCCGGCAAGGCGGTGCATCCGGATTACGTCGAAGGCCAGATGCAGGGGGGCGCGGTGCAGGGCATCGGCATGGCGCTGAACGAGGAGTATATCTACTCCGACAAGGGCGTCATCCTGAACCCCGGCTTTCTCGACTACCGGATTCCGGTGGCCTCGGACATGCCGATGATCGAGACGGTCATCCTGGAAATTCCGAATCCCGGCCATCCCTACGGGGTGCGCGGCGTGGGCGAAACGCCCATCGTTCCGCCACTGGCCACGCTGACCAACGCCATCTCGCGCGGGATCGGCAAGCGGCTCTACGAACTGCCGATGAGCCCGCCCCGCGTGCTGAAGGCGATCAAGGGGCACTGAGGTGCCGATTCCGCGGCACGCCGCCGGTCCGGCCGGTCCGTCGTGCGACGGGTCCGGCCTGGCCTGTCCGCCCGCCCAGCCGGGCGCGGGCAGGCTGCCAAGGCCGGTGCCGCTGGCCGGGAAACCGGCCAGCACCACGGCAGAGGGGCGCTCATCCGGTGTTCCGCGCGCTGCGGCGGGGGCGGTGGCATGGTGAAAGTGGCACTCTGGGGCACGCTGCGTCAGCACGCCGACGGCCAGGCCGAAGTCGAGGTCCAGGCTGCCAACTTCAAGCAATTGCTGGATGAGCTGGCGACCCGGTATCCGGGCCTCAAGCCGCAGATCAAGCGTGGCGTGTCTGTCGCCATCGATGGCAAGGTCTACCGCGAGGCCTGGTTCACCCCGATCAGTCCCGACAGTCAGGTGGTGCTGATGCCCTACATGGTGGGCGGTTGAACCACTTTCTCCGGCCGGATCGGCCTGCATGCCCGGCCTTGCCGGCTCTCGGGCCGGATCAGGCCGGACCGACCGGCGCCGCCAGCCACCATCCTGGCGCCTTGCGCAGCGATTTCCAGGCCGCGTCCGCCGCTTTCAGCGCCTGCCGTTCCGCGGCGACCGGCGGGCTGTGCCGGCCCTCGCGCCGCCGCGCATTGGCCATGTCGTTCAGCAGGCCCAGATCATCCTGCAGGGCCGCAACCGCCGCCCGGGCCTGATCGGCCTCCGGTCCGGGCCAGAGCGGAGCAAAGAATTCGCCCTGATAGCGCAGGGTTTTCAGGGCTTTGCGAAATCCGTGCCGGGCCTTGTCATCCATTCGGCTCAGCCGCTTGCCGCGGGCGCGCAGGTCGGCAAAGGCCCGCTCCAGCGCCTCGCCGGCCAGTTCGGCCACCGGGGCCCGCCGTGCCGCCACGCCGGCCTCGTCGCTGCGAAACAGATCCGCCTGTGCCGACCACGCCCGCAGCCGCTCCGGAAAGTGCCGCGCGCCTCGCCGGTCCAGTTCGGCCCTGGTGTCGGCGCGGCGCTGGGCCGCCTCTCGCGCCAGGGCCCTGGCGCCCTTGGTGCCCTTGGTCTTGCCCCGTGTCGCCAGGTAGACATCGGCATCGCGCACCGCGCCCAGCAGGTGAAAGATGTCGCGGGCCTCGTGCCGCAACGCCCGCACTGCCGCCGGCCCGAGCAGGGGGGCGAACGTGTCCAGCGCGGTCCGCAGCCGCCGCAGCGCCACGCGCGCCTTGTGCGGTCCGGCCGGGTCGTCACTGGCCATCACTTCGGACAGATGCTGACCGATCGCTTCGGCACAGGCCGCGATCACGGCCAGAAATGCGGTTTCGGCCGACATGCCGGGCGTGATGATCGTCTCGGGTTCGCCCATCCGGCAGCCCTCTTGCGCAGCCCGGCTGCGCAGCCCGCATTTCCGGTCGGGCCCTGGCTCGCGCCTGATTGTAACACACCGATGACCCCCCGCTGCAAGACCGGCCCCGCAGGACCGGCTCGCACGACCGGCCCCATCCACCCCACCCCTGCGCCGTCATGCCAGGGCGGCCGGCTGGCGCTGCGACCGCGGGTCTGGCCTCGCCTGGCCGCGGTGCCGGGTCTGCCCCCCGGGCTCACAGCCGCAGCGCCTCCAGTGCGGGCCAGTCGCTGGCCGGCAGGATATAGGCCGGCGCGTTCACGTCGCGCGTCCAGCCATAGAGGCACAGATAGGGTTCCGGCCCGACCTTGATCAGATGCGGCTGATGCGCCGGATTCCAGACCGGGTGATGCGCGGGGCGCAACTGCAACGGCCCTTCGGTGCCGAACCGCCAGCCGTGCGGGCCGGTCAACGGGGCATAGAGTTCGGGCGCGGCATGGGCGTGGTCGCGGTAAAGGACATGCGGTGCGATCAGAAACAGGCCAAGGTCGAAATCCCGCGCCCTGATGGGCGAGGCTTCGCCCACCACCAGCGCATAGGCCTGGCCATTGGCAAAGCCTGCGCCAATGGCCTGGGCGTCATAGCCCGCATAGCTCTGCCAGCGCAGATGCGGCGCGGCCGCGGCAATGGCGGCGGCCAGGTCAGGCCGGGTTGCGGCCGCAACCTCCAGCGCACGCGGCAGATGCGCCCGGACCACCGGATGGGGCACCGGATCGACCAGCGGATCGGCCGGGGCAGCGGGCGGCATGACCGGCCCCGCCGCCCAGGGCGCCAGCCCGGCGCGCACCTCGGCCACGCCGGGCGCCTGCTCCAGCCCGGCCAGATAGCGGTCCGCCGCCACGACCAGCCCCCGGATCAGCCAGGCCGCATCGGGTGCCGCCACTCTGGGCAGGGGCAGACCCCGGTCGACGAACAGCGTCTCGGGATTTGCATCATCCCGGGCCGAAGCGATGCGATAGATTTCCAGTTGCCTGTCGCTGATCAGCCCGGCCAGATGCAGCGCCATGGCCGCGCCATAACGGCTGCGGCCCGATCCGGGCGGGCCAAGGGGTGTCTGCAACAAGACGCTTTCAGTCATCGGCACGCCAGACCATCCTCGCTTCCAGATTGCGCCGCCGCGCGACCCGGTTCAGCACCATGCCGGCCAGCGCCGCACAAGACCCCGCCCAAACCCCCGCCAGCAGCACCCTCTGCCCGGCCTGCGCGTTGATCTCGGGAATAACACCCAGTGCCGCCCTGGACGAGATCATCAGGAACAGGGTTGCATGACCCGGCCCCGCGATGCAACTGGTGATCACCACACCGGCCAGCGCGCTCGGCAAGCCCGCACCCGGGGGCATCCGAAACCGGCGGGTCGTCGCCGCTCAGGCCCAAGGGCGTGCCGTGGCCGTGCAGGTCGCCGGCGCATCGCCCACCGCCTGATGGGCCGGAAGATGGAGGATGCCCAGCCGCTGTCGGGGGCGCCGATGGTCACGTCGCGCCGCCAGTCCATGCCCGGTCGCCCCCATGCACCCTGACGACAGGGCCGCTGGGCAGGGTGACACGACACAGGCCGCCCCTGCCGCCCCTGGCCGGGCCGCCAGTCCTCCTGTGTTCGCCCTGCACGGGGTCGTCCCTTCGGGTTGTGCCGGCGGCGGGGCTGGACAGCTAGCCTTGCAGCGCCGCCTCGATCACCGCCAGGTCGATCTTTCGCATCGGCATCATCGCCTCGAACACCCGCCTGGCCCGCGGCCCGCCGGCCTTCAGCACCTCCATCATCACGCGCGGGGTGATCTGCCAGTTGACACCCCAGCGGTCCCGGCACCAGCCGCATTGGCTTTCCTGCCCGCCATGGCCGACGATCGCCTCCCAGTATCGGTCGGTTTCCGCCTGGTCGGCCGTCAGCACCTGGAACGAGAAGCTTTCGCTTTGCGGAAAGGCCGGCCCGCCGTTCAGCCCCAGGCAGGGCAGGCCCAGCACGGTGAATTCGACCGTCAGCACCGCGCCCGCCTTGCCCGAAGGGTTGTCGGCCGGCGCAAGCGCGATGTCGCCCACCGAACTGTCCGGAAAGGTTTCGGCATAGAACCGGGCCGCCGCCTCGGCGTCCTTGTCATACCATATGCAGATCGCTGCCTGTGGGGCCGTCATGTCACCTCCTGACCGCCATCCCCCGGGGACTGGCGCGACCTCAGGATGCGCCCTGCCTTGTGGTTTTTCCAGTGCCTTGTGTCGCAGCGCCCCCGACGCGGCCGGACTGCGCGCGCCGCCGGTTTTCCGCGCACCCGCCCGCGCGCAGGGTGCCGCGCGCAGGGTCGAGCGTTTCGCCACCGAACTGCCGCTTCTGCCCGAGCACCACCGCTGGCCCTGCACCTGGCGCTGCCGGCCACGGGCGCGCACCCGAGTCCGACCTCGGTCCCGGCGCCGTCCAACGCTTCCCGGGCGCCCATTCGCCGACGATCACCGATCCCGCGCTGGCCATCCGACCCGCCGGTCGGGCGGGTCTGGTAGGCCCGGAGGGACTCGAACCCCCAACCAAGGCGTTATGAGCGCCCTGCTCTGACCATTGAGCTACAGGCCCGGCCCGTCCTGCGTAAGGGTGCCCGCCGCAAGGGTCAAGCCATTGCCCGCGCCGACAGGATGGTCTAAGGCCAGCGCCATCTGAAGCCGGTGGAGCATGCCATGACCCAGGGCCACAACGGACAAGCCCGCAACGGACTGACCTATGCCGATGCGGGTGTCGACATCGACGCCGGCAACCGGCTGGTGGACCGCATCAAGCCCGCCGCCCGCCGCACCGATCGTCCCGGCACGATGGGGGGCCTTGGCGGTTTCGGCGCGCTGTTCGATCTCAAGGCCGCAGGCTACCGGGATCCGATCCTGGTCGCCGCCACCGATGGTGTCGGCACCAAGCTGCGCATCGCCATCGACACCGGCCGGCTCGACACGATCGGCATCGACCTGGTCGCCATGTGCGTCAACGATCTGGTCTGCCAGGGGGCCGAGCCGCTGTTGTTCCTGGACTATTTCGCCACCGGCAAGTTGCAGGTGGAAGAGGCGACCCGCATCATCAACGGCATCGCACTGGGCTGCGAACGCTCGGGCTGCGCGCTGGTCGGGGGCGAGACGGCGGAAATGCCCGGCATGTATCACGGCGGCGATTTCGATCTGGCGGGCTTTGCCGTCGGCGCGATGGAGCGCGGCGCCGACCTGCCGCGCGGCGTGCAGAAGGGCGATGTGCTGCTGGGCCTCGCCTCGGATGGCGTGCATTCCAACGGCTATTCCTTTGTCCGCAAGGTGGTCGAACTCTCGGGCCTGGGATGGGATTCGCCCGCGCCCTTTGCCACGCCCTCCGCCTCGGGCAGCCTGGGCGCCGCCCTGCTGACGCCGACGCGGCTCTATGTCAGACAGGCCCTTGCGGCGATTCGCGCCGGTGGCGTGCATGGCCTGGCGCATATCACCGGCGGCGGCCTGACCGAGAACCCGCCCCGCATCCTGCCCGAAGGCCTGGCCTGCGAAATCGACCTCGGCACCTGGACCCTGCCGCCGGTGTTCCAGTGGCTGGCCCGAACCGCCGGCATGTCGCAGGCCGAACTGCTGAAGACCTTCAACTGCGGCATCGGCCTGATCCTGGCAGTCGAGGCCACGCGCGCCGATGCCATCCAGGCCCTGCTGAGCGACATGGGCGAAACCGTCACGCGCCTCGGCCGCATCACCGAAGGTCAGGGCACGATCTACAGGGGCCACCTGCTGTGACCCAGGCCGCGGACCGGCCGCAGGCCCGGCGCGTCGCCATCCTGATTTCCGGCGGCGGGTCCAACATGAAGGCGCTGGTCGCCTCGATGACCGGCGATCATCCGGCCCGGCCGGTGCTGGTCGCCTCCAACGACCCGGCTGCGCCCGGTCTGGCCTGGGCCGCGGCGCATGGCCTGCCCACCGCCGCCATCGACCACCGCCGCTTCGGCCAGGACCGCCCCGCGTTCGAGGCCGCGCTGCACGCCGCACTCGAAGCCGCCCGGCCCGAGATCCTCTGCCTCGCCGGCTTCATGCGCATCCTGACGCCCGACTTCGTCCGCCGCTACCAGGGCCGGATGCTGAACATCCACCCCTCGCTGCTGCCGAGATACCCGGGCCTGCACACCCATCAGCGCGCCCTGGAGGCGGGCGATGCCGAAGCCGGCTGCACGGTCCACGAAGTCACCGCCGAGCTCGATGCCGGCCCGATCCTGGGCCAGGCGCGCGTGCCGGTCCTGCCCGGCGATACCGCCGATACGCTGGCCGCCCGCGTCCTGATCCAGGAACATCGCCTGTATCCGGCCGTCCTGCGTCGCTTCGCCCGGGGCGACCGCCGCCGGCTGGACCTCTGATTTCCCCCCCCCGCCCGCTTTCATCTTGCCGCAAATATCCCACGGGGGGCCCGGGGGGTGTGAAACCCCCCGGCCGCGTCGCAGATGCTGAGACCCCCAGCCTGTGCAACCAGCCCTTGCGACCAGCCTCTGCGACCAACCTTTGCGGCGGGCCCCTCTTTCCCTTTCCGCCCCCGCCGCCTATAGCAGGCACGAACCCTGACCTGCGGGATGACCCCGCGCCGCCGGAAAGACGCCGCCCCATGCGCACCATCACGACGACAGCCGACCTCGCCACCTTCTGCGACGAGGCCAAACGTCAGCCCTATGTCACCATCGACACCGAATTCCTGCGCGAGCGAACCTACTGGTCCAGGCTCTGCCTGATCCAGATGGCGCTGCCCGGCAAGGATGGCGATGCCGTCCTGGTCGACCCGATCGAAGGCTCCGACATGTCGCTCGAGCCGCTCTACGACCTCTTTCGCCACCAGGCCACGGTCAAGGTGTTCCACGCCGCCCGGCAGGATCTGGAAATCTTCTTCGTCGAGGGCAAATGCTTTCCCGATCCGCTGTTTGACACCCAGGTTGCGGCCATGGTCTGCGGTTTTGGCGAACAGGTGGGCTATGAAACCCTGGTGAAGAAGATCGCACGTCAGGGCCTCGACAAGACCTCGCGCTTCACCGACTGGTCGCGCCGCCCACTGTCAGAGGCGCAAAAGGAATATGCCCTGGCCGATGTCACCCATCTGCGGGTGATCTACGAATGGCTGGCGGCGCAGCTCGACAAGACCGGCCGCCGCCCCTGGGTGGAAGAGGAACTGCGGATCCTGACCGATCCCGAAACCTATATCACCCGTCCCGAAGAGGCCTGGATGCGGATCAAGACCCGCACGACTTCGGGTCGCTTCCTGGCCGTGGTCAGGGAGCTGGCCCGTTTCCGCGAAACCTATTGCCAGGCCCAGAACATTCCGCGCTCCCGGGTGATGAAGGACGATGCGCTTCTGGAACTGGCCTCGACCCGGCCGCAAAGCCTGGAGGAACTGGGCCGCTCGCGCCTGTTGCTGCGCGAAGGCCGCAAGCCCGAAATCGCCGAGGGCATCCTGGCCGCGATCCGGGCCGGGATGGAGACCCGGGCCGAGGATCTGCCCCGCGTCGAGGAAGAGCGCGATCAGTTGCAGGTCAACCCCGCCCTGGCCGACCTGCTGCGCGTGCTGCTCAAGGCCAAGTCCGAAACCCTGGGCGTCGCCGCCCGGCTGATTGCCTCGTCCTCGGACCTGGACGCCATCGCCGCCGGCCGCCGCGACAGCCAGGCGCTGAAAGGCTGGCGGGCAGAGGCCTTCGGCGACGATGCGATCCGGCTTTGCAAGGGCGAGATCGGCCTGACCGCCAAGGGTCACGAGGTGCGCACCGTGCGTCTCTGAGCGCCCGCCCGCCCAGCCCGCCCGCCTGCGCCTCCCGGTCCGGCCTCCCGTTGCGGCTCGACGGCTTTCACCCGCCTCCCCCGCCCCCCGGACCTGGCCCTGACCAGGCCCTGCCCAGGCCCGTCAGCGCCGGCTGCTCAGCGCGTTGTCGGCGCCCTGGACCACGATCGTCGTGATCCCTTCCAGTTGCACATTCGACAATGCGGTTGCCACCGTCACTTCGCGCGACGCCTGGGTTCCGGCCGGCTGCGGCACCACGGGCGGATAAAGGCGGAATTCAAAGACCAGGCGGCTGTCATCCTCCTGATCGACCTTCACCAGGTCCGCCCGCCACCAGCCCTGTGTCGGCGGCAGCCCGGTCGCCCGGACGATCGCGCCATTGAGATTCTTCTCGACCTTCAGCGTCAGCACCTGCGCCACCAGCATCCGCTGGTCGTCCTTCGGCACATACAGCACCGCCGGTGCCTCGGGCGCCGCCGCCCGGAACCAGTTCAGCGGGTTGAACCCCGACTCGGCGAATCGGGCACAGCCGGACAGGCCCAGGCTCGGCACCAGGGCAAGGATCAGGACATGAATGGTTCTTGTGCGCATCATCGACGTCTCCCCACCTTGGGTAGCCCAAGCCGCGCGCGATGAAAAGCCGCGATCGGCCGGTGCGCATCTGGACCTTCGCCCGTCCGCGCATTAGGTCAGGGGCAAGAGGAGAATGCCATGGCTGCCCCCGCCTTCGAGGACATCGTCGAGACCTTCGAATTCCTGGACGACTGGGAGGACCGTTATCGCCACGTCATCGAACTGGGCAAGGCGATGCCGCCCCTGGATGACAGCTTCAAGGTTCCGGCGCTGAAAGTGCAGGGCTGCGCCTCCCAGGTCTGGCTGCGTCCGCTGATCGGGGGCGGCCGCTTCGACTTTCAGGGCGATTCCGACGCCATGATCGTGCGCGGCCTGATCGCCATCCTGCACGCGCTCTATTCCGGCCTGACGCCGGCCCAGGTTCTGGCCGTCGATGCCCCGGCCGAACTGGCCCGGCTGGGCCTGAACGACCACCTGTCCTCGCAGCGCTCGAACGGGCTGCGCTCCATGGTCGAACGCATCCGCAAGATCGCCGCCGAAGCCTGAGCCTCGCCCGGGCATTCGGGCCCGCCGCCCCGCCCCGCCGTCAGATCGCCGCGCAGGCCTGCCGCAGCCAGTCCAGCACGCTTCCCTGCACCCTGGGCCCGATCCTTGCCAGCACCTCGGCGTGATAGGCATTCAGCCAGTCCCGCTCGCCGGGCGACAGCATCTCCACCCGGATCAGGCGCCGATCGAAGGGCACGAAGGTCAGCGTCTCGAACCGCAACTGCGCGCGTCCGTCGCCCTGCGGCGGATTCGGCGCCTCCTCCACCACGATCAGGTTTTCCAGGCGGATGCCGAACTCGCCCTCCCGATAATAGCCCGGCTCGTTCGACAGGATCATGCCCGGCTCCAGCGGCACCTCGCTGATCCGGCTCAGCCGCTGCGGCCCCTCATGCACCGACAGGAAGGCGCCCACGCCATGGCCCGTGCCATGGTTGAAATCCTGCCCCGCCAGCCACAGCGGATAGCGCGCCAGCGGATCCAGGTCGCGCCCCGCCAGCCCGCGCGGCCACCGCGCCCGGCTGATCGCGATCACGCCCTGCAACACCCGGGTGAAACACTCCGCCGCGAAAGCCCCCGGATCCCCCACCGCGACGGTCCGGGTGATGTCGGTCGTGCCGTCCAGATACTGCGCCCCCGAATCCACCAGCAGCAATTCGTCCCGGCCGATCGTCCGGTTGCTCTCCTCCGTCACCCGGTAATGCATGATCGCGCCATTCGGCCCCGACCCGCAGATCGTGTCAAAGCTGATGTCATGCAGCGCATTGGTCGCCCGGCGGAATCCTTCCAGCCCCATGACCACGTCGATCTCGCTCATGCCGCCCTGCGGCAGCCGTGCCTCCAGCCAGGCCAGAAACTCCACCACGGCCGCGCCGTCGCGCAGATGCGCCTCGCGCATGCCCTGCAACTCGGCCGTGTTCTTGCGCGCCTTGGGCAGGCGGCAGGGCTCCTCGCCCCAGGCGACCTCGGCCCGGCTCAGCAGCCGGCTGACCGCCAGCGGCGCCGTGCCCCTGTCCACCCGCACCACGCCGCGCAGCGCCTGCAGCGCCGGCACGAAATCCTCGGGCGGGCGCAGGCCGATGCCCTGATCCAGCGCCTGGCGCACCTCGTCGGTGATCTTGCGCGGGTCGACGAACAAGTCCACATCGCCCGTGTCCTTCAGGATCGCCAGTGCATGCAGGACCGGGTTGCGCGGCACATCGCCGCCGCGCAGGTTCAAGAGCCAGCAGATCGAATCCGGCAGCGTGATCACCGCCGCCCCATGCCCGGCCCGGCGCAGCCCCTCGGCCAGCCGCGCCCGCTTGGACAAGGTGGTTTCCCCGGCAAGTGCGACCGGATGCACAAAAGCCTTCACGCAGGGCGGCGCGGGCTGATCCGGCCAGATCGCATCCACCGCATTGTCGCTCGCCATCAGCGACACGCCCGATCCCGCCAGCGCGGCTTCCAGCTTTCCGATCTCCTCGGCCGTGTGCAGCCATGGATCGAACCCCACCACACCCGCGCCCAGATGCTCCAGGATCCAGGGCCCCGGCTGCACCTCGGGCCAGGGCACCGGGGTGAAATGCGCCAGATCGACCTGGCCCTTCACCTGGGTCCGATACCGCCCGTCGACAAAGACACCCGCCACATCCGGCAGCACCACGCAGAACCCGGCCGAGCCGGTGAAACCGGTGAGCCATTGCAGCCTCTCGTCCCGCGCGGCCACATATTCGCCCTGGTGCACATCGGCCCGCGGCACCAGAAACCCCGCCAGACCCATGCCTGCCAACTGCCCGCGCAAGGCCGCCAGCCGCGCCGGACCCTGGGCAGGATTGGCGTGGCTCTCAAAGCTTTGAAACATCCAGCCCTCTGTTCATCTGTTCCCAAATATCCCGGGGGTCCGGGGGCAGAGCCCCCGGCGCGCGCCTGCAGGCGGCCTCACGCCGCCCGGCCAAAGGCCCTGGCGCGCTTGCGGGGATCGCTCTCGAACAGCCCGGCCAGTTGCTCGGTCATCGCCCCCGCCAGTTGCTCGACATCGGTGATCGTCACCGCGCGCTCGTAATACCGCGTCACGTCATGGCCGATGCCGATGGCGATCAGCTCCACCGCCTTGCGCCTCTCCACCATGGCGATCACGTCGCGCAGATGCTTTTCCAGGAAATTCGCCGGGTTGACCGACAGGGTCGAATCATCCACCGGCGCGCCATCCGAGATCACCATCAGGATCTTGCGCGCCTCCTGCCGGCGCAGCATCCGGCGGTGCGCCCATTCCAGCGCCTCGCCGTCGATGTTTTCCTTCAGCAGGCCTTCCTTCATCATCAGCCCCAGATTGGGCCGCACCCGCCGCCAGGGCGCATCGGCGGATTTGTAGACGATGTGCCGCAGATCGTTCAGCCGGCCCGGCGCCGCCGGCCGGCCCTGGGCCAACCATTTCTCGCGGCTTTGCCCGCCTTTCCAGGCACGTGTGGTAAAGCCCAGGATTTCCACCTTCACCGCGCACCGCTCCAGCGTGCGCGCCAGCACATCGGCACAGATCGCCGCAATCGAGATCGGCCGACCCCGCATCGAGCCGGAATTGTCCAGCAAGAGCGTCACCACCGTGTCGCGGAACTCGGTGTCCTTCTCCTGCTTGAAGCTCAGCGGCGTCGTCGGGTTGGCCACCACCCGCGCCAGACGGCCCGCATCCAGCGTGCCCTCCTCCAGATCGAACAGCCAGGACCGGTTCTGCTGCGCCTGCAGGCGGCGCTGCAGCTTGTTGGCCAGCCGGCTGACGGCGCCTTTCAGCGGTTCAAGCTGCTGATCCAGATAGGCCCGCAGGCGTTCCAGTTCGGCCGGCTCGGCCAGATCCTCGGCCTTGATTTCCTCATCGAATTCCGTGGCATAGACCGTATAGTTCGGATCGGCATCCGACCAGGGCGCCGGTGGCGGCGGCTCCTGTGGCGCTTCGCCCTGCGGCAGTTCGGTCTCCTCGCCCTGCTCCATGTCGGCGCTGTCCTCCATCGTGACCTGCGCCTGGGATGTGTCGTCCTGATCGTCCTGCGTGTCCTCGGGCGAGGCGTCGCTGTCCTCGCTGTCCTGCTCTTCCTGTCCGGCGTTGTCCGGCGCGTCCTGATCCTCCTCGGCCTCGCCGGCCTCGTCGTCCTGGTCCTGGTCGGGGTCTTCTCCCAACTGGTCGCCATAGCCCAGATCCGAGATCACCTGCCGCGTCAGCCGGGCAAAGGCCGCCTGGTTTTCCAGCACGCGATCGAGGTTCTCCAGCGTGCCGCCGGCCTGTTCCTCGATGAAGCCGCGCCACAGGTTCATCACGTTCTGCGCCGATTTCGGCAGATCGCGCCCCGTCGCCAGATGCCGCACCAGAAAGCCCGCCGCCTGGCTCAACGGCACCTCGCCCGAAGACGTGGCCCCGCCATAGCCCTTGCGGTCCGCCTCGTTGGCGATCCTGGCGTCGATGTTGACCGCCGTGCCCGGCATGGCCCGCGCGCCCACCGCCTCGCAGCGGGCGGTTTCCATCGCTTCATAGATTTCCAGGGCCAGCGGTCCGGTCGGCGCATAGCGGTTCGACACCGCCTCGTCATGGTACTTGCGCCGCAGGGCAAAGGCATCCGCCGTGCCGCGCGCCAGCATCACCTCGTCCCGCGTCATCCGCCGGCTGACCTGCGGCAGGCGCACGCCCTCCTTGTTCATGCCCGGCGGATCGACCGAGAAGGCCACCGCCATCTCGGGATCATCGGCCATGGTGCGCGTGGCCTCGGCCAGCGCTTTCTTGAAAGGATCGGCGGGGTTGTCGGTGGGCTTTGTCATGGTGGGGCAAGTGTGTCATTCCCCGCCCGCAGGGGCAAGACCGGGACCGTCGCAGATGGTCGAATCGCGCCGCGGCCGCCCCCGGGATTTTCTGTGCGCTCATGCACGAACACGGCGCATCGCTGCGCAATTGCAGCCGAGCCGAAAAATCTCATCTTCCCCATATCCAGGACAACAACCCCAAAAGGTTCCACAATGAGCAATCCGAAGATCGCGATCATCGTCTCGTCCACCCGCAAGGCCCGCTTCGCCGACATCCCGACGAAGTGGATCGAAGCCCAGGCCAGGGCGCGCGGCGACATGGATGTGGAAGTGCTGGACCTGCGCGATTACCCGATGCCCTTCTTCGACGAGGTGGCCTCGAACGCCTGGGCCCCGACCCAGGATCCGGCCGCCCAGAAGTGGCAGAAGAAGCTGGCCGAATTCGACGGCTACATCTTCGTCGTGGCCGAATACAACCGCTCGATCACCGGCGTGCTGAAGAATGCGCTCGACCAGGCCTATGTCGAATGGGCCAGAAAGCCGATGGGCGCCGTCGCCTATGGCTCGATGGGCGGCACCTCGGCCGTCCAGCACCTGCGCACCATCGGCGTCGAACTGCAGATGGTTCCGGTCCGCAATTCGGTCCTGATCGGCGGGGCAGACTTCTTCAAGGTGCATCCGGGCCTCGGCGGTTCGGGCAACCTGGCCGATATCGAAGCCGCGCTCCTGCCTTCGGCCAAGGCGCTGCTGGACGACATCGCCTGGTGGGCCAGGGCCACCCGCGCCGCCAGGTCGGCTCCGGCCGCCATGGCCGCGTCCTGACCCCGGCACGCCTCGCGTCAAGGGAGGCCCGGGCCTCCCTTGGCCTTGCGTGCCAGTGGCCCGAACCGGGCCCACCCCCGCCACCATCGCTTAGCGCGGCCTAGTGGCGCTCGGTCGGGTCATCTGCCGCCGGTTGGCCGGCGGCCAGCCGCGCACACCAGTCCGGATGGGCATGGCCCTGATAGGGCAGGGCCAGCCCCGTCCCCAGCATGAATAGCGCCACATCCTGCCCGCCGATCGCCAGACGCGCCAGGTCGCGGCCATAGCGATCCTGCCCTGTCACCTGCACCCCGGTCACCGGGGCCGAGGCGACCAGTCCTGTCAGCATCGCACCGGCCATTCGGCCCGCGACGGCCTCGGCCGCACAGCGCGGATGCCGGATTTCGGGCGTGTCGAACCCCAGAAGCCGCACCCTCCGCGCGCCCTGGCCGCAATCCAGTTGCAGCGTGTCGCCATCGACCACCCGGATGACCCGGCAGACGCCGGCCCCAAAGGCCGGGCCGCCGCCACCCATCAGGGCCGCCACCAGCAGCCCCGCGCCAATCCGCCACATGATCCTGTCTCCCGGAGGCTGCCCCCGCAACCCCGGCGCAATCCTGGTCGCGTCTGCCGCCCGCATCCGGGCGCCGATCAGGTGACGCCATGGCTTTCGCCCGGGATTTTAGCGAGGCCCCGGTCCGCCCGGCCGGCACCCGACCAGCCCGGCCACAAGGACGCAGCCGCCACAGGCGCGCACGCACCCCCGGATGGGTGCGACCCCCGGTCCCGGCGGCCTACTTCATCGCCATGCTTGCCGCACTCTCCGGCAATTCCTCGCCAAAGCAGCGCTGATAGAATTCGGCCACCGTCTGCCGTTCCAGTTCGTCGCACTTGTTCAGGAACGACAGGCGGAAGGCATAGCCCACATTGCGGAAGATCTCGGCGTTCTGCGCCCAGTTCAGCACCGTGCGCGGCGACATGACAGTCGACAGATCCCCGTTCATGAAAGCCGTCCGGGTCAGATCGGCCACCGTCACCATCTGGGCGATGGTCTTGCGGCCCTTTTCGGTGTTGTAATGCGGGCTTTTCGCCAGAACGATCGCCGCCTCCGCATCATGGCTCAGATAGTTCAGCGTCGCCACCAGGCTCCAGCGGTCCATCTGCGCCTGATTGATCTGCTGCACGCCGTGATACAGGCCCGTCGTATCACCCAGGCCCACGGTGTTCGAGGTGGCGAACAGACGGAAATAGGGGTGCGGCGTGATGATCTCGTTCTGATCCAGCAGCGTCAGCTTGCCGTCATGCTCCAGCACCCGCTGGATGACGAACATCACATCCGCCCGGCCGGCGTCATATTCGTCGAAAACGATGGCCACGGGGTTGCGCAGCGCCCAGGGCAGGATGCCCTCCTGGAACTTCGTCACCTGCTTGCCGTCTTCCAGCTTGATCGCATCCTTGCCGATCAGGTCGATCCGGCTGATGTGGCTGTCCAGGTTCACCCGCACGGCGGGCCAGTTCAGCCGCGCCGCGACCTGCTCGATATGCGTCGATTTGCCGGTGCCGTGATAGCCCTGGATCATGACGCGGCGGTTGTAGGCAAAGCCCGCCAGGATCGCCAGCGTGGTATCGGGATCGAACTTGTAGGTCTCGTCCAGTGCCGGCACGCGCTCGGAGCGTTCGGCAAAGCCCTTCACCTTCATGTCGGTGTCGATGCCAAAGACATCCCGGACAGAGATCTCTTCGGTGGGTTTGGCGTTCGCGTCCAGCATGTTGTCGTCCCGTGCAGTAAAGCCGAAGCCCCTGCCTCGGTTCGGTTGCGTGTTTGGAGCATTAAGCGCGGGCCTGCAAGAGCAGCCCCCCAGAATCCGCCACGCCAGCGGCGTTTTGCGTCAGCCCCGGACCGGGCGGCGGGGGGCTCTGCCCCCCGGCTTCGCCTCCCCCCGGAATATTTGGGGCAAGATGAAGATTGGCAAGAGGCGGGCTTTCATCTTGCCGCAAATATCCCACCGGGGGTCTGGGGGGTGTGAAACCCCCCAACTCCGGGCCGGGGCCGAGCGCGCAAGGCGGCCGCCGGATCGCGCCGGGGCCGGGCAGATCCTCACTCCTTGAAGTAGCGGCTGTCCTTGATCTGGTCCCAGGCCCAGACCACTTCCTGCAGCCGCTCTTCGTCCTTGCGGTCGCCGCCGTTCATGTCGGGGTGCAGGTCTTTCACCAGGCTCTTGTATTGCTTGCGGATCTCGGTCTTGGTCCAGCTGTCGCGGGCGTCGAGGATTTCCAGCGCCTTGCGTTCGGTCGCAGGGATCCGCCGCGTTGCGACGGATACGCGGCCGGGATTCTGTGTCGCCCTTTCGCCCAGGATCTGCAGCGGGTCGTCGACACCCAGGCGCGCCCAGGCACGGCCGTCGTCCCTGCGGCTGAAGGGCTTGGTTTCGCGTTCCCACAGCCGATCCTTTTCCAGAAGCTTCTGGAATTCCGCATCGGTGGCCGTGCCGAAATAGTTCCAGCGCAGGTTGTATTCGCGCACGTGGTCGCGGCAGAACCAGAAGAATTCGTCCAGATGATCGGGCGATTTCGGCGCGCGGTGCACACCCTTTTCCTGGCAGCCCGGATAGTCGCAGGGCCGGTTGGCGGCATCGGAGGCACCTGTCACCGCCCGGCGGCCGGTCTTGCGCCGGGCCTTGTCAGACGAGACACGCAGATCGAAATCGAAGGGGGAACGCTCGGGCATAAGGGGCCTTTCCGACTCGGGCCGCCGAGTTTAGGCCTTTTGAACGAAGATTGAAGGGGGCGACATGACGGTCGAGCAGGAAATTCGCGAAAGGCTGACGAAAGCCTTTTCGCCCACGGTGCTGGATGTGGTGAATGAGAGCCGCCGCCACGCCGGCCATGCCGGCGACGACGGCAGTGGCGAAAGCCATTTCGCCGTGCGCATCCGGGCCGAGGCGCTGGCCGGCATGCCCCGTCTGGCCCGGCATCGCGCCGTGCAGGCTGCGCTGGGCGACATCACCCGCCGGGTCCATGCCCTCGCGCTCGACATCGGCTAGGCAGGGGGCGGGCCCGCCGGCCTCTCCGGCATCCGGGCCGGAGGGCCCGTTCTAGGCCTGCCGCAGGGCCCGTTTCCTGGCTTGCCGGCGGGCGTGCAGGATCGGCTCGGTATAGCCTGACGGCTGCACGCGGCCCTTGAACACCAGGTCATGGGCGGCGTGAAAGGCGATGCCGTCAAAGCCCGGCGCCATGGGTTCGTACAGCGGATCGCCCGCGTTCTGGCGGTCGACCACTTCGGCCATCCGGCGCAGCGCCCGTTCGACCTCGACGGCCGACACCACGCCGTGATGCAGCCAGTTGGCGATGTGCTGGGCCGAGATGCGGCAGGTTGCGCGGTCTTCCATAAGCCCGACGTCATGGATGTCGGGCACCTTGGAACAGCCCACGCCCTGGTCGATCCAGCGCACCACATAGCCCAGGATGCCCTGCGCATTGTTCTCCACCTCGCGCCGGATCTGTTCGGGCGTCCATTTCTGATAGGTGGCCAGCGGGATTTCCAGGATGGTTTCCACATGGGCCCGCCGTCCGCCCGCCGCCAGTTTCCGCTGCACGGCAAAGACATCGATCTTGTGGTAATGCAGCGCATGCAGCGTGGCCGCGGTGGGCGAGGGCACCCAGGCCGTATTCGCCCCCGCCCGGGGATGCTCGATCTTCTGTTCCAGCATCGCGGCCATCAGGTCGGGGGCGGCCCACATGCCCTTGCCGATCTGCGCCCGGCCGCTCAGCCCGCATTCCAGGCCGATATCGACATTCTGGTTCTCGTAGGCCCAGATCCAGGGCTTCCGCTTGATGAATTCCTTGCGGCTGAACGGCCCGGCCTCCATCGAGGTGTGAATCTCGTCGCCCGTCCGGTCCAGAAAGCCGGTGTTGATGAAGGCGACCCGCGTCCTGGCGGCCCGGATGCATTCCTTCAGATTCACCGAGGTCCGGCGTTCCTCGTCCATGATGCCCAGTTTCACCGTGTCGGCGGGCAGCCCCAGCATCGTCTCGACCGCCGCCATCAGCTCGACGGTCAGCGCCACTTCCTCGGGCCCGTGCAGCTTGGGCTTCACGACATAGATCGAGCCCCTGGGCGAGTTGCGCGGCCCGTCGGGCCGGCGCAGGTCATGGGTGGCGATCAGCACGGTGATGGCCGCATCCATGATGCCCTCGCCGATCTCGTGCCCATCGGCATCCAGAATGGCCGGCGTGGTCATCAGATGGCCCACGTTGCGCACCCACAGCAGCGCCGTGCCGCGCAGGGTCAGCGGCCGGCCATCGGGCGCCAGGAAGTCGCGCCCTCCGGCCATGGCGCGGGTCATGCTGCGGCCGCCCTTCTCGAACCGGGCAGTCAGCGTCCCCTGCATCAGGCCCAGCCAGTTGCGATAGGCCTGCACCTTGTCCTCGGCATCGACGCAAGCGACCGAATCCTCGAAGTCCATGATCGCGGTCAAGGCCGATTCCAGCTGAATGTCGGCCAGCCCCGCCTGGTCGCGCGCCCCGATCACATGCGCCCGGTCGAACACCAGTTCGACATGCAACCCGTTGTTCTTCAACAGAATGGCGTCCGGCGCCCTGGGATTGCCGCGATAGCCGGCAAACTTCTCCGGCTGGACCAGCGGCAGATCGTCGACCAGCAGCTGCCCGGCCGAGACGTGATAGCGCCGCACATCGGCATGGCTTGTCCCGGCGATCGGAAAACATTCGTCCAGAAAGACCCGCGCCCGCGCCACGACCCGCGCGCCCCGGCCCTTGTCATAGCCTCCGCCGGGCGGGGCAGAGCCCATCGCGTCGGTGCCATAGAGGGCGTCATACAACGATCCCCAGCGGGCATTGGCCGCATTCAGCGCATAGCGGGCATTGGTGATCGGCACGACCAGCTGCGGCCCGGCGATCCGCGCGATCTCGTCGTCGGTGTTCTCGGTTTCGATCCGGAAGTCAGGGCCTTCCGGCAGCAGATAGCCGATTTCGGTGAGAAAGGCCTTGTAGGCGCGGGCATCATGCGGCTCGGCCCGGTGTGCCAGGTGCCAGGCGTCGATCTGTGCCTGCAACGCCTCGCGCCGGGCCAGCACGGCGCGGTTCATCGGGCCGAACCTTGCCACGATGTCGGCAAGACCCGCCCAGAACGCCTCGCCCGACACGCCCGTGCCGGGCAGCGCCTCATCCTCCAGGAACTGGGCCAGAACCTCGTCCACCTGCAATCCGTGTCGGGTCACGCGCGGGGTCTGGATCATTCTGGCCTCCTGGTCTGCCCCGAAACGCTAGCAGAGGGGGTCCGCCCGGCCAAGCCGAAGGGCGGGATCATTCC
>JAKALB010000118.1 GCA_021813365.1 Pseudomonadota bacterium | reverse complement strand
GCCCCCGTGCTGGTCCCGCTCTTTGCGGCCGCCGGCTATCTGGGCCAAACTTTGATCCTGAACCGGGTGATGGGCCGCGACATCATGCCCGGCATCCTGTTGACCTTCGGCTTTTCGATCATGATCCAGAACCTGCTGCTGGAACAGTTCAGCGCCAATTCGCGGCGTCTGAACGCAGGCTGGCTGGATACCGCATCGCTGGCCGTCGGGCCGCTGCACATCGGACTGATGCCGCTCCTGATCTTTGCGGTGGCCTTGCTGGTGCTGGGCGGGCTGGGCCTGTTTCTGGCACATAGCAACACCGGTCGCCTGATGCGCGCCACGGCCGATGATGCCGAAATCATCGGCCTGATGGGGGCCGACCGCCGCCACCTGTTTGCCGTGGCCACGGCGATCGCCGCCGCAGTGGTGGCGCTGGCCGGGGTGCTGATGGCGGTCAAGACCAACTTCGATCCCACCACTGGCCCGGTGCGCCTGCTCTTCGCCTTCGAGGTGGTGATCATCGGCGGCCTGGGCTCGCTCTGGGGCACGCTTGCGGGTGGCATCATCCTGGGCATCAGCCAGAGCCTTGGAGCGGCGATCAACCCCGGCTATCAGATTCTGGCCGGACATCTGGTCTTTCTCGTCATCCTCGTCCTGCGTCCGCAGGGCCTGTTTCCAAGGTCTCGGCCATGATCCGCTCACAGACCCTTCCGGCGCGCCGGTCGCACCGCCACCCGATGCGGCTGCGACTGACGCTGCTTGCCGCCATGGCCGCGCTGCTCGCCTCGGTGCCGTTGTGGGCCAGCAACGGCAACCAGCGGCTGCTGGTCGAGATGCTGACCTATCTGGCGCTGGCGCAGTTGTGGAACCTGATGGCGGGCTATGCCGGCCTGATCTCGATCGGGCAGCAAGCCTTTGTCGGCCTTGGCGGCTATGCGCTGTTCGCGCTGGCCATGCTGGCCGGAGTGCCGGTGCTGGTGGCCCTGCCGCTGGCGGGGCTGCTGGCGGCCCTGATCGCCTGGCCCACGGCGCTGGTGGCGTTTCGGCTGTCCGGGCCGCATTTCGCCATCGGCACCTGGGTCATCGCCGAGGTTTTCCGACTGACGGTTGCCCAGATCGGCAGTCTTGGCGGCGGATCGGGCATCTCGCTGCCCGTCACCATCGCCAAGACCATCGCCGACAGCCGCGAGACGCGCGACGATCTGACCTACTGGATCAGCCTTGCCACTTGTCTTGCGGTGATCGGGGGAATCTGGGCGCTCATGCGGTCGCGCCTGGGTCTGGGCCTGGCGGCGATCCGCGACGATGAGGGTGCCGCCGAAAGTGCCGGGGTGGTGACCCGGCGCCTGAAGATGACGGTCTATGTCGTGACCGCCGGAGTGACCGGGTTTCTGGGCGCGCTGATCTTCCTGCAGAAACTGCGCATCTCTCCCGAAGCGGCATTCAACGTCACCGACTGGACGGTGCTGGTGATCTTCATGGTGGTGATCGGCGGCATCGGCAGCCTGGAAGGCCCGCTGATCGGCTGCCTGCTGTTTTTCCTGCTGCGCGAACAGTTTGCCGATCTCGGCACCTGGTACATGGTCGGCCTGGGCGCGGTGTCTTCGGTGGTGATCCTCATGGCGCCCACCGGCCTTTGGGGCCAGATCGCCCCGCGCACGCGGCTGCGCCTGTTCCCGGTGCGACGCTCTGCCCCCAGGGTGGCGTGAAGCCGTCGCCCCGCCGCGATCACGCCCAGCGGATGGCCCGGGATGCGGGCAGGGGGTTGGGCTGCGGCCACCGAGCGTGCGGCGCGAGAGTCGCGAACCGGGCGGCATGGATCACCGCGCTGTTCCCGATGCACACCAATGCCGCCGGGGTGATCCCGATCGTCGAGGCGCTGATGGGCAAGGGTGCACCGCTTGGCACCGTGCTGGCTTTCATGATGTTGGTCATCGCCCTGTCGCTGCCCGAGATGATCATCCTGCGCCAGGTGTTGGCGCTGCGCCTGATCGCGGTCTTCATCGGCGCGGTGGGCGAACGCAGCCTGAAGGCCACCTATTTCCTGATGTATCAGGGCTATGACCGGGTGATGAACATGAGGCCCGGCATCGCCCGCTGGGTGGCCCGCGGCTTTGCGATCACCGGATCGGCCGAAGCCGCGGCATTCTCGACGGCGGCCTCATCCTGCTGTGACGCAGCGGCGGGCGCGGCAAGCCGACAGCAGGATTCGTGATACACTGGCTCAGGCGACGGCCGAGGCGGCCGCGCTTTCCGGCACCATCCGGCGGAAGGAATGACCCATGGCACATGATCACGACCACGGCCCGCCGGCCGAGCTTGGCCCGGTCTTTCGCTGGGCGGTGGGGCTGAACGCCGCCTATGTGCTGGTGGAAGCCGCCGCCGGGCTGCTGACCGGCTCGCTGGCACTGCTGGCCGATGCGGCGCACAACCTGACCGATGTGGCGGGGCTGCTGATCGCCTGGGGCGCGACGGTGCTGGCCAGACGTTCCGGGTCGGCGGCCTTCACCTTCGGCTATGGCCGTGCCACGATCCTGGCCGCGATGCTGAACGCCATCGCCATCCTGATCGGCGTGGTCGTGGTGGTGTGGCAGGCCGCGCAGCGGTTTCAGACCGTGGTCGAGCTGCCCGGCCTGACCATCTTTCTGGTGGCGCTGCTGGGCATCGGCGTGAACACCGGATCCGCGCTTCTGTTCATGCGCTCGCAAGAGCATGACCTGAACGCCAAGGGCGCCTATCTGCACATGGCCGCCGATGCGGCCGTGTCGGGCGCGGTGGTGCTGGCGGCGGTGGGCATCATGCTGACCGGCTGGCAATGGCTGGATCCGGCGGTCGCCATCGCGGTCAGCCTGCTGATCGCCTGGACAAGCTGGGGTCTCCTGCGAGACTCGTTGCGGCTGCAACTGGACGGCGTGCCCGAGGCCATCGACCGCCAGGCCGTGGCCGACTGGCTGAGGGCGCAGGACGGCGTGACCAATGTGCATGATCTGCATATCTGGGCGCTTTCGACCACCCGCACGGCGCTGGCGGTGCATCTGGTCTGGGACGGGGCCGATGCCGATGCCTTCCTGCGCCATGTGACCCACGAACTGGAGCACGATTTCGACATCGCCCACGCCACCGTGCAACTGGAACATGCGCCCTGCGAGCGGGCAGGCACCTGTCTGGCCGCGTAATGCCGGGGCCGAAGCCCGTCGCCGCGATGGAACCTGCGCGACGTGACCCGACGATCGGCCTGCCGCGCGCCCGGCATCGCTTTGGGCAGCCGCGCCCGGCTTCAACACCCAGCCGCAACATTCGGCCGCAAGACTCAGGCCTCGATCATCCGGGCAATCCCGGCCATGGCCCAGGAAACGATCGCCTCGGGCGTGCCCTCCAGGGGGGTGGCGGCATGGCCGACAAAGGCAAGGAACTCGGGCAGGTTCAGGCCATTGACCCCGACCAGCACGGGTATGCCCGCCTCGACGGCCATTGCGATCGCCTGGCACAGCCCTCGGCCAGAGGCTTCCTGCTTGCCGAACTTGTTCACCACCAGCAGATCGGCACCGGCCAGGCGCGCCTCGACCGCCACCGACAAGGTCTCGATTGCCCCCGAATCCAGCCGGCAACCCTGCGACTGGCGACCCAGAGGCTGGCTGATCCTGCGCGACGGGCCATCGGGCAGAACCCGGATGTCCATGTCGCAGGCATGTGAATGCGGATCAGGCGGCAGAACCCTGACCGTTCCGGCAAGACGAAGGCCGCGGGCCTCCAGCGTGGCCACCGCCTCGGCGATGCAGTCGTCGATCAGGCCGCGGCCCGAAAGGGTCACATAGGCAATCTTCAAGGCGGCACTCCCCCCAAGGTTTCCCGGGCGCGGCCGCGCCCGTGGTCGGCATTCATCGCATCAGAGCCAGATTTCCCTCGGCGTGACGCTGGTGGTGACGCTGGCCGGCCCGGTGCCGGCGATGCTGCGCAGTTTGGCCCCCGCTCCGTGCGCCGCAAGGCCGCATGAGGGCGGCGCCGCCTTGCACCGCCGTTTCGATGCAGGCCATCGCTTGCATCGCTCCGCCAGGGTCGGAGACCCTGGCCCCGTCGCCGGTTCTCGGGCCTGGCCCCCCTGCGTCCTGCGGGGTGTCCTGCAGACGGGTCGGTGCAGGGCGACCGGCCAGGATCACCTTGCCCTGGTCGAGACGCCAGTTCTGCCGGTTCAGCTTTGCTGCCTGTTGCATGCCCCAAGGTTATGCGGAACTCGGTCAGGTCATCCATGGGCGTGACGGGGTTGCTGCGCTGCGGCTAAACCTTGATTTGACATATGGTTTTTCGGCGTTCGGTTTTCCGAACACCTGGCGGATCACAGGCCGAGCTTCTGCATCTTCTCCCAGAGGGTCGTGCGCGACACCTGCAAGAGCCTTGCCGCCTCGGCGATCTGGCCGTTGGTGTGGGCCAGGGCCGCCGCAATCTGGGCCCGTTCGGCTGCATCGCGCGCTTCGGCAAGCGGCGTCACCTGGGCCTGGCTGCTTCCCTCGGGAAACAGGTCGATCGGTTGCAGCCAGTCTCCACGGCCGTGTTCCAGCGCATGCAGGATGCGAGAGCGGATTTCGCGCCCATTGGCAGGCCACGGCCAGGCGCGGATGGCCGCTTCGGTGGCCGGAGCAAAGCCGCGAAAACCGTGTGCCCGACCCTTCTGCAGGTCGGACAGCATCCGTGTCGCCAGCCAGAGCGCATCTTCCGGCCGATCCGCCAGTGCGGGCACCAGAACCTGATGCGCCGCGAGCAGGTAATACAGATCGGCACGAAAGGCCCCGGAGTTGACGGCCGCGTCGATCTGCGGCCCGTCCGAGGCAATCAGCCGGAATTCCCCGGCTCCCAGGGCTTCCAGCAACCGGGCCTGGGCGTCGGACGACAGGCGGGCGATGCCGTTGAGATACAGCGAGCCCTCGCCGATGGTCTCCAGCACCCGTGCCAGTGTCGCATCGACATCACTCTCGCGCGCGGTATTCACCTCGATCATCGGCGCGGCCACCCGGTCGGACAATTCGTGCAGCCGACGCGCCAGGCGTGCCTTGCCCAGACCAGGCCCACCGCGGATCAGCACCGGCACGTCCAGCTCCGCAAGCGAGGCAATGTGCCTGTCGATCTCGCGCGCAATCGTCGAGATGCCGGTCTCCTGGATCTCGAACTCGTCCGGGGCCAGCTTGGCGATCAGCACCAGCCGCTCCAGGAATTTCGGCATGTCGAAGGGTTTCGTCACATAATCTGCCGCCCCGGATTTCAGCAGACGCACCGCCTGATCAATGCCGCCCTGTCCGGTGATGAACAGGAACGGCGGCGGAACCGAGGTGCGTTGCAAGGTGAAGTAGAGCTGTTCCCCGGTCCCGTCCGGCAGCTTGATGTCGCAAACGACGGCATCCACCGGGCGGCGCGGTGTCCGGATGGCCGGAAGGGCGCGCTGGATCGTGCGGAACCACGACACTTCTGCCTCCTCGAGTTCCAGCCGCTGCTGGATGGAGGCACCCATGATGTCGTCGTCTTCGACAAGAACGATATGCCGACCCTTCAGCATCAGCCGGTCTCCCGCAGGGGCACTTCGACGGTGATGCGGGTCAGGCCGCCGCTGCGTTCGTGGATGATCCTGCCGGAAAGCGCGGCCACGATGTCATGCACGATGCGCAGCCCCACGCCGCCGCCGGGTGGCAGGGGCTTCTCGCCGATCAGCCGGTCGAGATCCCGCTCGCTGAGGCCCGGACCGTTGTCCTGCACGGTCAGGGCAAAGCGGCCCTGGCCGGATCGGGCGAAGACCGCCAACCGCCCCTTCGGGCCTGCGGCGGCCGAAGCGTTGAGCAGCAGATTGAGCGCCACTTGCCGGATCGGCGCCGCGGGTGGCCCGAAGTCCTGCCCGGCCGGAATTTCCCAGCGGATGGTCTGGCCGCTGCGATGCGCTTCCGGCTCGAACAGAAGTTTCAGATCCTCGAAATCCTCGGACCTGAGCGGAAGGCCGGTGCGGTCCAGCCGGTTCTCGTCAAGGATGGCCCGCGACACATCGCGCAGATGCGCCAGGCCGCGCTGCAAGAGTTCGGCGGTCCGTCGCACGACGTCCGGACGGTCGCTGAACTTGCCCAGGGTGTCGGCAGCGTTCAAGAGGCCACCAAGCGGGTTGTTGATTTCATGGGCGAGTGACGAGGACAGCCGGCCAAGGCTGACGAAGCGTTCGCGCTCTGCAAGTCGGCGCTCGGCATCCGAGCGCGCCTCGACCGCGTCAGCCATGGCATTGAACGTCGTGAACAGTTTCGAGAATTCGGGATCGCTTCTGGGAATTTCCGCTTCCGGGATCGGGCGCAGGGTGCCGGTTCCGGAATTCAAGGCCGCCGACAATACGTCCAGCGGATGCAGGATGCGCGCCGCCAGGAAATACCCCGCCAACGACAAGAGCATCGTGCCAAAGCCGTTCCCGAGCAACAGATACAGGCTGGCCTCGCGTCGCTGTGCCAGAAGGTCCGACACGTCCACTTCCGCGAGGATCTGGCCGATGGGCCTGCCCTGATAGACCAGCGGCGCCAGGACGCGCAGCGTCGAGGCATTGGTGATCGAGATTGCATCCGGAGCCACGGCATCGGTGACAAAGCGGTCGATCCGGGCATCGACCGGGGCGCGCCGCGGGTCGGTCGAGGCCAGGATGACCCCATTCGTGTCGGCCACGATGGTCATGGTCAACCGCTGTCCGTCATGGGCTGCGCGCGCCCGGTCCAGCGTGTCGAAAACCTCCCACACATCCTTGCGCAGCACCTGCGGCCCCAGGGCGACGGACAGTCCGGAAATATGTTGCAGCGCCGTTTCCCGCACGCGGTCGTCCTGCACCCGGCTCAGCGCGGTCAGCACCTGCTGGCTGGCCAGTACGCCCAGGACCATCATCAGAAGGGCCGTGAGCACGGAAACCCGCAGCGAGATCGGGATGCGGCGAAACCGGTCCAGCATCACGGTGACCAGTGGATCGCTGCCATGCGCGCCGCAATGCCGTCAAACAGGCCCACGCTGCCCGGATCGATCCGGTCGAGGTAGAGCGTGGCCAGCGCGGCACGGCCGGCTTCGGTCTGATGCAGGTTCAGGATGGTCTCGCGAAACAGCCTGACATCCGCATCCAGGCTGCGATCCTGCCGACCGGCAAAGGGCGGAAACCCCAGAAGTTCGCTGCGCCCGATCACGCGCGTGCCGGCTGTCAACGCGGGTTCCACCTGCGAAAGCACCTCCCAGACATAACCGTCCACGCTGCCCGACCGCGCCAGCCCGGCCGCCACGGCACGCACGACATTGCGGTGCCCGAAGGTGAAGAAGCTCCGCGAAAAGAAATCGTCCGGGGTTTCGCCGATCCGCGCCAGATCCGATGCAGTCACCAGATAGCCGGAATTGCTGTCGGGGTCCGAAAAGGCATGAATCGCGCCGCGCAGATCCTCCAGCCGCTCGGCCCGATCGCCCGGGGCAACGATCAGGTAGGAGCGATACAGGGGTTTGCCGTTCCAGACCGGCACCCCGAGCAGGGACAATTCCCGCTGGTGCTGAAGAAAGGGAAAACCGCAGACCCAGGCGGCATCCACCGAACCCTCCAGCAGGGCGCCGGTGATGTCCTGATAGGTGCGTCGCTGCACCAGCTCGATCGGACGCTGCATGCCTTCCGCCAGCGCGGCATGAAGCCGGTCGATCACCACGGCATCGTTGTCCAAGAACACCGGCGTAAGCGCCAGGCGGAAGACCGGCTCGGCATGCAGTCGCGCTGCCAGACCGGCCGCCGCGGCCCCCAGAAGCACGCTGCGACGATTCATTCCGGTTCCTCCCGCGTCAAGCTTGGGGCAGAACGGCGGGTTGTGCAACCGGGGTTGCCCGCGCGCCACGGCAGGGTGGCGCCCGGATCGACGCCCTACCGGGGGTCGGCGCGCAGCCTGCGGGCCGACAGCCAGTTGAGCGCGGCCATCACGCCCGCCGTTGCCAGGCACAGGGGCAGGCCCCCGATCTGGTAGCTGACGCCGGACAGCAGCGTGCCCACCAGCCGCCCCGCCGCATTGGCCATGTAATAGAAGCCGACATCCTGGCTGACCCGCTCATCCCTGGAAAAGGCCAGGATCAGATAGGAATGCACCGAGGAATTGACCGCAAAGACAAAGCCGAACGCCAGGAGACCGGCGATGATCAGCAGGCTCAGCCAGGGCGCCGGCGCCCCCGCGATCCAGGCCGCGAGAGCCAAAGCGAAGGGGATCGGCACGAGCCAGGCCGCCCAGCCTATCGCCTTGGCGACGATTTCGGATTCCGGGCGCCCTTTCGCGGCCAGCAATCCCGGCGCTGCCGCCTGAACCGCACCGTAGGCGATGATCCACAGCGCCATGAAGCCGCCGATCAGGAAGAAGGCCGCGCGGCGGCCGTCGGGCGAGCCATCCGAAAGGACGGACTGGAAATAGACCGGGATCCCCACGACGAACCAGACATCCCGCGCCCCGAAAAGGAACATGCGCGCAAGGCTCAGGCGGTTCACCCGCGGGTCACGCGACCAGACCGAAGCCAGCCTTGCGGCCTTCGATCCCTGCGGCAGGCCGGGCGGCAGGAACGCCCGGATGGCGATCAGGATCACGGCAAGCACCCCAGCCATGCCCCAGACCGCCCCCCTGAAGCCGGCCAGCGCCAGGAGCGCGGCGCCCAGGAAGTAGCCGATCCCCTTGACCGCATTCTTCGATCCGGTCAGCGCCGCCACCCAGCGGAAAAGCTGGCCGTCCCCCTTCGGCGCAAGAAGTTTCACGGCAGACTTGGACGACATCTTGGCGAGATCCTTGGCCACGCCGCTCAGCCCCTGCACCGCCATGACAAAGACGACCGAGGTTGTGATGCCCCAGCCCGGATCCATCTGCGCCAGGCCGATCAGCGCGACGATCTGCATCGCCAGCCCCGACCACAGCGTCACCGCCAGCCCGAACCGCGCCGCGATCCAGCCGGCGGCAAGGTTGGTGACGATACCGGCCAGTTCGTACAGCAGGAACAGCCAGGCCAGTTGTACCGGGTTGAAGCCCAGCGCGTTGAAATGCAAAAGCACCAGCATCCGCAAGGCGCCGTCCGACAGCATGAAGGCCCAATAGGCCGCCGTCACCGCCGCATAGGCGCGCAGCCCGTCCGTCCGGCTCACATCGACCCCGCGACCATCCGGGTGATGTCGGCCAGGCGGCAGGCATAGCCCCATTCGTTGTCATACCAGGCATAGACCTTCACCTGCGTGCCGTTCACCACCATGGTCGAGGGCGCGTCGATGATCGAAGAGCGCGGATCGTTGGTGTAATCGCTCGAGACCAGGGGCCGCGTCTCATAGCCGAGAATGCCCCGCAGGGGGCCTTCGGCGGCGGCCTGGAAAAGCGCGTTGACCTCCTGCACCGTGGTCGGCCGCGCCACTTCGAAGACGCAATCCGTCAGCGAACCGTTCAGGAGCGGCACACGCACGGCGTGGCCGTTCAGCCGGCCGGTCAGTTCGGGGTAGATCAGCGTGATCGCGGTGGCCGAGCCGGTCGTCGTCGGGATCAGGTTCAGCAATGCCGACCGCGCCCGGCGCATGTCCTTGGCCGGGCGGTCCACGATGGTCTGGGTATTGGTCACGTCATGGATCGTGGTGATCGAGCCATGCCTGATCCCGATGCCTTCATGGATCACCTTGACCACCGGGGCCAGGCAGTTGGTGGTGCAGGAGGCCGCCGTGATCAGGCGCTGGCTGCCGTCATAGTCGTGATGGTTGATGCCATAGACCAGGTTGAGCGCCCCACCATCCTTGACCGGGGCGGAGACCACCACCTTCCGTGCCACCTCGAAATAGGGCGCAAGCTTGGACGCGGTCTTGAAGACGCCGGTGCAGTCGACCACCAGGTCGATCTCCAGAGCTGCCAGCGGCAGATCCTCGATCCGCCTGGCGGCGGTCACTTCCATGCGGTGGCCATTCAGGGTCAGGCTCGTGGCATCCTGGGCGATCCCCGCCTTCCAGCGGCCATGCACGGAATCGAATTCCATCAACAGGGCCAGCTGTTCCGGCGTGGCGGCGGGGTCGTTGATCAGCACGATCTCGCCACCAGCGCCGTTTTCGATCAGGTCGCGCAGCACCAGTTTTCCGATGCGGCCAAGGCCGTTCAGGGCAATGCGGGGCATTTCTTCTCCTCAGGCCCGATCCAGGCCGATGGTGTCGACGCTGCGCTGCAGGGCGGCGCGGTCGAGTTGTTCGATGGACAGGGCCGAAAAGGCCATGATGCGACGGTTCAGTTCCGCAAAGGCCCTGGCAAAGGCCAGGCCCTTTTCGGCCTCGGTTCCGGTGGCCTTGACCGGATCGGCCACGCCCCAGTGCGCCGTGATCGGCTGGCCCGGCCAAGGGGCGCATTCCTCGGCCGCGGCGGCATCGCAGACGGTAAAGATGAAATCCATGCGCGGGGCATCCGGCGCCGCGAACTCCGATATGTGCTTTGAGCGCAGCCCCTCGGTCTCCAGGCCGTTGCGCTTCAGCACTTCGACCGCGAAGGGGTTCAACTGGCTTCCCGGCCGTGTGCCGGCGGAAAAGCCGCGGAACTTGCCCGCGCCGATCCGGTTCAGGATAGCCTCGGCAAAGATGGACCGGGCCGAATTGCCCGAGCAGATGAACAGCACGTTGAAGGGTCGATGGGCCATGTCCTGAATCA
>JAKALB010000117.1 GCA_021813365.1 Pseudomonadota bacterium | reverse complement strand
GCACTCGGGATAGTTCGAGCAGCCGATGAAGGCCCCGCCGCTGCGGGCCGTCTTCAGATGCAGCCGCCCCGTTCCGCAGGTCGGACAGATGCGCGGATCCGATCCGTCGGCGCGCATCGGATAAAGATGCGGCGCCAGGAATTCGTCGATCTTGTCCAGCACCTCGCTGATCTTCAGCTCCGATGTCTCGGCGATCGCAGCCGAAAAGTCGCGCCAGAACCGCGCCAGAACATCCTTGTATTCCCGCGTCCCGGCCGAGACATCGTCGAGCTGATTCTCCAGATCGGCGGTGAAGTCATATTCCACATAGCGGCGAAAGAAGTTGGTCAGAAAGGCCGTCACCAGCCTTCCCTTGTCTTCGGGGATCAGCCGGTTCTTGTCTTTCCGCACATATTCGCGGTCCTGGATCGTGGTGATCACGCTGGCATAGGTAGAGGGCCGGCCGATCCCCAGTTCTTCCATCCGCTTGACCAGCGTCGCCTCGGTGTAGCGCGGCGGAGCCTGCGTGAAATGCTGCTCCGGCACCACGGCGCGCTTTTCGGCCGGCTCGCCCTGCATGATCTGCGGCAGGCGGCCCTCGCCGTCGTCCTCGTCGTCGTGCCCCTCGTCATAGACCTTCAGAAAGCCGTCGAACAGCACCACCTGGCCATTGGCGCGCAGCCCGACCTGGCCATCCGGGCTGACCACGTCGACCACGGTGCGCTCCAGCCGCGCCGCCGCCATCTGGCTGGCAATGGTGCGCTTCCAGATCAGATCATAAAGCTTGCGCTGGTCGTCTTCGGCAAAGCGCGCCTTCTCGGGCGCCGCCGACATGTCGGTTGGCCGAATGCATTCATGCGCTTCCTGCGCGTTCTTGGCCTTGTTCTTGTACATCCGCGGGCTGTCCGGCACATAATCCGCCCCGAACCTGCGCCGGATTTCATCGCGCGCGGCCATCACGGCCTCGGGCGCCATGTCGATCCCGTCGGTCCGCATATAGGTGATGTGCCCCGCCTCATACAGCCGCTGCGCCGCCGACATGCAGGCCTTGGCACCCATGCCGTATTTGCGCGAGGCTTCCTGTTGCAGGGTCGAGGTCATGAATGGCGGATAGGGGTTGCGCGTCGCCGGCTTCTTTTCCACCGCCTGCACCGACAGGGCGCGAGCCTCGATCGCCGCTGCGGCCAGTTCGGCCGCTTCCTTCGTCGGAATGTCGAACTTGTCGAGCTTGCGCCCCCCCAGCATCACCAGCCGGGCCTGATAGTCCTGGCCGCGCGGCGTGGCCAAGGTGGCGGTCACGCTCCAGAACTCCTGGGCACGAAAGGCTTCGATCTCCATCTCGCGCTCGACGATCAGCCGCAGGCAGACCGACTGCACCCGCCCGGCGCTGCGTGCGCCCGGCAATTTGCGCCACAGCACCGGCGAGAGGGTAAAACCCACCAGGTAATCCAGCGCCCGACGGGCCAGATAGGCCTCGACCAGCGCCTGATCGACCTGCCGGGGATGCGCCATCGCCTCGGTCACGGCCGATCGGGTGATCGCGTTGAAGGTGACGCGGCTGACCGTCTTGCCCCGCTTGAGGCTGCTGGCCAGAGCCTCTTGCAAGTGCCACGAAATCGCCTCGCCCTCGCGGTCGGGGTCCGTGGCCAGGATCAGCTGGTCGTCGGATTTCAGCGCCTCGGCGATGGCTTTCACATGCTTCCGGCTGTCGGGCGCCACTTCCCAGGTCATGGCGAATCCGGCGTCGGGGTCAACCGAACCATCCCTGGCCGGCAGGTCGCGCACATGGCCATAACTGGCCAGGACAGTATAGCCGGGCCCCAGATATTTGTTGATTGTCTTGGCCTTGGCTGGGGATTCTACAACGACGACGGCCATGGACTACCTTTCGCGGCGCCGCGCGGTCATGGCACGGCAGGGCGCGGCAAGATGTGAAGCAAAGCCCGGGATTGTCAACGCGGCCCTTTCACATTGCCACAAATATCCCCGCCGGAGGCAGCAACGCAGCCGCCCGGCGCACGGCCCCCCCCGGTGCACGGCCCCCGGTGCAGGGCCCGGCCACGCGAGACCCCGCCCAGGCCATGGGCCGTCCACCGGAAATCTCTGCGCCGCCGATTTTCAGGGGCGCGATTTTCAGGGGCGCGATTTTCAGGGCCGAATTTCCGGGGCGCGATCTTCAGGGGCTTCGATGCGACCGGGCCGCCGCACCGCGCCTTCGCATACAGGGCCTCGACTGCGCCGGAAGCGGGCACCGCGGCGTCATGCCCGGGCCAGCAACCCGCCCGGTTCGCGCTGGATCAGGCCCTCCAGTTCCAGCGTCAGCAATTCGCCGGCCACCGTGGCCGCAGGCAAGCCGATGTCGCGGATCAGCTGATCTTCGGCCAGCGGGTTCGGCCCCAGGCGCTGCAGGATCCGGCTGTGCAGCTCGGCCGTCTCGCTCAGGCTGCGGCGCTCGCGCGGCGCCTCGGGAATGGTCGGCTCGACGCGCGGGCGCAACGGCTCGCAGACCGTCGGCTGCGGCAGCGACAGCGCCTCGAGCACATCCTGCGCCCCACGCACCAGCGTGGCACCATCGCGAATCAGCTGGTTGCAGCCGGCCGAGCGCGGGTCGAACGGGTGGCCCGGCACCGCCAGCACCTCACGGCCCTGGTCGAGCGCATCGCGCGCCGTCGACAGGCTGCCCGATCGTTCTGCCGCCTCCACCACCACGACCGCCCGGGCCAGGCCCGAGATGATGCGATTGCGCGGCGGAAAATGCCGCGATTGCGGCTCGCAGCCGATCGGCTGTTCCGAAAGGCACAGGCCCTGTTCCCGGATTTTCCGCGTCAGGGCGCCATTCTCGCTCGGGTAGATCACGTCGACCCCGCCGGCCTGCACCGCAATCGTTCCCGTCGCAAGGCTCGCCTCATGCGATTCGGCATCGATGCCGCGCGCCAGGCCAGAGACGACCACCTGCCCGGCCGCACCCAGCGTCGCCGCCAGCCGCCGCGCCATGCGCAACCCCAGGGACGAGGCATTCCGCGCACCCACCAGCGCCACGGCAGGCCGCTCCAGCAGGTCGCCCCTCCCCTGTGCCCACAGGACGGGTGGCGCATCGGCCAGATCCATCAGCGCGGCGGGATAGCCTGGCCCGCCCCACAGCAGCAGCCGCGCCCCGGCCTGCCGGCCCCGGGCCAGTTCGTGGCGCACCACCTCCAGCGGGCAGGGCTGATAATTCTCGACCCCGGCGGCCCGGGCGATTGCCGGCAAGGCATCCAGCGCCGCGGCCACGCTGCCATGTTCTGCCACCAGCCTGTGGAATGTCACCGCGCCCACGCGGCGCGAGCGGATGAGGCGAAGCCACAGCACCGGGTCTTCAGCCTGGGAAAGGGCTGTGGGGTTGGGGTGTGGGGTGGAACCCGGTGCCATGTAACCTCGCCTCATCGCCCCCTCACTCTCGACTCGACTGGTTAATGGCCGGTAAACCGGACCCCTGCCTCACGGCCCTGGCGCGAATTTCTTGCAAATGTCGCCACCAACCTTGAAGCCCGCGGCAAAGTTTGATCAAATATCGGGCACCCCGCCACCCTTCCAGGGGCCCCCGGCGGCAGTCAGGAGCTGATCATGAAGAACGCAGATGTCGCCAAGCGGCGGGACGAGGCCATTTCCCGTGGCGTGGGGATGCAGACCCAGATCTACGTCGCCAAGGCCGAGAATTCCGAAGTCTGGGATATCGAGGGCAACCGCTACATCGACTTCGCGGCCGGCATTGCCGTCGTGAACACCGGCCACCGCCACCCCAAGGTGGTCGAGGCCGTGAAGGCGCAACTGGACAGCTTTACCCACACCTGCCATCAGGTGTTGCCCTACGAGAATTACATCGCGCTCGCCGAACGGCTGAATGCCGCGGTCCCCGGCGACGAGCCGAAGAAGACGATCTTCGTCACCACCGGCGCGGAAGCCGTCGAGAACGCGGTCAAGATTGCGCGCATCGCCACCGGCCGCAGTGCCGTCGTCGCCTTCGGCGGCGCCTTCCATGGCCGCACCTTCATGGGCATGTCGCTGACCGGCAAGGTCGAACCCTACAAGAAGGGCTTCGGTGCGATGATGCCCGATGTCTGGCACGTGCCTTTCCCGCAGGATGTGCATGGCGTGACCACGGCGGATGCCCTGGCGGGGCTGAACAAGCTGTTCAAGGCCGACCTCGACCCGGCCCGCGTGGCCGCCATCATCTTTGAGCCCGTGCAGGGCGAAGGCGGCTTCTACCCCGCCCCGGCCGACCTGGTGAAGGCAATCCGCAAGATCTGCGACGAAAACGGCATCGTGATGATCGCCGATGAAGTGCAGACCGGCTTCGCCCGGACCGGCAAGATGTTTGCAATGGAACACTACGGTGTTTCCGCCGACCTGACCACCATGGCCAAGGGCCTGGGCGGCGGCTTTCCCATCGCCGCCGTGACCGGAAAGGCCAGCCTGATGGACGCCGCCAATCCCGGCGGCCTGGGCGGCACCTATGGCGGCAACCCGATCGGCATCGCCGCCGCCCATGCCGTGCTGGACGTGATCGAGGAGGAAAACCTGATCGCGCGGGCCAACGAACTGGGTGGCCGGCTGAAGCAGCGTCTGGAAGCGATCCGCTCGGTCACGCCCGAGATCAGCGACATTCGCGGCCCCGGCTTCATGGTGGCGATGGAATTCGCCAACCCCGCGAACCGGGAACCCGACCCCGGTTTCACCACCCGCGTCCGGCTGGAGGCGCAGAAGCGCGGCCTGATTCTGCTGACCTGCGGCGTCTACGGCAACGTGATCCGCTTTCTGGCGCCGATCACCATTCCCGACGCGATCTTTGCCGAGGCGATGAACATCCTGGAAGAGGCGGTGGCCGCAGCGCGCAAGGGTTGATTCCGGGCGAACGAGGCCGGTGGGGGCTTTCGGCCCCCACACCCCCCGAGGATATTTGCGGCAAAGTGAAGAGGGGCCGACGCTTGGGCGTTGGCCTCTTTTCCATTGCAGGATAAAGCGTCTGCCATGGACGCGATCGTGCTTTCCGGGGCTGGGTTGGTGCTGCAGGGCCGTCAGGTGCTGGCGGACCTGTCGCTGCGCCTGAGCGAGCCGCGGATCGGCATCGTCGGACGGAACGGTTCGGGCAAGACCTCTTTGCTGCGGCTGATCGCCGGGCTGGTGCCGGCCTCGACCGGCTCGGTGCGGATCGCCGGGCTGGATCCGGGCAAGGATCGCAAGGCGATGCTGCGCAAGCTGGGCATCCTGTTCCAGAACCCCGACCACCAGATCCTGTTCCCGACCGTGGCCGAGGAGTTGGCCTTCGGACTGGTGCAGCAGGGTCAGTCGCGGGCCGAGGCGGCAGCGCGGGTCGCGGCGCTCCTGGAGGCCGAGGGTCGGGCGCACTGGGCCGGTGCACCGACCCACACGCTCAGCCAGGGGCAGCGGCAGTATCTGTGTCTGCTGGCGGTTCTGGCGATGGCGCCCGACTGGCTGTTGCTGGACGAACCCTATGCGGCACTGGACCTGCCCACGCAGGCACGGCTGCGCCGGCATCTGGCCGGCCTGACGCAGCGGACCGTGGTGATCAGCCATGATCCCGTGGCGGTGGCCGACATGGACCGCGTGATCTGGCTGGAAGCCGGGCGGCTGCGCGCGGATGGGCCGCCGGACGATGTTCTGCCGGCGTTCCGGGCGGAAATGATGCGACTGGGAGAGGTCGATGCTGACACTGACCTCGCCACGTGAGACGGTGCTGCACCGCTGGCCCGCCGGACTGAAGCTGGCCCTGGTGGCGGCGGGGTCGGTGGTGCTGTTCCAGCTGCCGATGGCGGGGGTGGCGGTGGCGCTGGCCCTGGCGGCGGCGCTGGCGCTGACATTGGGCCTGGGGCGCGACTGGCTGGGGCTGCTGCGGCTGTTGTGGCCGGTGGTGCTGGTGCTGCTGGCCTGGCACGGGCTGACCGGCACTCTGGCGCAGGGCGCTCTGGCCGTGCTGCGCATGCTGGCTCTGGTGGGGTTGGCCAACCTGGTCACCATGACCACACGCCTTTCCGACATGCAGGCGGTGTTCCTGTGGTTGTCGCGCCCCTTGGCACCGATCCTGCCGCCGCAGCGGCTGGCGCTGGCCTTCGCCCTGGTGATCCGCTTTGTTCCGGTGATGCTGCTGCGGTGGCAGGCGCTGGTCCTGGCCTGGCGCGCCCGCGCCGCGCGGCGCCCCGGCTGGCACATCTATGCCCCCGCCGTCCTGGCTGCGCTTGACGAGGCGGATCGCGTGGCCGATGCCTTGCGCGCACGCGGCGGAACCGCATAGATGACCGCACGTAACAGGAGAGACAGATGGAACGCAATCTGACCCATATCGCCTTGTTCGCCGCGCTGATCGCGGTGCTTGGATTGGTGCCGAAGATTGACCTTGGCATCGGCGTACCGATTACCGCCCAATCCCTGGGCATCATGCTGTGTGGCACGGTCCTGGGCGCAAAGCGCGGGGCCCTGGCGGTTCTGCTGTTTCTGGCGCTGGTCGCCATGGGCGTGCCGCTGTTGTCTGGTGGTCGCGGCGGGATCGGCCTCTTCGCCTCGCCCTCGGTCGGGTTCCTCGTCGGTTTCCCGGTGGCGGCATTCGTGACCGGCTGGGTGATGGAGCGGCTGCGCGGCGACGTGGCGCTGGCAGCCTTCAACGCCTCGGCGATCGGCGGGATCATCGTGCTCTACGCCTTCGGCATTCCCGGCATCGCATTCATGGCGGGCAAGCCGCTGGCCGAGGCGGCGGTGGGCTCGCTGGCCTTCCTGCCGGGCGATCTGGTGAAGGCGGTTCTGGCCGCGCTGGTGACGCAAATGGTGGCCAGGGCCCGTCCAGGCTCGCTGCTGTCGCGGGCACAGGACGCGGCCGGCAACGTCGAAGCCTCCTGAGTTCGGGAGCGAACCTTGATGTGAAGCGTGGCATTGCCCCGGATTGCATGGCTGCGATCCGGGGCATTTCACGGCCGCTCGACCACCAGGGCCGTACCGATTCCTCCGGCCGCGGCGATGGCGGCCAGCCCCCTGCCCTGCCGCAGATCGTGGAACAGCCGCACCGCCAGGATCGCACCCGATGCGCCGATCGGATGCCCCCGGGCAAGCCCGCCGCCGCCCGGATTGACCACCTGCGGGTCCAGCCCGGCGCCGGCGACGCAGGCCAGCGCCTGGGCGGCATAGGCCTCCATCACCTCGGCCTGGGCCAAGCCGTCTGCCCGGCTGCCCGTGGCCTGCAAGGCAGCCGCGATGGCGGACAGCGGGGCCAGTCCGGGCTCGTCCGGTGCCGCACCCCGTGTGACCCCTCCCAGTAGCCGCAGCGGGCGCGGGCCGATCGGATCGCGGCTGACGATGACAAAGGCGGCGGCATCGGCGGAAATGGCCGCATTGGCGGGCGTGATCGTGCCCACCAGGGGCCGGGCACGAGCCGCCAGGGCCGGGGTCAGTGCCCGGGTAAAGCCGTCATCGGCCTGCCCCAGCAAGGCAACCGTCTCGTCCCGCAGCCGGCTCCGCGCCGACAGGGCCTTGGCATGGCTGGCCACGGCCCAGGCATCCTGCGCGGCGCGGGTCAGCCCCAGGCGGTCTGCCAATGCAGCGGCTGCGGCGTGCAGATCCGGATCGCGATCAGGCCAGGGGGTAAAGGGCGGGCGGTCATAGGCCCGGGCCGGGCCACCTTCGGGATCCTTCGCCAGGCGGATCGGGCGGCGCGAATGGCTCTCTGCCCCGCCTGCGATCACCACCCTTGCCTGACCCGAAACGACCATGGCTCGGGCCAGCAGGATGGCGTCCAGCCCGCCCGCGCACTGCCGGTCCAGAGTGAGGCCCGCCACGTCTTGCGGCAGGCCCGCCGCCAGCGCCGCCAGCCGCGCCGGATTGCCGCCCGCCCCCAGGGCATTGGCCAGGATCAGTTCGTCGGCATCTTCCGGCTGCAGCCCGGCATCGGCCAGGCAGGCGCGGATCACCGGCGCCGCAAGATCGTGGATGTTCAAGCTCCGGAATGCTCCGCCTTGCGGCATGACGGCGGTGCGACGGGCGGCGACGATCCAGGTCATGCCAGCCTCTCCAGCGCAGCCAGGTCGGTCTTGCCCGAGGGCAGCACGGGCCAGGTTTCGACCCGCAATATGGCGCGAGGGGCCACGAGAGGGCCGAAGGCGTGGCGCAGGGCGGTCAGCAAACGGACATCCGGGGCCGAGCCCTGCACGAAGGCCACCAGGATCTGACCACGCCGGGCATCGGGACGGGGCAGCACGGCGGCGCTGGCGACACCGGGCTGAGAGAGAAGAAAGAGCTCGATCTCCTCCGGATAGACGGACTGATCGGCAATTTTCACCATCCGGCCGGCCCGGCCCGAGAGGTAAAGGAAGCCGTCCTGCATTCGCCCGTGTTCGCCCACCGACAGCCAGCCGTCCGCCCGACGTGCCGCCCCGGCATCGCCCACATAGTCGCTGAACACATAGGGGCTGCGGACCCAGATCTCGCCCGGTGCGCCAGAGGGAAGATCGGTTCCGTCGGCTGCGCGGATCCTCAGGTCGACACCGGGATAGGGACGCCCGACCGAGGCCTGGGGCGCGTCGGGGCCGGCGAGGCTGATGAAGGATGTCTCGGCCGCACCATAGAATTCGTGAATGCGCAGAGCCGGAGCCAGGGCGTGCAGGGCCGCGCGCAGCGCAGGATCAAGTTTCGAGCCACCGACGATCAGGGTGTCGAGCGGCAGTTCAGGCCCCGGGGCATCGACCAGGAGCCGCAGCTGCGCCGGAGTGGCGTAGAGCAGGCGGATGCCCCGGACGGCCAGGGCGGCACGTTGACGGTCAGGACGCAGCCTCTCCAGAAGGTGCAGGTCGGCCCCCAGATGCAGGGCCTCGAGCGCGGCATAGAGCGCCAGCGAATGGACCAGGCGGCCCAGCACCGCGATGCCGGTGCCCGGCCCGATCGCGAACTGGCCGGCATTGACCTGAAAGGACGCGATCCAGCTGGCCTGGCTGCGCCGGATCCGGCGAGGGGTGCCGGACGAGCCGCCGGTCAGGGTTTCGAAACCGGGTTCGGCCGCGTCATCGGGCGCCGGGCCCGGACCGATGCGAAAGGCACGGCCCTGCCCGGCCAGGGCCGAGGCCAGGGCCAGGCCGGCGGGATGATCGGGGATCACCGGCTGAAAGGCCGCACCGGGCGGGACCGCCCGTCCCGCCCCGTCGAACACCCGCGCCCGGGGGTGCCAACGGAAGGCGCCCTGCGGCGTCACCTGGCTGGCGCCAGGACCTGTGCCAGCCGACGCAGGCCGAGTTGATAGCCCAGGGTGCCGCAGCCGGCGATCACCCCGTCGGCCCGCAGGCTGACGTAGGAATGCTGCCGGAAGGCCTCGCGCTTGTGGATGTTCGAGATATGGACCTCGATCACCGGCCCGTCGAAGGCGTTCAGCGCGTCGAGAATAGCGACCGAAGTGTGGCTGTAGGCGCCGGGGTTGATGACGATGGCCGCACCCTCGAGCCGCGCCTCCTGGATCCAGTCGACGAGCTGGCCTTCGTGGTTCGACTGGTGGAAACGGATGGTCAGGCCCAGCTCGTCCGCCAGGGCGGCGCAGGCCTGGGCCACGTCATCCAGGGTCTCCCGGCCATAGATTTCCGGCTGGCGCTGCCCCAGGAGATTCAGGTTGGGGCCGTTCAGGATGTAGATCGGTTTCATGGGCTGTCCTTGCCGGATCTGCGGTCCGGATCTGCGGTCCGGATTCGGGGGCCGGCCACGGGGGCCGGATCCGGGGCAAGTTAGCCCCTTGCGCGGGTAAGGTGCAACCGGGAAGCAGGACCGTGGCATGGGGCGGTGTAACACGCGCGGGACTTCCTGCAACCTATTGATTCAACACGAAAGGGCCTATTCCCGTTCATGACTGATTAACCACGATTCCCGCGTTGCGCGGCGAAAGCGGTTTCAGCCGGGGTGGCGGTTGGCCGTCGGGCCCGGCTGCCATCGGCGCCTCTGTCGGCCATCTCCCGCTTTAGAGGCATTCTCCGCCATCGATCACCAGCGCATGGCCGGTCATGAAGCCGGAGTGATCGGAGGCCAGATAGACGATGCCGGCGGCGATTTCCTCGACCGTGGCCCAGCGCCCCATCGGGATCGAGCCGGCCACATAGCTTTCCAGGGCGGCTCGCCCGCCCATCTGCTGCTGGAAGCCGTCGTTGAAAGGCGTGTCCACGAAGCCGGGGCACAGCGCGTTGCAGCGGATGTTGTCGGCGGCGTAATCCAGCGCGATCTGGCGCGCCATGGCGACGACGGCGTGCTTGGTGGTGCAATATGCGATCATGCCAGGATCATGCTGCACGCCCGAATTGGACGCGGTGATGATGATCGACCCTTTGCGCTGGCGCTGCATGTGAGGCATGGCGGCACGGGCGGCCACGAAATGCGCCCGCACGTTCAGCCGCCATGAGGCATCCATGCCCTCGGGGCCGATGTCGGTCAGCCGCCCGGCCACCTGAATGCCCGCATGGGAATGCAGGATGTCCAGCCGACCCTGGCGATCCGCCACCCGGTCGATCGCCGCGGTGACGGCGGCATCGTCGCCCGCATCCAGCGCCATGGCCTCGGCCCGCCCGCCCGCGCCGCGGATCTCGGCCGCCACCCGGTCGGCCCGCGCGCCATCGAGATCGGTGACTGTCACATGCGCGCCTTCGCGTGCGAGCGCCAGCGCCCCCGCCCGCCCGATG
>JAKALB010000116.1 GCA_021813365.1 Pseudomonadota bacterium | reverse complement strand
GCCCGACATGCAGGCCGGATGGGAGCAGGGGATCACCAACACGCTCGCGGGTCTGGCCGGGCTCAACATGTGCTACGAGGCCGTGGGCATGCACGCCTCGCTCCTGGGGTTCTGCCATGAAAGCCTGGTCTTGGGCGATGACCTGCTGGGCCAGGCCATGCGCTGTGTGCGCGGCATCGACGTGACCGAGGATTCGACCAGCATCGAGGCGATGAAGGAGGTCTGCCTGGGCGGGCCGGGGCACTACCTGGGCTCGGAGCAGACGCTGAAACTGATGCAGACCGAATACGTCTACCCCGCGGTCGGCAACCGGATGAGCCCGAAGGAATGGAACGAGGCCGGCAAGCCCCTGCTGCTGGATGGTGCCATCAGGCGCAAGACCGAGATCCTGGCCAAGGCGGGCAACCTGATCGACCCGGCGGTCGATACGGCGATCCGCGCCAAATACCCCATGTACTTCCGCTGAGAGGATCATGATGCATTACGGTTACATCGGTCTGGGCAACCTCGGTGCGGCCTGCGCCGGTCGCCTGGTCAAGGCGGGCTTTCAGGTCACGGTCCATGATCTCAACCCGGCCCTGACCGTGCCTGGCGCCGCCCGCGCCGACAGCGCCGAGGCGCTGGCGGCCAGGGTTGATCATGTCATCACCTGCCTTCCCTCGCCTGCCGTCTCCGAAAAGGTGCTGCAAAGCATCCTGCCGCAGATGAAGCCGGGCGCGTCCTGGGTCGAAATGTCCACGCTCGGTCGGGATGACGTGCTCCGACTGGCCGCCGTCGCCGCCGGGCACGGCATAAGGATGATGGAATTGCCGGTGACCGGCGGCGTGCATCTGGCGCATCAGGGCAAGATCACCATGCTGGCCGGTGGCGACCGCGACCTCTACGACACCCATCACAAGGCCATGCAGGCCATGGGCGACAGGATCTTCCACATGGGGCCGCTGGGTTCGTCCTCGATCATCAAGGTCATCACCAACATGCTGGCCTTCATCCATCTGAAGGCCACCTCGGAAGCCCTGATGCTGGCCAGGCGCGGCGGTCTCGACCTGGCCCAGGCCTGGCATGCGATCAAGGCGTCTTCGGGCAATTCCTTCGTCCATGAAACCGAGGGCGCGCTGATCCTGAACGGCAGCTATGACATCGCCTTCAGCATCGACCTCGCGCTGAAGGATATGGGCTTTGCACTGAACTTCGGAAAAGAGTTCGGCGTGCCTCTGGAACTCGCCGCAATGACGCATCAGACCTATGTCGCGGCCCGGGCGGCCTATGGCGGCGAGGCGCAGTCGCCGATGATCGCCAAGCTGCTGGAAGACCTCCTGCACACCGATCTGCGCGCCCCGGGCTTCCCTTCAAGGCTCGAATAGCTTCAACTTGGTGCAAGTATCCTCGGGGGGACCGGGGGGCAGACAGCCCCCCGGCGCGACCGCTCCGGATGTTCGGGCAAGGAGTGCGCCAGAATGACCACCGACCGCCGTTTCGCCGACATGCTGCACCACCGGGCCAAACGGCTGCGCAGGGGCGATCCGGTCGCCCCACCCCTGGTGTCGGCCACCACCTTCCATCTGCCGGGGCTGGAAGGCGCCAGCCACCTGTATGGCCGCATGGCCATGCCCACCTGGGAAGAGGTCGAAGAGCAACTGGCCATCCTGGAAGGCGCCACCGTCGTGGGCTTTCCCTCGGGCATGGCCGCGATTGCCGCGGCACTGATGGCCAGCCTGCAGGCGGGTGACCGCGTGGTGCTGCCCAGCGACGGCTACTATACCACACGGCTTCTGGCCGACCGCTTCCTGGCCCCGCTCGGGGTTCGGGTCGAACTGATCGCAACCGCCGACATGGATGCCGCGGCTTTCGATGGCGCGGCCGTGGTCTTTGTGGAAACCCCGTCGAACCCGGGGCTGGACTGCTGCGACATCGCGCTGGCCGCACGCAAGGCCCATGCCGCGGGGGCGCGACTGATCGTCGACAATACCACGATGACGGCCCTGCTGCAGCGTCCGCTCGATCTCGGGGCCGATCTGGTGGTGGCCGCCGACACCAAGGCGCCGGCCGGGCATTCGGATGTGCTCTACGGCCATGTTTCGGGGCGCGAGCCCCAGTTGATGGCCAGGGTGGCCGAATGGCGCAAGCTGTCGGGCGCGGTGCCGGGGGCGTTCGAGGCCTGGCTCTTGCACCGCGGGCTGGAGACCCTGGAAGTGCGGCTGGCCCGGATGTGTGCCAGCGCCCGGGTTCTGGCGGAACGGCTGGGCAACCATGCCCGGGTCAGGCATTTGCGCTACCCCGGCCTGCCCGGTGATCCGGCTCATGCCGTGGCCAGGCGGCAGATGGCGGATTTCGGCTTCCTTCTGAGCTTCGAGCTGGAAAGCGAGGAGAAGGCCGAGGACTTCCTGAACCGCTGCCGGTATCTTTCGCAGACCACCTCCTTCGGCGGCACCCATTCCGCCGCCGAGCGCCGGGCACGCTGGGGCGATGCCGTGGCCCCCGGCTTCCTGCGGCTGTCGGTCGGGGTCGAGCCGGTCGAGCCGCTGTGGACCGCAATCGCCGAGGCGCTGGATGCGTGACCGCTTGCGATGAAGTTCTGGGCGGTTGTTCACCCGGAACGGGTTAGGGTTGCAATCGCCAAACTCCGGCCGAAGATCCCGAAGGCTGAACAGCCCGCATCGGAATGCCCGCCGGATGCGTCACGGTCCAGAACAGATCATGGCCCGCAGTGCTGCGGTCCAGACCGTGTCGGAGGTCGCGACGGCTGTGAGGGGGGGCGAACTGCGCAGGCGTTCAGATGGGCGAAGCCGATCGCCTATCACGGTGGGTTGGGTGGCGAGAAATGCTGCTGTCTGATGTCCGGTGGCCGGCTGGGGCCGCGCCGCGTTGCAGGTGTGGGGCAACCATCCGGCCTGACCGCCCTGCCGCCGCTTTCCGTTCTGGCCGCGTTCCGTGCTGAATGTCCCTGTCCGATTTTCGGGGAGCAACTCGGCCCGCGGTGGCTCCGGGTGCCGAGATCCAGCCGGCCATCCAGCCGGCCATGGCGAGCGGAAGCCACTCGCTCTTATAGCTCAAGAAATTCCCGCCAGCGTCGGGCCAGATAGTTGTGCTCAGGCATAACCGTACTCCAGGCCGAAATCCTGGCAACCCGGTTCATGTAGTTGCCACCTTCGCGGATTTCTCCCCGACGCACGGCAATGGTAGAGGACAGGCCCGGGAGATCCTCGGCAGCTGGCTTGCCCTCGTACCAGTAGTCCCATTCTGCTTGGCTGAGCGTCTCTCGAATTGTGCCGACCACTGAAGCATAATACCCTTGGCGTGCCATGATCGCACCCGGTGTGCCCTCGAGCCACCAGTTCAGATAGGCATAGGCCGCTTCGCTCTTCTCGCCCTCGACGTTGGACGACAAACACAGACCACTGTGCCAGCCGCGGTATCCTTCACGTGGGGCAGCATACACGATGTCGCGCCCCATACCCCTCAGGGAGTAATAGGCCGGCGACCATAGCGAACCGATGACCGCGTTCGTGCCTGCCATGAGAGCCACCGAGTCCTCGGATGTGCCCCAGAAGCGCGTGAAGTGTCCCCGTCGCTTCAACGACATCAACACCTGAAACAGGGCGTCGATTTCCTCGATGGTCAAATCGTCGGGGTCGCGCACGTCCACCAGTCCGGCGGCACGTGCGGCGAGCGCAAGTTCCACCGCACTGCCGGCGGGATCAAGGCTGAGCGTGCACCGCCCGTGCCAGCGGTCATCCAGTAGCCATGCCCAGCTTTCCATTTCGTCCGGAGCCACGTCGTCGAGTAGCTCGCGTCCATAGGCAAAGCTGTCCACGTTGTAGGTGGTGGGGAGCATGCCGATCCGCGGCGGACCGTCACCGTCCTGCCTGGCACCCAGCGTGCCGTCTCGCTGGACAAAGAGCTGCGCGGATGGCGCACTGGCCTGACCGGCAGCGGACGCTACTCCGGGCATCTGCCCGGCAAGCCGGACCTCCGACCACCGCTTGATACGTCCGGTGTCTATGGCCTGAATCGCACCGGCGGTCCAAAGCACGTCGAGCGAGTAGAACCACTGGTCATAGATGTCATAGGTGTCCGGACGCAGAACCCCTCGGCGCATGCAGGACGGGCCATCCAGAATCTCGAATTCGATCGGAAAGGGCAGATCCGCGCGTGCGGCGCTGCACAGTTCTTTCGTCAGGGTGGACCCCGTGCCGATGATGCGGAGCGTGGGACAGCTCATGTGGTACCCTCAGTGCACGGCAATTATATAGGGCTGCGTCGTGGGAGGCGGCAGGATCGAAAGCACCCGCAGTCGAGCCAGCACCAGTGGCTCTGACCGTTCGATCTGGGTGCGCAGCAGGATCATCGCCGCCTCTATGGCATCAGCGCCAATGAGCCGAACGATCTGGCCAAAGGAAACCAGCGCCGGAAAATCATCGCGCACCGGAAAATGCTGGCGAAACAGCCGTGGCACGATCAGGGCGATTTGGTTGCGGCGGATCGAGCCAAGCATGCGGGTATTGCGCAGGCCGGCATACATCGTGCCGAACATGTCCTTCTCGATGGCGTCGATCTCGGCCGCGCCACACGTTGGAAAGGACGCAATGGCTGTATCGATACGCCTGGCAAGGCTTTCCAGCCAAGATCGGTCCAGCGTTGGCGCCACGTTGGCCAGGGCCTGCGGTTCCAGAACTCGGCGCATCTCCATCGTGTCGCGGACCACGCGGGCGGTCATCTGGCCGGCGATCCAGTGCGACTTCCGGTCCTTCTCGATCAGTCGAACATCCATCAGACGCCAAAGTACTTCACGCGCGACCGTTCGGCTGACGTCGTGGTGATCGCCCAGTTCTGCTTCCTGGATGCGGTAGGTTCCGAACGGCAAGAGCGAAGTGACTTCCTCTGAGACGCTGGCATAGATGCGCTCCCAGGATGCGCTGCGGTCTATCTCATGTGCCGCATCGTCCAGTATGTCGTGCAGCTCTCGGGCCGACAGCGGTTTGGCCTTACCCTCACCCACGATATAGCCCTGGCCGTCGGCGGGTCGGATCAACCCGCTTTCGGCAAGCATGGCAAGAGCCCTGCGCACTGGAGCTCGGCTGACGTTGAGGTGCGTGGCCACGGCGGCTTCTTTGAGCACGGCCCCTGCCGGAATGGCGTGCGATGCGACCTTCTGCTCCAGAAGGTCGAAGATCGACTGGTAGAGATAGGCGGTTGCTCCGGTCAGGGACGGATCATTGGGGTCCGAATCGGCCAGTCGCTTGGCTCGGGGCGGTCGCCCCGCGCCAGAATCAGCGGCTACCGGGCGCTCGGGCGTGTGCGCCTTTCCTCGAAGTTTACTGTCCATCGGATACAATAAGTTGCTGGATTTTCCGCATGTCGTTGATTCTTTCATCATTTGGCGGCACCAACAAGAGAAAATTGTGCATTGCATCCGAAGAACGTTTCGATTTAATCTTTCTGTCGTAGGCTCCGTTGGAAGCGCCTCGCAGAAGGTCGCCCGACCAGACACAGATTCGACGTTCAACAGGGAGACAGAGATGTCATCAGAGACTGCCTTGAAGTCCGCGTCGCACAGTGTGACGCGTCGCGATCTTCTGAAGAGTGCCGCCGCACTGACAGGGGCGGCGGTTGGGTCCGGTGTCATCGGCGCGCCGATGATCTGGGCGCAGAACATCAAGGATGTAACGCTGAACCAGGTGGGTCCGTCCTATTCGGTCATCGCCGACATCACCGAAAAGGCCAGTGCGGATCTGGGCTTCAAGATCGTGCCGCAGACGTCCGATACAACCCAGCTGATGGCCAAGGTGGTGAATCAGCCCGAGACCATTGACATCGCCGATCTAGAGTTCTGGGGGCTGCAAAAGGTGTACCGTTCGGGCAACCTGCAGCCCGTGGAGGTATCGAAGATCAAGATGTGGGGCGACATGACCCCGCTGATGCGCGATGGCAAGAACTTTGACGGGTCGGACATGTCGCGCCAGGGCACTCTGCCGGTGAAGGTGCTTTATACCGAGAGTGTCGACTCGGTCGAATTTGCGGCAGCGCCCACAGGTCTCGCAACCGCGATGCCCACGATCTACAACGCTGACACACTGGGTATTCGTCCAGACCTCGTCGGTCGGGAAATCAGCACCTGGGCCGAGCTTTTCAACCCGGAATTCAAGGGCAAGACTGCGCTGGTCAACATCCCCTCGATCGGGATCATGGATGCCGCGATGGCGCTGGAAGCGCGCGGCGATCTGAAATACGGCGACAAGGGCAACATGACTAGGGAAGAGATCGACAAAACGATCGACGCCCTGATCGCACTGAAGAAGGGCGGCCAGTTCCGTGCCTTCTGGTCCACTTTCGACGAAAGCGTCAACCTGATGGCGGCAGGCGAGGTGGTGATCCAGTCGATGTGGTCTCCCGCCGTTACCGCTGTCAAGTCGCGCAACATCCCCTGTGTCTATCAGGGCCTGAAGGAAGGCTATCGCGGTTGGGGCGTCGGGATGAGCCTCATGCGCCATCTGGATGGACTCAAGCTGGAAGCTGCCTACGAATACTTGAACTGGTATCTCACCGGCTGGCAGGGCGCATTCATCGCGCGACAGGGCTACTATTCCTCCGTGCCTCAGACCGCCATTGCCAACCTCACGGAAAACGAGCGCGGCTACTGGTACGAGGGCAAGGCGGCGACCGAGGACATCAAGGATCCCTACGGAAATATCATGGACAAGGCCGGGGCTTATCGCGATGGCGGCAGCTTCGAGCAGCGCATGGGCAACATTGCCTGCTGGAATGCGGTGATGGACGAAGATCGCTACATGATCCAGCGCTGGAACGAGTTCGTCTCGTCATAGGCCCTGTCGGCGACCCGGCACATCGGGGTCGGGTCGCTCACCTCCGATACCCGCCACAAAAGGATGGTTGCATGTCTGGGAGGTCCTCTCCGTCCGGCAGGCCACTGGCACCCTATCTTCAGGTCGCGCCTCTGGCTTTCATCATGCTGACGATGGTCGGCATTCCGCTTGTGACCGTGGTGATGCTCAGCTTCTGGGAATTCGATGGCATTGCCGTCTATCCGGCCTTCACTTGGGCGAATTACGCTGAAGTACTGAGCTCTCCGGTTACGCTGACGCTATTTCTGGCAACTTTGAAATATGCCTTTCTGACGCTTCTGGCGACGACGCTGATCGGGTTCACCTGTTCATACTTTCTGGTGTTCCACGTCCGCAATTTGAAGGTCCAGATAGGCCTCTTTCTGCTGTGCACAATCCCCTTCTGGACTTCGAACGTCATTCGCATGGTCAGCTGGATCCCCTTCCTGGGCCGTGAGGGGCTGTTCAACAGCATGCTCATCAAAGCGGGTCTGATCGAGCAGCCGCTGGATATCCTTCTCTACTCGGATTTTGCGGTGGTGCTGACCTACATCCATCTCTTCACGCTGTTCATGATCGTGCCGATCTTCAACAGCATGGCCAAGATAAACCCGAACCTGATCGAGGCCGCTCGGGACGCTGGCGCGACGCCTGCGCAAATCCTGTGGAATGTCATCATTCCACTTTCGAAGACCGGCATCGCGCTGGGATCGATTTTCGTGGTTACTCTGGTCATGGGCGATTTCTTCGTTGTCCGGGTGATGAGCGGCGGGCAAAGCGCGTCCGTCGTGTCGGCGATGAAGAACAACATCGACCAGCTCTACTACCCCGTCGCCTCGGCAATGGCGGTGCTACTGGTCACGGTCGTGTTGCTGATGGTCACGGCGATTCTGCGAGTGGTGGATATCCGCGCGGAACTGGCGAGGTAGGTGCCATGACGCAGACAAACACCCCCCACCGCGGACTGGCCTTCTACCTGCTGGCCGCGTTCTTCGGGCTTTTCGTGGTGTTCCTCTATGGCCCGATGCTGATGATCTTCATCCTCAGTTTCCAGGGCCCCACGGGTGGCCTGACTTTCCCGATGCATGGTGTCTCATTCCACTGGTTCGGAGACCTTTGGTCCTCCAGCCGCTACGGCGATCTCGGCGGCGCATTCCGTCGGTCGCTGGTGCTGGGGGGGCTGTCGCTTGTGATTACTGCGGTGGTCTGCCTGTTCGCAGGTCTTGCCTTTCGTCACCGCTTCTGGGGCGCTGGGCCGATCTTTTATCTGGCGATTGTCAGCCTTGTCGTGCCCGGCATCCTTCTGGGTCTTGGGATCAGTCAGCTGTTCCAGCTTCTGGGCATTCAGCTCAGCTGGTGGCTCTCGGGTCTGGGCGCACATCTTTCATGGACGCTGCCCTTTGGGCTGCTGATCATGTTTGCCGTGCTGAATCGCTTCGACGGATCCTGGGAAGAGGCAGCACGAGACGCCGGTGCAAGTGCCTGGCAGGTGCTGTCCTATGTCACTGTCCCCATCCTGTTCCCAGGCCTGATCGCGGTGGCACTCTTCGGCTTCACCCTGTCCTACGACGAAATGCCCAGATCCCTTCTGACCGTCGGCGGCAACAACACACTGCCCATCGAGATCTCCAACATGACGACCAACGTCACAACCCCGGCCCTATATGCCATCGGCACAGTGACTTCGGCGGTCAGCTTCCTCGTGATCGCCGCTGCCTTCGTGGCCATCGCCATCGTGCAGAAAAGGCGCGCTCGCGCCCAGAAGGGATAAGGCCCAATGAACGATCAGAGCCGGATCGACATCCGCAAAGTCAGCAAGTTGTATGGCCCCGTGCGCGCCGTGAACTCCGTGGACCTGACCATCGAAGGCGGCGCTTACTGCTGCATGATCGGTCCTTCGGGCTGCGGAAAGACCACTCTTCTGCGCATGATCGCCGGGCACGAGACGCCATCGTCGGGAACGATCCTCATCGGAGGCGAGGACGTGACGCGCGCCCGGACCGGCAGCCGTGGCACGGCGCTGATGTTCCAGAACTATGCGCTGTTCCCCCACCTGAACCTTACCGAGAACGTGGCCTTCAGCCTGAAGGTCAGGGGCGTTTCGACCGCCGAGCGGCGCGACAAGGCTCGCGAAATGTTGGACCGGGTGCAACTTCTGCACCTAGCCGAACGCGTGCCGTCGGAATTGTCCGGAGGTCAGCAGCAGCGGGTGGCTCTTGCCCGCGCACTGATCACCAATCCCAAAGTCCTGCTGCTGGATGAACCCCTCTCCGCCTTGGACGAGTTCCTGCGGTTGAAGATGCGGGTAGAACTGAAGCGCCTGCAGAGCGAGTTGGGCATTACCTTCATCCACGTTACTCATACCCAGCCCGAAGCCATCGCCCTGGCCGATCAGGTCGTCGTGATGGATCATGGCGTGATCGACCAGGCGGCGAGTCCACGCGAGGTCTACAACCACCCCTATAGCCCCTATGTCGCACGATTCATGGGTGGGCAGAACGTACTGACCGGCAAGGTGGAATCAGTCGAGCGTGGTCACACCGTGGTTCGCAGCCATGACGGAACCATGCATGACCTGCCGACGGTCGAGGGGGCCAAGCCAGGCGACACGGTAAACTTTTCGGTCCGTCGCGACCGGGTCGATCTGTCATCTGATGCCGAAGTCATGCGCAACAGCATCGCAGGCACTGTTGTCAACATCGAATACCAGGGCACCTTCGTCAAAGTGGCGCTGGACACGGGCTTGCGCGAGGAATTCGTCGCATACCTGGACGTCGACAAATACTTCGCCGCGCCCAGAGAAGTGGGAATGAAGGTCCGGGCCGCGTGGGACGCCAAGTACAACCATATCCTGCTGGGTCAGAACAACTCGACCGGCACGCCTCACGAGGATTGAGATGGACTCCTGGGTCGAAGTCGTCGCCTTGGGCGGGACGATCGCCAGCACGCCGCGGAGGGACGGGCAGGGTGTGGAACCCGGACTTTCGGCCGAAGACCTAATCGGGGCCGTTCCCGGGCTGGCCGACCTGGCGTCAATCCGCGCCCGAACCCTTGCGCGCTTGCCCAGCATCGAGATCGGCCTGCCGTTGCTGCGTGACCTTTCGTCGCTGATCGAAAGCCTCGAATCCGAGGGCGCCGCCGGAGTGGTCGTAACGCAGGGCACCGACACGATCGAGGAAACCTCGTATGCGCTGGACCTGTTGCATGGCGGGCGGATCCCGATCGTCGTGACCGGCGCAATGCGCCATCCGTCCCTGCCCGGACAGGATGGGCCGGCGAACCTTGCAGCGGCCGTGGCGTGTGCGGCTGACCGGGCCTGCCGCGATCAGGGCGTATTGGTGACGTTTGACGATACGATCCACGCGGCGCCCTGGGTGCAGAAACGCGACACGACGGCAACCGGCGCCTTCTGGTCGCCGTCACCGCTGGGGTGGATGGCCGAAGGTCGGCCGGCGCTGCGCTTCAGGCGGCAGCGTCCCCCCGCGCTGGCGGTGCCAGAGGGAGAGCTGCCCTTCGTGCCGATCCTCAAGCCTGGCCTGGCCGAGCCGCCGCGTCTCTTGGCTGCCGCCCTTCAGGCCGGGGCGGCGGGGCTGGTGGTGGAACTGTCAGGCGGCGGCCATTCCACATCGGTCTGGGCCGAGGCGCTGGAGGATGCCGCCCGCCGCATACCCGTGATCTTTGCCAGCCGCACACGGGGCGGCCGCGTGCTGACGCATACCTATGGTCAGGTCGGGGCAGAGATCGACCTGATCCGCCGCGGTTTGATCCCCGCCGGCGATCTGGACGCGATCAAGGCGAGGCTCCTTCTCGCCTTCCTGATCCTTGCGGGTCAGACCGAGCAGTTCGCCGACCGTTCGCTTCTATCCTGGAGGACTTGAGCATGACCACCGTCATCAAGGGGGGCACCCTGGTCACTGCCGACCGTACGTTCGAGGCCGATATCCTGATCGAGGGCGAGAAGATCGCCGCCATTGGGCAGGGCCTGAAGGCCGACAAGGTGGTAGATGCCTCGGGCGCATATGT
>JAKALB010000115.1 GCA_021813365.1 Pseudomonadota bacterium | reverse complement strand
ATCAATGAAGATCGGCGCATCCCGGCCGACACACGCGCGAAGATCCGCCGTCAGACGCTTGATCTGGCTTGGAGATTCGACATTCCTGGCAAAGAGGATGAACCCGGCCGGATCGAAATCGCGAAAGAAGGCCGCCTCATCCGGTTGCAGTTCGGTTCCGGCGCAGCCAAAGATCGCCGCGCCCGTTCCGATGCTCATCTTTGCGCCACGGGGATGCAGTCGGCATTCCCGGCCAGCAGGACGGCACAGAAGCGCCGCGCGTCCTCCTCGCCGTCGAAGCCATGCGCCCGCAGCCGGTAGAAGGTCTTGCCACCCGATTGCGCCGGCTGGATGACGATGGAGCGGCCGTTCATCACTTCGCCAAAGGTTCCAGCCAGCGCGGCCCATTTCGCACGCGCCTCATCGGGCGTGTCAAAGGCCCCCAGTTGCGCCAGGCGCGTGCCGGCGGGAATCGTCGCCGGGTCGATGGTGGTCGGCTCTGCCGCTGCCGCACTGGCCGCCCGAGAGGCGGTGCCGGGCCTGGCACGTGGCACCAGGCTGCGCGCCAATCCGGTCCCGCTGTCGTCGCTTGTCGTGGTGCCGAGCGCCTCCATCAGGGCGGCGTTCACGGCGTCGGCGGTGGTGGCCGGCATCGCAGCTTGCGGGGGCGCGGCTTGCGGGGGCGCGGCTTGCGGGGTCTGGGCGGCCATGGGCGGCAGGTCGCTCACCCCGGTCGCACCGGGGGTCGAGGCCGTCGGCGTCAAGCCGGTCTGCACCGCCTGCCGGGCCACCGGCTCTGCCAGCCCGGCCCGGTCATCCGCGGTCAGGCCAGTCGCGGCCGGCGCCAGTTTCAGCTCCTCTGCCACGGGCGAGGCCACGCCGGTCGAGGCAATGGCATTGACCGACAGCCCCTGATTGGATGCCTCCTGCCCGCCGGGATCGGCCGGCGCCACGCGCATCGGGCCCTGCAACGCCCGCATCACCGGCACGCCGTTCACGTCGCGCAGCACCAGCTTGGTGCCCCAGACCGCCAGCAGCACCACCAGCGCCACCGATGAGGCGGCTCCGGCATAGTTCACCCAGCGCCCCCACCGCGCAGCGCGCGCCTCATCGCGCGCCGGGGCATAGACCGCATCCTCGAATTCGTCGAAGTCCACTTCCGCCATCTCTGCCTCACCGGCGAAAGGATGCTTTGCCCTTCCGCTCTGCTCATGCTCCGGCGGTGCGTTCAGCGCATCTCTACGGCCGGAGTGACGCCCAAGATAGCAAGACCGGCGGAAATCACAACGCCCGTCGCGCGCACCAGCGCGATTTTGCTGGAAGAAACGGCCGGATTGCCCTCCTGGATGAAGCGAAGGCTGGTGTCATCGCTGCCCCGGTTCCACAACCCGTGGAAATCCGATGCCAGCTCATAAAGGTAGAAGGCCACGCGGTGCGGTTCGTTCCCCTTCGCGGCGATCTCGACCAGGCGGGGCCATTCGGCGATCTTGCGGGCCATGTCGATTTCGGCCTGATGTGTCAGCAAGGTCAGGTCCGCCGCCGCCAGGGCCACGTCATCAACCGCGATGCCGATCTCGGCCGCCTTGCGCAGGATCGAATGGATCCGCGCGCTGGCATATTGGACGTAAAAGACCGGATTGTCCTTGGACTGTTCCAGCACCTTGTCGAAATCGAAATCCAGCGCCACGTCGTTCTTGCGGGTCAGCATCATGAAGCGGGTCACTTCGGCACCCGCCTGATCCACCACGTCGCGCAGCGTGACAAAGGTTCCGGCGCGTTTCGACATCTTGAACGGCGCGCCATTCTTCCACAGCTTCACCAGCTGGATCAGCTTGATGTCCAGCGGCACGCGCTCGTCCGAAAGGGCGGCCACCGCCGCCTTCATGCGCTTGACATAGCCACCGTGGTCGGCGCCGAAAATGTCGATCAGTTCGTCAAAGCCGCGGCAGACCTTGTCGTAGTGATAGGCGATGTCGGGGGCGAAATAGGTCCAGCTGCCATCCGACTTCTTCACCGGGCGGTCGACATCATCACCATAGGCGGTCGAGCGGAACAGCGTCTGCTCGCGCGGCTCCCAATCCTCGGGCGTCTTGCCTTTGGGCGGCTCAAGAATGCCTTCGTAGATCAATCCCTTGGCGCGCAAGGCTTCCAGCGCGGCCTCGATCTTGCCGGTGCCATACAGGGCCTTTTCCGAAGAATAGACATCCATGCGGACATTCAGCGCCGCCAGATCCGCGCGGATCATCTCCATCATCATGTCGGTCGCGAAATCGCGCACATCGGCCAGCCAGACCGCTTCGGGCTGGTTCAGCAGGCTGGTGCCATATCGGGCCTTCAGCGCCTCGCCCACCGGAATCAGATAATCGCCCGGATAGAGCCCCTCGCGGATTTCCGGCTCCAGCCCATGTGCCTCGCGGTAGCGTTCATAGGCCGAACGGGCCAGCACGTTCACCTGCGCGCCGCCGTCATTGATGTAGTATTCCCGCGTCACATCCCAGCCGGCAAAGGCCAGCAGGGCCGCCAGTGCATCGCCCACCACCGCGCCGCGCACATGGCCGACATGCATCGGCCCGGTCGGATTGGCGCTGACGAATTCGACATTGACCTTCCGCCCCGCGCCCAGGTTCGAGCGGCCATAATCCCGGCCCGCCAGCAGGGCCGTCCTGACCACGCCCTGCCAGACGCTGGCCGCCAGCCGCAGGTTCAGAAAGCCGGGGCCCGCAACTTCCACCGCCGCGATCCGCGGATCCTTGGCCAGCCGCGCCGCCAGCCGCTCGGCCAGGGCGCGGGGCGGCTGACCCGCGGGCTTGGCCAGCACCATCGCGGCATTGGTGGCCATGTCGCCATGGCCGGCATCGCGCGGCGGTTCCATGGCGACATTCGCCATGTCCAGCCCGGCGGGAATCAGACCTGCTTCCGCCATGGCAGCCAGTTCGGCCAGCACCAGGGAACGGAATTCGGCAAAGAGGTTCATGTGATCAAATCCTGTCTGTCGCATCTGGCAATGCCAGAGCGAACCAGACAGGTCAAGGTGAGCAGCCTTGCCGACGGGCTCGGGGCGCGCCCGTCTGGGGCGGGCCGGTCTGGGGCGGGCCGGTTGGGGCGGCCGGTTGGGGCGAGTGGCCGCAGGCCGCGTCAGCGCCTTGCCGGCGGCGTGACCTCGGCGCTGTGGCGCAGGTAATGGGTCTCGCGGGCGCCGAAGAAGAAGGTCAGCACGCCACCCAGCAGCCACCACAGCGGCTCGGGCACGGCCGACAGCACCTGCATCCGCTGCGCGAAGGCCTGCGGCTCGATGGCCGCATCCAGAAACAGCGCCACGGCCAGCAGGGCCGCCAGCGGGCGCGGCAGCCGGTTCACGGCATCGACCGCGCGGTCATAGCCGCTGCGCGCGCCCGCCGACTGCGGCGGCAGCTGCGGCAGGGGCGCACTGCCCTCGCGGCCAAAGGCCACGGCTTCGATCACGGTTTCGGCACGGTTGAGCAGATCGGTCATGCGGTCCTCCTTCAGGCCCAATGCTGGGTGCGTTTGCGGTGTTCGGTCTCGGTCAGCCACAGGGATTGCGGCAGAAAGGTTTCGGCGCGCAGGATCCAGCCTCCCTTGCCGCCATCGCGCCGACGCACATATTTCCGGCTGGAAACCCGGGCTTCGGCCAGGGCGTAATAGTAATCGCGCCGGGCGATCGAGTAGGACTCGGCCAGGGCCACCTCGCCATAGCGGGTGGCGGCGGCGCGCACGGCGGCCAGGGTGCGCGGCCCGATCACGCCGTCGTCCAACAGGTCGCCCGCACCATCGGCCCGCAGCAGACGTTGCAGGATCTTCACGGCCGAGGCGCCGGCATTGACATACATGTCAAAGACCGGCGGCTGCACGGCGGCCGGCAACAGATCCAGATGCGGGCGGTGGAAATAGCGGTCGACGAACAGCGACACCGCCTGATCGCGCGACAGGGCCGCCAGGTCGGCCAGCCCCACCTGCCCGTCACCCGTCAGATCCAGCCCGGCACCGCGCAGCGTGGCCAGAGTCACGCCATGTTTGGTCGGCCCGCCGGGATCATCGGGATCATTGGCATAGCCCCCCTCGCGAGCCACGATCTCTTCGGCCAGTTGGCGCACCCGGTCCATTCGTCCCTCCGCTTTGGCTGTGGGGGGACAGGCTCGCGCAGGGAGGCAAAGGGCCGGTTAGTGCGGCGTTCGCAGGGTGTTGCGCAGGGTGTTGCGTGCGGCGCCGCCGGCCCTAGCTGCCGGGATCGGCCTTGGGGTCGACATAGACACCCTGCTGCTTCAGGGCGTCGACGACCTCCTTGGGCATGTAGGTCTCGTCATGCTTGGCCAGGATTTCGGTGGCCACAAAGGTGTCCTGCTGCATCTGACCCAGCGCCACCATGCCGGCGCCTTCCTTGAACAGATCGGGCAACACGCCCCTGTAGGACACCCGGATGTTGGTCTTGGTATCGGTCACTTCGAAGGTCACGGTGCCGTCCGCGGCCTTTTGCATCGACCCTTCCGCCACCAGCCCGCCGATGCGGAACACTTCGCCCGCGTGCGGCGGTTCGGTCACGACCTGCGTCGGCGAGCGGAAATAGTTGATCCCATCCTTCATCGCATAGCCGATCAGCGCGGTCGACAGCACCAGAGCGACGAAAGCCACCATGATGATCTGGATGCGGCGCCTCTTCTTCAGGTTCTTCAGACCGGCCATGCTGTCCTCGGCATTTCAGGGTGATTTCCGGGCCATACCCGGCCTAGGGGAACATCGGAGCCAGCATCAGGCCCGCGGTTTCGGGCAGGCCCAGCATCAGGTTGGCGTTCTGGATCGCCTGACCCGAGGATCCCTTGGTCAGGTTGTCCAGCACCGAGACCACCACCGCCCGCCCGGCGATCCGGTCGCCGATCACACCCAGATGGCAGAAATTCGACCCTGCGATATCGCGGGTCGAGGGCAGTTGGCCAAAGGGCAAGACCTTCAGGAACGGCTCGCCGGCGTAGGCCGTTGCCAGGGTGCGGTGCACCGCCTGCGGGTCGCCCTTGACATAGACGGTCGCCAGGATGCCCCGGTTCATCGGCAGCAGATGCGGCGTGAACTGCACCCGCACCGGACGCCCGGCGATGGCCGAGAATTCCTGGTCGAATTCACCCAGATGCCGATGCCTGCCGCCGGCGGAATAGGTATGCGTGCCGCCCGAAAGCTCGGCATGCAACAGGTTTTCCTTCAGCGACCGCCCTGCCCCGCTGACCCCCGCCTTCAGGTCGATCAGGATGTCGTCCAGGTCGATCACCCGGGCCGCGATCAGCGGGCGCAGCGCAAACTGCCCCGCAGCCGCGTTGCAGCCCGTCCCCGCCACGAGCCGCCCCCTGGCAATGGCTTCGCGGTAGAACTCGGTCAGGCCATAGACGGCTTCTTTCTGCAATTCGACCGCGGCATGTGGCTGGCCATACCATTTTTCATAATCGGCCGGATCGCGCAGCCGGAAGTCGGCCGAAAGATCGACGATCTTCAGATCGCGCGGCAGATCCCTGATCACCGCCTGCGTCGTGGCATGCGGCAGGGCGCAGAAACACAGATCGACCTGGGCAAAGTCGATCTCCTCGATCCTGACCAGTCCGGGCAGGTCGATGTGGCGCAGGAAGGGAAAGACCTCGGCCATCGCCATGCCGGCCTTGCGGTCGGCCGACAGGGCCACGATGCGCATTCCGGGATGGGTTGCAATCAGACGCACCAGCTCGGCGCCGGTATAGCCAGAGGCGCCCAGAATGGCGATGCGTTGGGTCATGGCGGGTCTCCTGCGAAACTGCCCTCATCTGGCCCCGAGAGGCCCGGGATGCAAGCCTATTCTTGGCCCGGCGCGGCCTGCGGCCTGCGGTCGGCCACGCCCGAGGCGCCGCCGTCCGACCCCGGCGATCACGGCGTCCGTTCACCCGCCCGGATCGCGATGGCCAACCGGTTTTCCGGCGGCGGCAGCGGACAGATGGCAAGATCGGTGAAGGCGCAGGGCGGATTGTGCGCATGGTTGAAGTCCAGCAGGATCCTGTCGCCCTGCACGTCACCGATCAGGAACCGGCTGGCCGCATAGGTCTCGTGCCCCGAGGTGGCATCGCGGATCACGAACATCGGCTTGCCGCCCTTCCAGTGGGTTGGCAGCAGCACATGTCCGGTGCCGTCCCGCCGGAAGACCGCCCTGTGCGACAGGCGCACGACGGTGTCTCCCGCGCCCTTCTGGGCGATCGTCCGATTCTCGGCCTGTGGCAGGCTCTGCCAGTCCGCCATGATCCGCCATTCCGGGTCATAGTCGAAATACCGCAAGGAAAGCCGTGGCGTGATCGACGTGTCGCGCACCCGCAGCGCGGCAATGCCATCGACGGTGTGCAATTCCAGCAGCAGCGGCGGCACCGACAATTGCGGAAAGCCCGATGTTGCGGCAAAGGCGCGCATCTGCCCGTCCGGCGTGGCGAACAGCGCGCCAGCCCCCACCAGCTCCAGCACTCCCAGATGATCCGGCCCCGCCGACAGGATCAGGTCATTGTCTCCGGCCCGCCCCACACGCTGCGGGCCGGGCGCAATCTCGACCCGGTCGGTCAGGTTCAGCCAGCCATCCGGCGCCAGCAGACTTGCCAGGCGTTCGGCCCGCCAGACGTCGTCCTGCATCATCCCCCCCGTCCCGCCCGTGAAAATCCGTTTCGAAACCCGGCACTTTGGTTGCAGGATAAGGCATCACCCAAGGCGAAAGGACAACCCTGTGACGCTGGATTTCACCGACCCGCTTATGAAGACCTATGCGATCGCGGCGGTCGCCATGATCGTCAAGACCTTTGCCATGGCCTGGATCACCGTCTGGCGCATGCAAAGCCTGCACACCGGCTTTCGCTCGCCCGAGGATCTGCAGCCGACCCGGCTGAACCCCCGTCCCTTCCCGCACCAGCTGGACAAGGACGACCGGGTCGAGCGCTGGCGACGCATCCACCAGAACGACCTCGAAAACGTGCCGTTCTTTCTGGTGGGCGGGTTCCTCTATGTCCTCACCGCACCGCCGCTCTGGCTGGCTCAACTGGCGCTCTTCGGCTATGTGCTCAGCCGGTTGGGGCATTTCTGGGCCTATGCCACGGCGCGGACGCATGACACGCGCGCCACGTTCTGGACCGTGGGGCAACTGATCATGCTCTGGATGCTGGGGGCGACGCTGTTGGCCGCGCTGGCCTAGCTAGGCCTCGATCCGCGCTCGCAGATCCCGCAGATCGGCCCTGGTCAGATAGCGCGGGATATTGGCCCAGACCGGATGATAGCCGAAATCGCCCCAGATCAGTTCGTCCAGCGCCTGCTGGCGCGTCCATCCCTGGTAGAGGATGCGCCACAGCGCCATGATCACCCCGGTCCGGTCCGAGCCGTGATGGCAGTGCACCAGCACCTTGCCGTCCCGCAGCCCGTGCCGCACGGCGCGCAGCGCCCTGATCAGCCGCATTCCATGGTTCTCGGCCACATGGCGGCTCTTGATCGGCACCCGCACCACCGCCACGCCGCTGCCCGCGGCCAGCGGCAGATCGCTGACCGTCTGGCGCAGGTTCACCACGCTTGTCACGCCAAGATCGCGCAGGGCCAAGAAGCCCTCGCGCGTCGGCTGGCCCGATCGGTAGAGCCCGGGGGCAACCTGCCACAGATTCCCGACCCCCGGCAGGTCCGGCACGACAGGCTGCGCCCAATGCCCCGGCCGGGCGTGCGCGCCCAGCCCCGGCGTCGGCTTCCACGAGGTTGGCAAGGCCGAGCGCAGCGCATGGCGGGCGCGTTCTGTCAGCTCTTCGGGCTTCAGCAGGCGCGTGGCAGGCATTTTCACCTCGGGGACCGCAGCTTAGGGGCGCAGCCGGATCGTTTCAAGATCACCCGGCGCACGCCCTCCCGAAGGCACCGTCGGGACAACCGCTGCGCGCATGGCTTTGGCGGTCGACAACGGCTGCGAAAAATGGCACAATTCGAACAAAACCAAAACAATGAGGCAGCGATCATGTGGCAAAGAAGCCTGGTTCTTGTGGCAACCCTGGCAGCCTGCGATACCGGCGGCGGCCCGCCGGTGGATCCGAACTACCGGCCGGTCAGCCTGAAGTCGGTGGCGGGAAACAGCTATGTGGCCGATGGCCCGCAGATGTCGATCCGCGACGGCTTTACCCCGGCGACCAACACCTCCGCCAGCGTGCTGTTCGTCTCGACCACCCAGATCAATTTCAACGGCCTCCTCCTGACCAAGGAAGATGACGGCCTGTTCTGGTCTGCCGATCACACGGTGTCGCTGAAGGTCGATACCGAACTGTCGAAAGACCAGACCGATCAGATCCTGTACATGCTGGCCAATCAGACGATCGGCCTGACCACGACGCTGACACCCTTTGTCGCCGGCAACACCACACTTCTTGCCGACATCCCGCACAGCGGCAGTGCCGTCTACAGCGGATCGATGACGCTCTATGACGATCTGGGCAACGGCGTCACCTCGGCCGGACCGAATCTGTTTGTCGATTTCGTCTCTTCGACGGTGGACGGCGGGCTGAGCTTCGCCGGCAGCTATGTGCCGATCGATGTGCCCGCAACGGTGACCAACGGCAGTTTCGCCGCCACGGTCAGCACCGGCGGGGCCACACCGACAGTGGCCGGCACCATCGACGGCAGCTTCTTCGGCGACCAGGCGGCCGAGATCGGCGGCACGATCACCCTGACCTATGCCCCGACCGGAACGCCAAGCGAAACCTATGTCGGATATTTCGGCGTAGCCAGGTAATCGCCGCAAACGCCCCGGCTTCTCAGACGGCTTCAAGCTGGCCGCTCAGGCCGTCTGCTCAAGCCGCCTCGTCAGGCCGCCTCGAACCGGATCTTCCGTCGCAGGAACTGTGTCGCCCTGGACGAAACGCTGTCCGGATCGCCGGTCGTCAGAAATCGGGCCCGGGTGCCTGGCCCGACGAACTCGGGGCGACGGGTCAGATAGTCGGCCAGGCTTTCCGCCACCAGGTTGGCCTGGCTGTAGACCTTGACCTCCGGCCCAAGGGCCGCCTGAAAGACATGCTGCATCAGTGGATAATGTGTGCAGCCCAGCACCGCCGCCTCGGGATTCGGCATCCGGCGCTTCAGCGCCTCGACATGGCTGCGCACCAGCGCCTCGGCCAGGATTTCATCGCCCTGCTCGATCGCGTCGACCACGCCGCCGCAGGGCTGCGCCTCGACGTCGACACCGATTGCACGAAATGCCAGTTCGCGCTGAAAGGCGCGGCTGGCCACGGTGGCCGGCGTCGCGAACAGCGCCACATGTTTCACCGCCACTTCGCGCGGCGGAGAATTGTCGCCCCATTGCCGTTCGGTCAGCGCCTCGATCAGCGGAACGAACACCCCCAGCACCCGCTTGTCGGCCGGAACCCAGGTTTCCTGCATCCGCTTCAGCGCGGCAGCACTGGCCGTGTTGCAGGCCAGGATGACCAGGTCGCAGCCCTCGGCCCACAGCCGTTCGGTGGCCGCACAGGTCAGGTCGAAGATGTCGTCATGCGTCCGCACGCCATAGGGCGCGTGCGCGTTGTCACCGAAATAGACGAAGGGCACCTGCGGTAACCGTCTGGTCACGGCATCCAGCACTGTCAGCCCGCCCAGCCCCGAATCGAAAATGCCGACCGCCATTGCCGCCCCCCTTTCCGGCCCGCCCGAGCCCGCGCCCCCTTTGACCGCGAGCCAAGGCCCCCGGCGCGCCCGGCCACGGCTTTCCCGCGCCAACTCCGGGCGCCGGCGCCGGTATCGGACCACCCCTGCCGGCCGCTTCCCGTTCGTCTGACTTGTTAGGTCGCCTTGGCGGCGATGTCCATCCGGCACGCCCGACCGGGCCGCGCCTTCCCGATGACCACAAAACCGCACCGGCCCGAAATATTCCGGGTCCCGGCCGGATCGGGTCTTTTTTCCAATGCGCTTTCGTCTAAGCATGACATGCCTTGAAATTCGAACCATTGCGATTTCTGCATGACCGTTATGGGGAGTGAGCCATGGACTGGGACAAACTGCGCATCTTTCATGCCGTCGCCGAGCGGGGCAGCCTTACGCATGCCGGCGATGCGCTGCATCTGTCGCAATCCGCGGTCAGCCGCCAGATTCGGGCGCTGGAGGAATCGCTGTCGACCACGCTGTTTCACCGTCACGCCCGCGGCCTGATCCTGACCGAGCAGGGCGAACTGCTGTTCGAGGCGACCAGTCAGATGGTCCGCCGCCTGGAGGCGGCCGCCGCCCGGATCCGCGACAGCGAGGACGAGGTTTTCGGCGAGCTGCGCGTCACCACGACAACCGGCTTCGGCACCCTGTGGCTGGCTCCGCGCCTGGCCAAGCTTTACGAGAAGTTCCCCCTGCTGAAGATCGACCTGATGCTGGAAGAACGTGTCATCGACCTGCCCATGCGCGAGGCCGACGTGGCCATCCGCATGAAGGAGCCAACCCAGGCCGATCTGATCCGCAAACGGCTGATGCAGATCCGGATGCGGCTGTTCGCCAGCCCCGATTATCTGCTGGCCAAGGGCACGCCCACCAGCATGGATGACCTGGCGCAGCACCGGCTGATCTGCCAGCACGCCGGCACCCCGCAGGTGACGGCCGGCGCCTCGCTGGTGGCCGAACTGATGAGCCACGACATTCGCTCCACCCTGACGGTGAACAACTATTTCGGCGTGCTTCAGGCGGTGCTGAACAATCTCGGCATCGGCGTGCTGCCCGATTATCTGGTGGCCGATTTCCCGCAACTGGTTCGCGTGTTGCCCGATGTGGAAAGCGGAGAAGTGCCGGTGTTCCTGGCCTATCCCGAGGAACTGCGCCATTCCAAGCGGATCGCCGCCTTCCGCGATTTCGTGACCGAAGAGATCACCGCCTACCGCAAGCAGCATCCCGACCTCTGAAGGCCGACCGGCGCTGTG
>JAKALB010000227.1 GCA_021813365.1 Pseudomonadota bacterium | reverse complement strand
CAACAACGGGGCGGTGAAGAAGGGGCAGTTGCTGTTCCAGGTCGATCCGCGCCCCTTCGCGCTGGCCGTGCAGCAGGCCGAGGCCGCCGTCGCGCTGGCCCGGCTTCAGGTGCAGCAGCTTCACGCGGCCTATGACAGCGCCCAGACCCAGGTGAAGGTCGCCGAGGATCAGGTGCAGTTCTATGACAGCGAGCTGGCGCGCCAGCAGGCCCTGACCACCAGCGGCGCGGGCACCCAGCAGGCGCTGGACCAGGCGCGCAACGCCGATGTGGTGGCCAAGGGCCAGCTTGCCAGCGCCCAGCAGGCGGTGTTGTCGGCCGAGGCCGCGCTTGACGGCGATCCGGCGCTGCCGGTCGACCAGCATCCGACGGTGCGCAACGCGCTGGCCGCCCTTGCGACGGCGAAGTTCAACCAGGGCCAGGCCACGGTCGAGGCGCCGGCCGATGGCATCGTCTATCAGGCCGAGTCGTTCCGGCCGGGCCAGTATGTGACCGCGGGCGTGTCTGCCTTCGCGCTGGTGGAAACCCAGCATGTCTGGGTCGAGGCCGATTACAAGGAGACCCAGCTTGACCAGATGAAGCCGGGCCAGCCCGCCACTGTCGTCTTCGATCTTTACCCCAACCGGACGTTCCACGGCACCGTCGCGTCGATCGGGGCGGGAACCGGGGCCGAATTCGCGCTGATCCCGGCCGAGAATGCCACCGGCAACTGGGTGAAGGTGACCCAGCGGATTCCCGTCTTTGTCACCCTGACGGATGCCGAGGCCGACATGCCGCTGCATTCGGGGATGTCGGCCGCGGTGTCGGTCGATACCGGCGTCACGCGCCATCTGAGCGATCTGCTGCCCGCGGCGCTGAAGTAGGGGGGCGGCCATGCAGGCGCAGGACGGCAAGCCGATCCACCGCGGGCTGATTACCGTCTCGATCATGGTCGCGACGGTGATGCAGGTGCTGGACACCACGATCGCCAACGTGGCGCTGCCCTCGATGATGGGCGACCTCAGCGCCACGCAGGACACGATCACCTGGGTGCTGACCTCGTACATCGTCGCGGCGGCGATCATGACCCCGGTCACCGGCTGGGTGTCGGACAAATATGGCCGCAAGGAAGTGTTCATCGTCTGCATCGTGGGCTTCGTGATCGCCTCGATGGCCTGCGGCATGGCCTCCAGCCTGCCCGAGATGGTGCTGTTCCGCCTGTCGCAGGGCGTCTTCGGCGCGGCCATCGTGCCCCTGTCGCAAACCATCCTGCTTGACATCAACCCGCCCGAGAAATTCGGGCAGGCGATGGCGCTGTGGGGGGCCGGGATCATGGTGGGCCCGATCGTCGGCCCCACGCTGGGCGGCTATTTGACCGAGAATTTCTCCTGGCGCTACGTCTTCTACATCAACGTGCCGATCGGCATCCTTGCGGTCGTGGGCTGCGCGGCCTTTTTGCCCGAAAGCGTGCGGCGGGCGCGCAGTTTCGATTTCTTCGGCTTTGCGATGCTGTCGCTGGGCGTGGCCTCGCTTCAGCTTCTGCTGGACCGCGGCGCCAGCAACGACTGGTTTGCCGCGACCGAAAGCTGGATCGAGCTGGGGCTGGCCATCACCGGCTTCTGGGTCTTCATCGTGCAGATCCTGACATCCGAGCACCCTTTCGTGGACCCCGCCCTGTTCAAGGACCGCAACTTCGTGATGGGCACCACCTTCGGCTTCGTCATCGGCCTTGTGCTCTATTCCAGCCTCGCGCTGTTGCCGCCGATGCTGTCAGGGATCTACGGCTACCCGGAAATGACCGTGGGTCTGGTGATGGGGCCGCGCGGGATCGGGACCATGGCCTCGATGCTGCTGGTGGGGCGGCTGGTGCAGAAGTTCGACCCCCGCTATCTGGTGATCGTGGGGCTTCTGCTGACGGCCACGGCGTTTCACACCATGTCGGGCTTTTCGCCCGGGATGGACAGCCTGCCGGTCATCACCTCTGGCATCGTGCAGGGGCTGGGGATGGGGCTGGTGTTCGTCCCGCTTTCGACGGTGGCCTTTGCCACGCTGAACGCCAAGCTTCGGGCCGAGGGCACAAGCTTCTTCACCCTGGTGCGCAACATCGGCTCGTCCATCGGGATTTCGGTGGTGACGGTTGTGCTGACCCGCAACATCCAGGTCAGCCATTCGGATCTGTCGCAGAACCTGTCGGCCTATAACCCGGTGCTGAGATCCTACTTTCCGGCCGCGGCGGCGGGCGATCCGACCCTGCTGAAGGAGCTGGATCTGTATCTGGTGCAGGTGCAGTCGCTGATGGTGTCCTATGTCGACGACTTCAAGCTGATGATGATCGTCACGCTCTGCGCCATCCCGCTGGCGCTGACGCTGAAGAAGCCGAAGGGCAAGGCCGACGCGGTGCACGCCGCGATGGAATAGGCCCAACCGTCAGGAAACGCCCGGAAAATCCCGGCCCGGCGTGGCAGAGCGGCCACGCCGGGCCGAGTCGTGTCCGCCGCCCGCGCCCCGTGGGCCTTCACTTGGTTTGTGAAGCTCTGTGGATAAGGTCGTGGAC
>JAKALB010000226.1 GCA_021813365.1 Pseudomonadota bacterium | reverse complement strand
CATCTTGCCACAAATATCCCGGGGGGAGGCGAAGCCGGGGGGCAGAGCCCCCCTCGCCGGCCGGCAGCCTGGCTGCGGCAGGTCTTGCGCCCTGGGGCGGCTTGGCCGATGGTCCGGGCATGTCCATCACCCTCGCCAGCCGGCTGCGGCCGCCGATCGTGCCCCTGATCGTGGCTGTGGCCCTGTTCATGGAGAACCTGGACAGCGCGGTCCTGTCGACCTCGCTGCCGGAAATCGCCAGAGACCTGGTGACCGATCCGATTCATCTGAAGCTGGTGCTGACCACCTATCTGCTGGCACTGGCGGTGTTCATCCCGGCTTCGGGCTGGATGGCCGACCGGTTTGGCGCGCGGCTGGTGTTCCGGCTGGCGATCGCGGTCTTTGCGCTGGGCTCCATCGCCTGCGGTCTGTCGCAGAACCTGGAGCAACTGGTGCTGGCGCGGGTCTTGCAAGGGATCGGAGGGTCGATGATGGTGCCGGTGGGGCGGCTGATCCTGCTGAAGACCACGCCCCGGCCCGAATTGGTGAATGCCCTGGCCTGGCTGACCCTGCCTGCGCTGATCGGACCCCTGGCCGGCCCGCCGCTGGGGGGCTACATCACCACCTATTGGCACTGGCGCTGGATCTTCTGGATCAACATTCCCATCGCGGGTCTGGGCATGGTCTTTGCCACGATCCATATCCCCGACGTGAGAGAGGAGAACCCGCGCCAGTTCGACCTGAAGGGCTTTCTGCTGATCGGGCCGGGGATTGCCGCCTTTCTGACCGGAGTCACGCTGGCGGGGGTGGGCCTGACCGGTGCGCCCTTGCTGGCGGTGCTGATCCTGGGCGGAGCCGGTCTCACGCTGGCCTACGGCCGCCATGCCTTTCGGGTGGAAGACCCGCTGATCGACCTGCGCCTGTTGCGGTTTGCGACGTTCCGGATCGGTGTGGTTGCGGGCACGGTGTTTCGCGTGGGCGTTGGCGCCACGCCATTCCTGTTGCCGCTGATGCTGCAACTGGGCTTTGGCTATACGCCCTTCGCCTCGGGCCTGCTGACCTTCGTGACCGCGCTGGGGGCGATGTCCATGAAGATGCTGGCCGAGCCGGTGCTGCGGCGCTGCGGTTTCCGCAATGTGCTGATGGTCAACGGGCTGCTGGCGGCCGGCTTCACCCTGGCGCCGGGCCTGTTCCATCCCGGTCAGGGTTGGGTGGCCATGGCGCTGGTGCTGTATGCCGGGGGGCTGGCGCGCAGTCTGCAGTTCACCTCGATCAACGCCATCGGCTATGCCGAAGTGCCGTCCGACAAGATGAGTTCGGCCACCAGTTTCATCTCGGTCCTGCAGCAGTTGTCCGGATCGGTTGGCATCACCATCGCGGCGATGTGCCTCGAGGGACTGGGCTGGCTGCGTGGCATCCCCGCGACGGCGCTGCCGAATTACCTGCCGACCTTCGGCATGCTGGCGGTGCTGGCGCTGATCGCCGCCGCCATGTTTGCCCGCCTGCCCGAGGTTGCCGGGCGCGGTCTGGTGCGCGGGGATCGCGCCGATTAGCCGGATGGTTGTCAGGGCGGCACCTCGCCGCCCGCCGGCGGATCGGCCCGGGGTTGGCGGCGGGCTGACCGGCGTTGTCAGGTTGACAGGTCGGGCTTTCGCGGGGAGTCTTGGCGCAAGAGGCAAGAGGCAGGCCATGGAAGTCACCATCACCTTCGACCGCCCCGAGGAGGGGCCGAAATCCGGCCCGGTCATGGTGGGCTGGTTCCTGACCAGCGACAAGTCGGCGGTGCTGTATGATGCGCCCGAACGGCTGATCTTTCGCCAGACCAACAAGACCCATGCAAAATCGGCCAGCCGCTGCCCGGCGGTGATCCAGATGGAAAGCCGGTATTTCGTGGTGAAATGCCCCTATGACCTGCATCTGGGGTTTCGGCGCGACGACAAGGGCAAGCCGGTGATCGTGAACCGCGCCGGCGTCGCCTCGCCCGTCCGGGGCAACAAGCTGAACGAGATCCTGACCATGGTGCCAGAGGTCGAGTGGCGCTATCCCGACCGGCCCACCATTCAACTGGCGCTGCCCTATTGTTTCATCTGCGACGAGCTGGTCTATGTGACGCAACTGGGCACCTTCGCGCATTACCGGAAAGATCCGCTGCCCGGCACGATCTTTGGCGGGCGCTTTCCGCTGAACACATGGCCCAGGCCGCTGATGTGGGCCTTCGAATGGCACGAGCCGGAAAAGGACATCGTGCTGAAACGCGGCGAGCCCCTGTTCTATGTGCAGTTCGAGGCCGAGGGGCCGGACCGCCCGGTGCAGCTGGTCGAGGCCGAGCGGACGGCGGAATTGCAGGCCTACATGGACAAGATTTCGGGGGTGGTGAACTACGTCAACCAGACCTTCGGCCTGTTCAGGGCGGCCGAGGCGCTGCGTCCGGCCAGGCTGCTGGTGCCGAAGGAAAGGGGCTGAAGATGCGCGCTTCGCTGGAAATCTACGATATGGCCACCGGCCGGACCCGGGTGGTCCTGCAATCCGACAAGGTGCTCGAGGCGCCGAACTGGTCGCCGGATG
>JAKALB010000225.1 GCA_021813365.1 Pseudomonadota bacterium | reverse complement strand
CGCCATCCGCGCGCCGACACCCGCCTCGTTCAGCAGATCGACCAGCCCGTATTCCAGCACCCCGGCACGGATGCGGCCCAGCACGTAATCCCGGGACTTTCGCTCCAGCACAACGGTCGCAATGCCTGCCCGGTTCAGCAGTTGCGACAACAAGAGGCCCGAGGGCCCACCGCCGATGATGGCGACCTGAGTGCGCATGCGATCCTCCCCTGTCTGGCCTCCCCCGTCTGACCGATCCTGCGGTCAGGCGGCGCGGAAACGAATGGACGGGGTGCTGGATTTCTGGCATTTTTCGGCCATGGCGGGGCGAGAAGCGCAGATCCGGTCGTGGCAGCTTTATGGCGAGGAAGCACCCTTTCCGGACCTGCTGCACATCGAGGCGATCGTGGATCGTGCCCAGGGTCATGACTGGCGGATCGACACCCACCACCATCTGCAATTGCATCAGATTTTCCTGTTCATTTCCGGAGATATAGCACCAACAGTCGCAGGCAGCCGATGGCAGGTCACTGCCCCCTGCCTGCTGAACCTGCCCCGTCGGACGCCACATTCCTTTGCCTTTTCGGCGGGCACCGAAGGCCATGTCCTGACTCTGGCCGCCGCCGATTTTCCCGAACTCTTCGCCCCCGGCGAAGCCGCCGCCGCCGCTCTTGCCTTGCCTTTTGCGGCCAAACCCGTGCCCGAGCTGCCCGGCCTGTTCGCGCGGCTGTCCGCTGCCCACGCCACAGCGCATCCGCTGCGCGGCCTGCGTCTGCGCAGCCTGGCCCTGACCATCGGTCTCGCCACGGTCGAGGCCGCGGGCCCCGGCGCCCCCCTGGAAGGTCGGGATGACCGCCGCCTGCTGGCCTTTGAAACGCTGATCCGGCAGCACCTGGCGCAGGGTTGGCAACTGGCCGATTACGCTCGTGCCCTCGCCCTGTCGGAACGGCATCTGCGCCGTTTGTGCCTGGCCCTGACCGGTCAGTCCGCCCATGCGCTGATCGAGACGACCCGTCTGCGCGAGGCCTGCCGGCTGTTGGCCTACACAAGGATGCAGGTGCAGCAGGTGGGTTTTGCCACCGGGTTCGACGACCCGGCCTATTTTGCCCGCGTCTTCCGGCGACGCATGGGGCGATCGCCCAGCGCCTATCGCGCCCGATTGAATGCCTAGATGTGAATTCTCAGGAGGTTCTTCACCCTGACGATCGGAGAGAGACCGTTGAGAGCGAAGTGTGCTCTGTCTCGGTCGAGCCAGTCAGTCATCCCGGCAGGAAGGCCCGACGGCTGCGGGATACCCGACCGGCGCCGCACCTGCAGCCCCCCGGAGCGGCGTGCCTTTGCCGCCCGGGTTTCGGCCGGGGCAGATGCGCCCGAACAGGGTCTGGTTCAGACCCGGCGGGGCGATTCCCCGCCGGGGCATGACGCCCGCATGGTGCTCGACAATCCCGCACCGGCTCGCCAGAGTGGGCGCGACTTTTGGAGGCAAGCATGACGAAACCCGCGGTTCTGCAAGTCTGCAGTTATCCGGAGTGGGACCAGACCCTGCTGGATCAGGCCTATCGGGTCCACCGCTATGATCTGGCCGCCGACAAGCCGGGCCTTCTGGCGCAGGTCGGGCCACAGATCCGCGGCATTGCCACGAATGGCGGCGTGGGCGTGATGCCCGCCGTTCTGGCCGCCTGCCCGAACCTCGAGATCATCTCGATCTATGGCGTGGGCTATGACGCGGTGGATATCGCGGCCTGTCAGGCCCGCGGCATCCGCGTCACCAACACGCCCGATGTGCTGACCGGCGACTGTGCCGATCTGGCGGTGGGCATGCTGCTGGCCCTGTCGCGCGGCATCGTCAAGGCCGAGGCCTGGGCGCGGTCGGGCGAGTGGCAGCAGGCTCCCTTCCCGTTGCAGCGCCGGGTCTGGGGCAGCAGGGTCGGCATCCTGGGACTGGGCCGGATCGGCGAGGAAGTCGCCCGCCGCATGGAAGGTTTCGGCTGCCAGATCGCCTATTCCGCGCGCTCGGTAAAGCCGGTCGGCTGGCAGTTCATTCCCGATCCGGTCGCGCTGGCCAGCTGGTCGGACACGCTGATCCTGACTGCGGTCGCCAATGCCGCCACCCGGCATATCGTCAACGCCGCGGTGCTGCGGGCGCTGGGCCCCGAGGGCCTGTTCGTCAACATCTCGCGCGCGGCCAATGTCGACGAAGAGGCGCTGCTGCAGGCCCTGGCGCAAGGCACGATCGCCGGTGCCGCGCTGGACGTGTTCGAGTCCGAACCGGCGTTCGATCCGCGGTTCCTGGACCTTCCCAACGTGCTGTTGCAGCCTCACCATGCCTCCGGCACGGTGCAGACCCGCAAGGCCATGGGTCAGCTGATGCGCGACAACCTGACCGCGCATTTCGCCGGAAAACCGCTGCTGACCCCCGTTGTCTAGAGCGGGATGACCCTACACGGAACCGTATCCTGCGTTGCGGATGTAGTTTTCGCATTCCTGCGGGGTGAACTGGTCGAGCAGTGAGCCGATCCTGCGCCAGACGGCTTCCTTGGTGCGTTCGGCGGCTTTGCGCAGCAGGTGCTTGAGTTTCGCG
>JAKALB010000114.1 GCA_021813365.1 Pseudomonadota bacterium | reverse complement strand
CCGATCTCGCCGAAGCCGCGCGCGCCGCCACGCAGGACCGCGAGTCCGAAGCCCGCGCCACCCGCTCGGCCGCCGAAGGCGAAGCCAATGCCGTCCGGGCCGAGGTGACCGCCCTGCAACGCCTGGTGGCGCAGGAATCTGACTCCGGCCAGCAATTGCTGGACCGGCTGACCGTCCAGCCGGGGTATGAGGCCGCACTCGGCGCCGCCCTGAATGACGATCTGCGATCGCCGGAACTGGCGGCCGGTCGACGCTCGGGCTGGGCCAGCCTGCCGCCCTATGACCCGGTGCAGCCCCTGCCGCCCGGCAGCGTGCCTCTGGCCGCCCATGTCGATGCCCCCGCCGCCCTGGCCCGCCGCCTGTCGCAGATCGGCCTTGTCGCTGCGTCAGAGGGCGACGGCCTGCAAGCCGCCCTGCTGCCCGGCCAGCGCCTGGTCAGCGCGGAGGGCGATCTGTGGCGCTGGGACGGGTTCAAGGTATCGCGCGAGGATGCGCCCTCTGCCACCGCGCTGCGCCTGAAACAACTGAACCGTCTCGCCCAGCTGAAACGCGACCTGGAAGAACTGACCCACCGGGCCGCCGGGGCTGCCCAGGCGCATGATCACCTGCGCGCCGCCCTGGCCGAGGCGACCCGCAGCGAAGCCCAGGCCCGCGACGCCCGGCGCCTGGCCGATCAGCGCCTGGCCGAAGCCTCGCGTGCGGCCTCGCACGCCGAGGCAGAGCGTTCGATGGCAGGCGGGCGCCTGGAAACCGCCAGCCTGGCCGTGACCCGCCATGGCGAAGACCTGGCCGAGGCCCGCAGCCGCCTTGCCGAGGCCGAGGCCGCCCTGACTTGCCTGGGCGACCTGGACGCCGCCCGCGCCGCCGTCGAAGCCGCCCGCGGAGCGGTCGAAGCGGCCCGTGCCGCCATGCTGGCCCGCCGGTCCGCCCATGACGAAATCCGGCGTGAGGGCGAGGCCCGGCTGAAACGCCGGCAAGAGGCGGTCAAGGAACTGTCCGGCTGGAAGATGCGACGCGACACGGCCGAAACCCGCTCGGCCGAACTGACCCAGCGCCGGATCGAAGCCGAGACCGAGTTGACCGCCGCCGCCGCCGCGCCGGGCGAACTGGCCGCCCGACGCGCCGCCCTGTCCGACGCCCTGGAAACCGCCGAAACGCGCCGCCGCGCCGCCGCCGATCGCCTGGCCGAGGGCGAGACCGCCCTGCGCGCCGCCCAGGCTGCCGAACGGGAGGCCGAACATGCGGCCAGCGAGGCGCGCGAGGCTCGGGCCCGATCCGAGGCGCGCCTCGAAGCCGCACGGGAAACGGTGTTGCAGGCCTTGAACCGGATGGAAGAGGAATCGGGCGCCTCGCCCGAACAGCTGCTGGCCACGCTGAAGATCAACCCCGATGCCCTGCCCGACCTGGGCCATCTGGAGGCCGAAATCGCCCGCCTGAAACGTCAGCGCGAAGCCCTGGGTGCGGTGAACCTGCGCGCGGAAGAAGATGCCAGGGCGGTCGAGGCGGAATATGACGGGCTGGTTGCCGAAAAGGTCGATCTCGAAGAGGCGATCAAGAAGCTGCGGGCCGGCATTTCCGGCCTGAACCGCGAGGGGCGCGAACGGCTGTTGACCGCCTTCGAGCAGGTCAACGCCACCTTCGGCCAGCTGTTCACCCACCTGTTCGGCGGCGGCGAGGCACGGCTGGTGCTGGTCGAGTCGGATGACCCGCTGGAAGCCGGGCTCGAGATCATGTGCCAGCCGCCGGGCAAGCGGCTGTCCACCCTGTCCCTGCTGTCGGGGGGCGAACAGACCCTGACCGCGCTGGCGCTGATCTTCGGGGTGTTCCTGACCAATCCCGCGCCGATCTGCGTGCTGGACGAAGTGGACGCACCGCTGGACGATGCCAACGTGACCCGGTTCTGCGACCTGATGGACGAGATGACCCGTCGCACCGAAACCCGCTTCCTGGTCATCACCCACCATGCGGTCACCATGGCCCGGATGGACCGCCTGTTCGGGGTGACCATGGCGGAACAGGGCGTCAGCCAGCTCGTCTCGGTCGATCTGACCCGCGCCGCGGCGATGGTCGCCTGATGCGGATCAGGCGCTGCGCGACGAGATGCGAAATCGGGGCGTAACACGCGTGTTACGCCAAGCAACTCAATGATTTCACAAGAAAAATTTTTCGGCGTTAACCGGGTGGCAAGATTCGGCCGCGCCGCCTGCCCTTTCATCTTGCCACAAATATCCCGGGGGTGAGGCGCAGCCGAGGGGGCAGAGCCCCCTCACGACCCTGGCCTCTCACACGACTCCGGCCCCCTTGGGGCTCTGCCCCTCACAGCGCGCCCAGCAACGCCTCGGTCGGCCAGCCATCGGCGGGCAGGCCCAGGCGCTGCTGCTCCTTCTGCACGGCCATTCGGGTCGCGGCGCCCAGGATGCCATCGGCCTTGCCGACATCATGGCCGCGCGCGGCAAGTTTCCTCTGCAGACCTTTCATCGCCTCGACCGAAAGCGCCGGGTCGGGGTCGCCGATGTCATAGGGTGCCGCGCCCTGGATGCGCGTGGCAAAGTAGGCTGCGGTCGTCACGTAGACAAAGCTCTTGTTCCACTCGAACAGCACCTTGTAGTTCGGATAGGCGAGAAAGGCCGGCCCCTTGCGGCCCTGTGGCAGGATGAGGCTGGCCGGCAGGTCGGCCAGCGTGCCTTCGCGCGCAGAGACACCCATCGCGGCCCATTGCCGGCTGGGCAGCACCTTGTCGAGACCGCTTAGCGACCAGTCCATCCGGTCGGGAACCTTCACCTCCTGCAACCAGGGTTCGCCCGCGCGCCAGCCATGGTGTTGCAGCATTCGCGCCGCCGACAGGATCGCATCGGGGGCCGAGGTTTTCAGCGTTACCCTGCCGTCGCCATCGCCATCCACCCCGCGTTCGTAGATGTCACGGGGCAGCATCTGCACCTGGCCGATCTCTCCGGCCCAGGCACCGGTGGTCTTGCCCGGATCAAAACTGCCGGTCTCGGTCAACTTGATGGCAGCGATCACCTGGGGCTGGAATATCTCGGGCCGCCGGCAATCCTGCGCCAGGGTGATCAGCGCGTCGCGGGTGTTGAAATCGCCCTGCACCTGGCCGAAATCGGTCTCGAAGGCCCAGAACGACAGGATGATGCCGCGGCTGACGCCGAATTCCGCCTCGGCCCGGTCGAAGGTGGCATCGTACTTGCTGGCATAGATTGCCGCGTTCTGGATGCGGTTCCTGCTGATCAGGCTCTGGCTGAAGTCGATGAAGGTCTTGCGGAAGAAGCTCTGGCCGCGGTCGTGCTTCAGGATCTCACGGTTGATGCTGGCGCCCTCGAAAAAGGCGTCGATGGCCGCGTCCGAGGCACCGGCAGCGGCGGCCTCGGCCTTCATGGCCGCCACGAAACTGGGGTAATCGATGCCGCAGGGGGCGGACCAGGCCGCCGATGCCCACAGCAACAAGAGGGTCGCAAGGACCGGACCGCGCCGCATGAAGACCTCCACCACCATGCCGCCAGACTAGCAGGGCCGAGGCCCGGCGCAACCGCCAGGTGACGGACCGGAATGTTGCGCGACTGTCACAATCTTCGTGCATTCCCGCCACAACGGCACGTTGCCTTGATTTTAACCAATGCGGGTTCAGACTTGGTTTCGACCGGGCCTCAGACCGGGCACAGGCGGCACCCGGTTCGGGTGGGGTGGGGCAAGATGCTGGAATTCTTTCAGAAAGGCCTGACGGCAGCGATAAGGTCGGCGCAGGACGCCCCCGCCAGGCGCAAGTCGCGATTGCGGGTGCAGGTGGGCGGCGCGGTCTATCCGGTGTTGCGGATGTGGCACGATGGCCTGGCCCTGGACTCGACATTGACGCCGCATCTGCGCGGTCTGGTCGATGTTTATGACGGCGCCAACCACATCTTCCATTGCCTGATCATCGCCACCACCATCGATGGGGACGAACTGGTCTGCGAATTCAAGCATGCGACGCGGGTCCGCGACCGCGCCGCACTGGATTACGTTCAGGACGAAAACGCCCCGGTGGGCTATCTGCCCGGAGCCTGAGGCCTATTGCAGGTCGCGGAAGGCTTCGCTCAGTCGGGTCACGGCCTGCTGGACCAGGGCACGTGGCGTGGCCAGGTTGAAGCGCAGCCAGCTCTCGCCACCGGGGCCGAAGGCATCGCCGTGATTCGCGGCAATGCGGGCGCCCTTCTCGACACGGGCGGTGAATTCGGGCCGGTCCATGCCGGTGCCCGCGAAATCCACCCAGGCGAGGTAGGTTGCCTGCAGGGGCATGGACCGCAGTCCGGGGATGGCATTGACGCCGGCATCGAACAGCTTTCGATTGCCGTCGAGATAGCGGATCAACGCATCGACCCAGGCCGCGCCTTCCGGCGAATAGGCCGCCGTTGCCATGTGCATGCCAAAGGAATTGGGCGAGATGCCCATGGCCGCGACGACCTGAGCGAACCTGGCGCGCAGCGAGGGATCCGCGATGATGACATTGCCGATATGGGCCCCCGCGATGTTGAAGGTCTTGGTGGTGGCGGTCATCATCACCAGCCGGTCCGCCGTTCCCGGGATTTTGGCCATCACCTGATGGTGGTGGCCCGGCATGACCAGATCGTTGTGGATTTCGTCCGAGACCAGGATCAGATCGTGGCGCCGGCAGAAATCGGCCACGCCCCGCAGCTCGGCCTCGGTCCAGACGCGACCGCCGGGATTGTGCGGCGAACACAGGATCAGCATGGTCTCGCGCCCGGTCATCTGGGCATCCCAGCTGTCGAAATCCATCCGGTACTGCCCCTGCTCGATCTTCAGCCGGCAGTCCACCACCTGCCGGCCCGCGGCCCTGATGACGCGGGCGAAGGCATGATAGACCGGGGTCATCAACACCACACCGTCACCAGGCTCGGTAAAGGCCTGCAGGCACAGCGCGGTGCCGTTGACCAGCCCATGGGTGGTGAAGATCCAGTCCTTGTCCACCGACCAGTTGTGGCGGTTGGCCATCCACCACTGGATCGCCGCGACATAGGCGCTGTCATCGCCGAAATAGCCATAGATGCCATGCGCCGCCATCGCCTCGACCGCTCTTTGCACGCAGGCCGGCGGGCGGAAATCCATGTCGGCCACCCACATGGCCAGGCCATCCTGGGCTGGCACGCCGTAAATCGGCTGCATCATGTCCCACTTGACGGAATGGGTGCCAAAGCGGTTGATCGGGGTGTCGAAATCCATCTGCCTGCCTCGTCTAAAGTCCTATTTTCCAGGTAATACATGCATGACGGGAAGTCACACCTAATTTTTGTCATATTTCGGAAAACTGTGCCGATACGGAGAAGTTGTTAGGAACAGTTTTCCCTGACCTTGACTCTCTTGCCACGATCCCGGCTGCGCCGTAAATCCGGACCATGATCCTGCCCATCCTGATCCATCCCGATCCGCGCCTCAAGAAGCTCTGCGACCCCGTGGGGCAGATCACCGACGATCTGCGTCGCCTGGCCGATGACATGCTGCAAACCATGTATGAGGCGCCGGGGATCGGGCTGGCCGCGCCGCAGGTGGGTGTGACCAAGCGGCTGATCGTGATGGATTGCGTGAAGGCGGCGGATGCCGCGCCGCGGCCGATGGTGCTGTTCAACCCGGAAATCACCTGGTCGTCGGAGGACACCTCGACCTACGAGGAAGGCTGCCTGTCGATCCCGGATCAATATGCCGATGTGCAGCGCCCGGCCTCTGTCACCGTGCGCTGGCTTGACCGCGAGGGCCAGGCCCAGGAGGAGACCTTCACCGACCTCTGGGCCACCTGCGTGCAGCACGAGATCGACCATCTGAACGGCAAGCTGTTCATCGACTACCTCGGCCCGATGAAAAGGAGCATGATCACCCGCAAGATGGAAAAGCTGAAGCGCGAACGCGCGCGCGGCCATTAGCAGGTCACCCGGATGGTCGCCCGCCGCTGCATTCCCTGGCCCGCCGGCATCCTGCGCCAGAAGGCCGCCGACGTGGCCGACATCACCCCGGAGATCCGGGCGCTCTGGGCCGACATGGTCGACACGATGGAGGCGATGCCGGGCTATGGCCTGGCCGCCGTGCAGATCGGTGTGCCGCTGCGGCTGGCGGTGGTGGATTGCTCTGCCGAGCGCGGCCGTGCGGTGCTGATGGCCAATCCCGAAGTGCTGCACGCCTCGGCCCAGCTGCGCGAACATGAAGAAGCCTCGCCCAATCTGCCGGGCGTATCGGCGATGATCAGCCGGCCCCGCGCCGTGACGGTGCGGTTTCTGAACGCGGAGGGCGCGATGGAAGAGCGGGACTTCGTTGGACTCTGGGCCACTTCGGTGCAGCACCAGATCGACCATCTGGCGGGCAGGATGTACTTTGACCATCTGTCGCCCCTGAGGCGCAACATGCTGATCGCAAAGGCGGAAAAGGCGCGGCGGCGGGGATGAGGCTGGTCTTCATGGGCACGCCGGAATTTGCTGTTCCCGCGCTGCGGGCGCTGGCGGCGCGGCATCAGATCCTGGCGGTCTATACCCAGCCGCCCCGCCCGGCGGGCCGGGGACAGGCCTTGCGGAAAAGCCCGGTGCATCTGGCGGCCGAGGCGCTGGGCCTGCCCGTTCGCCACCCCGCCAGCCTGAAGGGGCCCGAAATCCAGGCCGATTTCGCGGCGCTGGGTGCCGAAGCCGCGGTGGTGGTGGCCTATGGGCTGATCCTGCCTGAGGCGATTCTGGCCGCGCCGCTGTTTGGCTGCCTGAACATCCACGCATCGCTGTTGCCGCGCTGGAGGGGCGCGGCGCCGATTCACCGGGCGATCCTGGCAGGCGACAGGGAAACAGGCGTCACGATCATGCAGATGGAGGCCGGGCTGGACACCGGCCCGATCCGGCTGATGCATGCCCTGACGATCGGGCCGGAGGAGACCGCCGCCGATCTGCATGACCGGCTGTCGGCGCTGGGGGCGCAGATGATCGTGGCGGTGCTGGACAATCTGGCGGCGCATCCCTTGACACCGCAGCCCGAAGACGGCGTGACCTATGCCGCCAAGATCGACAAGGCCGAGGCGCGGATCGACTGGACCCGGCCGGCGGTGCAGGTCGATCGGCAGATCCGGGGCCTGTCGCCGTTTCCGGGAGCCTGGACCCTGGCCGGAGGCGAGCGGCTCAAGCTGCTGCGCAGTCGGCTGGCCGAGGGCCAGGGTGAGGCGGGCCAGGTGCTGCACGGGCTGACGGTGGCCTGCGGTCAAGGAGCGGTCGAGGTTCTGGAAGCGCAGCGCGAGGGCAAGAAGCCCGTACCGGTGAGCGAGCTCTTGCGCGGGTTCGTGCCGCCGGCCCGGCTGGTCTGACGCCTGATCTGCCGGGGCGAAAATTCCCCCTTGCCGCATTTGCTGGAATTTTCGCGCCTCGCCCCCATATTGGATGCGTTCCAGGGAGGGTGTCATGGGCCTTGTTCTGCTGATCATCGTCGGCGCGGCGGCGGGCTTTCTGGCCACGCGGCTGATGCGGCTCGAGGCCGACATACCGACCACCATTGCCATCGGCGTCGGTGGCGCACTGATCGGCGGCGGCGTCATCCGCGTGCTGATGGAGATCACCGGCTGGATGGCGGGCTTTGTCGGCGCGGTTCTGGGCGCGCTGTTGCTCATCTGGCTGTGGCAGACCTATGTGCAGCGGCGCTGACACCTGGCCGTGCCTTGATCTCGAGGCAAGCCGTCGGCCGGCTGTGTTCAGGGGCCGGCGAGCGGGGCGGGGCGGGCTTGCCGCGACCGGCCGCCGACGGGCATCAGCCCAGCCGCTTGATCAGGTCTTTCAGCCGGAACCCGGCTTCGCCCGCATCGGACCATAGCTGCGCGCCGATCCATGCGGCGAACAGCATCGGCGCAGCATCGGCATGTTTTGGGCCCAGCCGGCGGGCTATGGCGGCCTGAACCGCCTTGCGATAGCCGGCGGCCGCCTCGCGCCCTGCCGGGCTGCGGGCAAGCACGGCCAGGCTGGCGGCGGCGGGCGCCTGGGCGGTCAGGGCCTTGAGCAGGCCCTGCGGGCCCTTGTCGGGCTCGGTCTGTTCCAGGTCGGACAAGGCTGCGAGACCCTGGGCCACCGCATCCAGCGCGGCGGCGGCGATCATGCCCTGCACCGACCCGTAGCGCTGCGCCAGCGAGGCCGGGGCCAGGCCGGTGGCCGCGGCGACCGAGGAAAACGCCACGGCCTTTTCGCCGCCCTGGGCCAGCAGCAGGCGGACCTGGGCCAGAACGGTGCTGTCGGGGATGGAGCGTGGGCGGGGCATGTGGCGTAACCTGAACGGGCGTTCAGGTTACGCGGCGCCGTCGGAGATGCAAGCACCGTCTGCGGCATCGGCCGCAGACGCCCCGGTCCTGGGCGCCTTTGCCCTGGGCGCCTTCGTCTTGGGCACCTGGGCCACCTTTTTCACCCCGGCATGGGCAAGCAACACCTGTTTGGCAAAGGAGGCCAGGCCGATTTCCTTGACGATCGGCCATTGCCGATAATGCACGGTGTAGATCTCGCGCCCTTGCGGCAAGGGTTCACCGCGCGACCGGCCGCCCAGGATGTAGTGCTGTTCTTCCGGCAGCAGGTTCCAGGTCAGCCCGGCGCGCTGGATGGCGATGGGCAGGCTGATCTGGTCCAGATATGGGCGCTTGTGGGGAATTTCGTCATGCCTGTCCAGGGTCTGGGCGGTGTCCATCCAGACTTCGGGAAAGCTCTTGCCCTCGGGGGTGCGGTGCCGTTCGGGAAAGGAAAACAGGCCGGAGGAGAAATAGGGCACCCGACCCTTGCCCTTGCGCTGGCGCATCAGGCGGATGCGGTCTTGCGGCACATCCATTCCGAAGATGCCATACAGCGAAGGCCAGATCGCCTGGCTGGCCCAGGACATCGAGGCGGCGGGGGTCAGGCTGACCGCGCCCGGCTGCACCAGGTTGTCGGCCTGGTTGGGCCGCAGGCACAGGATGTCGCTGTCCATGAAACAGGAGAACTCGGTCTCGCGCGGTTCCAGCGTGGCGAGGATCTTGTTGCCATGCGGATAGGCCGGCGAAAAGCGGCCCTCGGTCTCGAACGTCCGCAGGTCGCAGCGCATCCTGTCCAGTGCCGCACGGACATCCGCATGGACCTGTCCCAGCCTTGGAGCCGGGCAATAGCCGACCAGGGCCACCGTATCGCCGAACTGTTCGCGCAAGGATGCCGCCAGATAGCAGGCCATCACCTGATACTCCGGCGGTTCGACGATGAAAAAGACGGTCAGCTTCGGGGTCATGCCGCCTCTGACTGCGTATCGGGGTGCACCTCGCCCTTGCCCAGGATGCGGAACGGCTCGCCGCGGCGATCCTGCAACTGGGCCAGCATGGCCTGCAGGCTCTGCCGATCGGGCAAATCGGGGCGAAAGCCGCGGGGGATCAGGTCCAGGTCCTTCAGGCACCGGAACAGGCGGGGAAAGTCCAACTCGCCCACCGACCGGAAATCGGCGCGGTTGGCGGTGCCGGCGACCCAGTCGTGGCGGATGACGTCGATGACGCTGGGGGTGATGCCCAAGAAGCTCTTGTATTGCAGGATGTAGTCGGCGGCATTGGCCCGGCTGCGGCGCAGGATCATGGCAACCCGCGCCTGCGGCGGCAGCACATAGGCCGCCAGGTGCAGCGCCGATCCATCCAGCGCCACCACGGTCTTTGCCGCGCGATACCGGGCGATCTGATCACGGATCGAATGGCGCTCGGGGTGGAAGATGTCAAAGCCCAGGCGGGCCAGGTTCTCCTCGATCACCGTTTCACCCAGCACGCCGCCCCGTGCGGCGGGCAGGCGGGCGCGCGAGATATAGAGCCGGTCGCCACCCTGGGGTTCCGCCGCCGCAGACAGGCGGTCCATCATGAACCGGCGATAGGCGGGAGAGCCGGCATAGCGGTCTTCCCAGCCGAAACCCAGTTCCGGCAGGACCAGTTCATCGACCCGCATCGCAGTGCCGAAGGTTTTCAGCGGCTGGCTCACGCCGAGCGCGTCGAAGAAGGCCTGATGGCCGCGCATGGCCGCTTCGACCGGGCCGGTCTGGCCGCGATAGGGCAGATAGAGGATACCGTCCACCGGCCCGTCGAGATGGTCCAGCGCCCAGAGCCGGGCAGTGGATTCCACCAGGAAATGCCCGAAATGCCCGCGGAAATGCCCCCCGAACAGGTATCGGCCGGGCAGGTCGCCCACCGGTTCGTCTAGCGACAGGGTCGGCGCAGGCGTGGGCTTGCGGGCGCGGATCCAGGCGCGCGACAGGGGACAATAGCTGCCGTCGGCGCGCAGCACGCCCGAGGCGAGCTTGGCATCGTGATCGCGTTCGGGCACGACCAGCGCCCGGTGCAGATGCAGGATCGCGCCGGTGAACGGAGCCTGCGGATCGCCGGCGGTGACATGGGTGATCCGCTCTGCCGCGCCCGGCGAGACCAGCGCCTGCAGCCGGGCCGCGGCGCGGTGGCCATGGCGCTGCTCGGGCGCCAGGGCGGACAGGCGGCGGGCCGCGGCGGCGGCCAGCCGGAGGTGGCCGCGACGTTCGGCCTCGCCCAGCAGCGCCCGCTGCCAGAACAGCACCCTGCGGCGGCCGCGCGCGGCCTGCGCATAGGCCAGCGCATCGAAGGTGCCGGTGGCGATGCCCTGGATCAGCAGATCCAGCCCGCCGGCATCCTTCATCACCCGGATCGCGCGGTGGCCCATGTGGTCCGTGTGGATGTGGCGCACATTCGGCCCGTCCAGCCGGGCGGCGTGCAGCTTGTCGGCGCGTTCGAACGGGTCATAGACCAGGGTCACGCTGGCAACCCTGGGAACCGAGGCCGCGGCGTCCAGATGCTCGGGCGAGGTCCAGTCCCAGGCCCTCTGGGCATAGCGATAGCGCCTGTCGAACGGCACCAGATCGCGGGCAAGCGTGCTTTGTGGCGAGAAGGCCAGCACATGAGCGCCGGGCACCAGCGCGGCCAGCGCCAGCGCGGCATAGCCCCCCATCGAGGCACCGACGAAAGTCACCCGCCGGAACTGCGCGAACAGCCCGGCCTCGCGCAGCATGGTCAGCAGCGCGGCGGCGTCGGGGTTGCGATACCAGTCCTTGCGCTTGGCGATCAGCCCCAGGATCGACAGGCCCATCCGTTCCGCCCGCAGCGCCAGCCAGGGCTGGGCCGGGTCGCTCTTGTCG
>JAKALB010000113.1 GCA_021813365.1 Pseudomonadota bacterium | reverse complement strand
AGGTCGTCATGGCTGATCCTCCGGCTGTCCTTTTCTCCCATATGCCGATGAAGCGCCGGGCCTGCAAGGGGCGCCGATGGCCGCAGGGGCGGGGCGGGCCCCTGGCCCTCGTGTGCGACCCTATCTGTGCGACCCTATCTGTGCGGCCCCGCTTGTCCTGCCCCGCTTGTCCTGCCCCGCGTCTCCGGCCCGCTTGCCTTGCGCCCATGCCATGACCGGGGCGTCTTCGGCTTGCGGGGCGGGGACGCTTGGCCTATAGCGCCAGTCAAGGCTCCCCGCCGGACATGTCGGGGCCCGCAGGTCACACCGGAGCAGTCATGGCACGCCGAAAGAAGGTCTATGAAGGCAAGGCGAAGATCCTGTACGAGGGCCCCGAACCGGGCACGCTGATCCAGTATTTCAAGGATGAAGGCGCGCCGAAGCAGGATGACGTGCAAAGCGCCGCCGCCGAGGGCAAGGGCGTGCTGAACAACCGCCTGTCGGAGTTCTTCATGTCGGGGCTGAATGCCATCGGCGTGCCCACGCATTTCATCCGCCGCCTGAACATGCGCGAACAGCTGGTCCGCATGGCCGAGATCATCCCGCTTGAAGTCGTGGTGCGCAACTTTGCGGCGGGCGAATTGTCGGCGCGTCTGGGAATTCCGGAAGGCACCGCCCTGCCGCGGCCGATCGTGGAATACTACTACAAGGACGCGCGGCTGAATTCGCCCATGGTCAGCGAAGAGCATATCATCGCCTTTGGCTGGGCCAGCCAGCAGGATCTGGATGACATCATCGCGCTGGCGCTGCGGGTGAATGATTTCCTGTCGGGCGTGATGATGGGCGTGGGCATCCGTCTGGCCGATTTCCGCATCGAGGTGGGGCGGATCTGGGAGGGCGACTACATGCGGCTGATCGTGGCCGATGAAATCAGCCCCGACAGCTGCCGCCTGTGGGATCTGCGCGCCACCAACGAGCGCGGCGAGGCCCTGGCCGAACCGGGCCCGTTGCCCGATGTCTATACCGAACTGGCCCGCCGGCTGGGGGTCATGCCCTCGAACGTCACCCATGCGATGAAACCCACGCTGATCAACTGAGGAAGTGCCGATGAAAGCCCGCGTCACCGTCATGCTGAAACCCGGCGTTCTGGATGTGCAGGGCGAGGCCGTGCGCCATGCGCTGGGCGGACTGGGCTTTGCCGGCGTCAACGGCGTGCGCCAGGGCAAGGTGATCGAACTGGATCTGGCCGAAAGCGATCGTGCCAAGGCCGAGGCCGCGGTGACGGCCATGTGCGAGAAGCTCCTGGCCAACACGGTCATCGAAAGCTACCGGATCGAACTGCTGTAGCAGATCCCATCGAAGGGATTTGCAAATTCCTTCGAAAGCATTTGGGATGGGAGGCAGACGGGTGCCGGGTCGAGCATCCAGGGGAGATCCGCATGCGCGCCGCCGTCCTTCGTGAATACAGGGCTCCGCTCAGTCTGGAACAGGTGCCAGATCCGGTCTGCGAGGCCGATGGCGTGGTGCTGCGCGTGTTGGCCTGCGGCATCTGCCGCAGCGACTGGCATGGCTGGGTGGGCGAACATGCCAAGGTCAAGCCGGGCGCCATACCGGGCCATGAATATTGCGGCGAAGTGGTCCAGGCCGGGCCATTGGCGAAATGGAAGCCCGGCGATCGCGTGATCGCGCCCTTCATCCTGGCCTGCGGCGAATGCCCGGAATGCCGATCCGGCCAGACCACCATCTGCAAGAGCCAGCGTGTGCCGGGCTTTGGCGAGCCGGGGGCCTATGCCGAATACATCTCGGTGCCTCATGCCCACAACCTGACCCGGCTGCCCGACAGCCTGACTCCCGCCCTGGCCGCGGGCCTGGGCTGCCGCGTCACCACGGCCTGGCATGCCCTGACCGGCCGTGCCGCCCTGCAGGCCGGAGAATGGCTGGCGGTGCATGGCACGGGCGGCATCGGCCTGTCGGTGCTGCTGATCGGTCGCGCGCTGGGCGCGCGGGTCATCGTGGTGGATGTCGTCCAGGCGCGGCTGGACCATGCGCTGTCGCTGGGTGCCGAGGCGGCGGTCGACGCCAGGCAGGGCGATGTGGCGGCGCGGATCATCGACCTGACCGGCGGAGGGGCGCATGTCAGTGTCGAGGCCCTGGGGATCGAGGCCACCACGAATGGCTCGATCGAATGCCTGCGGCCGCTTGGCCGGCATGTCCAGGTGGGCCTGCCCACCGGCCACACGGCAACCATGCAGATCAACATGAATGCGGTCTACATGAAGCAGTTGGCCCTGTTCGGCACAAGGGGGATGCCGGCCTGGCGCTACCCCTCGTTGCTGAGCATGGTGGAAACCGGGCGGATCGACGTGCGCCCGATCGTGGCGCGCAGCGTGGCCCTGTCGCAGGCCAGCGCCGAGCTGGCCGCCTTCGATGCGCCCATGCCGCCGGGCGTGGCGGTGATCACCGATTTCCAGGGCTGAACCGCGGGTCCGATTTCCTGCGACCGGGCCCTATCCGGCGGCTGGAGAGGGCTGGCTGCCCTCTCCAGACCTCTCCTGCGGATATTTGCGCCAAGTTGAAGCGAGCGGGGGTTTCGCGCTGGCAGCAGGCCCTGCATTGCGTTAAGACGCCGCCATCCTCAGATCAGCCTAGGGAGCCGCGCCATGAAAGCAGCCGTCGTCACCTTCCCGGGATCGAATTGCGACCGTGATCTGGCCGAGGGTTTTGCCCGTGCCGGCTTCGATGTGGCGCGGGTCTGGCACAAGGAGACCGAATTGCCGGCCGGCACCGATGTGGTGGGCGTGCCGGGCGGGTTTTCCTTTGGCGATTACCTGCGCTGCGGCGCGATTGCCGCGCAATCGCCGATCGCGCGCGCGATCGCGGTGCATGCCGGGCGCGGCGGGTATGTTCTGGGAATCTGCAACGGCTTTCAGGTGCTGACCGAGATGCGGCTGCTGCCGGGCGCGCTGATGCGCAATGCCGGGCTGAAATTCCTGTGCAAGACCGTGACGCTGAAGGTTGCCACCACCGACAGCGCCTTCACCAGCGCCTATGCCCGAGGTCAGGCGATCGACATTCCGATCGCGCATCATGATGGCAACTATACCGTCGATGCCGAGGGCCTGGCGCGGCTGAAGGGCGAGGACCGGATCGCCTTCACCTATGTCCAGAACCCCAACGGCGCGATGGCCGATATCGCGGGCGTCCTGTCGGACAACCGCCGCGTGCTGGGCATGATGCCCCACCCCGAGCGCGCGGTCGATCCGGCCACCGGCGGCAGCGACGGCCTGGGCCTGTTCCGCTCGCTGCTGGGCGGGATGGCGCTGGCCTGAGGGGGTCGGACCGCCGCCGGCTTGAGCCTTCGAGGGCTTGCGCCTAGGTTTCGGGCATGAAGTTGCCCCGTTTCCTGCCCCCGCGCGCCCGGGCGCGATCGCAGCGCACCCCCTGGGTGGTGCGGTTGGTCGTGGTGGCCCTGGTGGTGCTTGCGGTGGGGGTGGTGCTGGTCAGCAACCGCTGGCTGTCGGACCGTTTCACCGAGACGACGCGGGTCAAGGCCGACCTGGCGCTGGCGCTTTACAGCGGCAACCTGCAATCGGAATTGCAGCGCACCTCGGTCGTGCCCCTGCTGCTGGCCCGCGATCCGGCCATCGCCATCGCCCTGAACAGCGGCGACTATTCCGCCACATCGCAGCGCCTGATCCAGGTGCAGGACGAAATCGGCGTGGCGCAGATCCTGCTGCTGGACCGCGACGGGCGCACGGTGGGCGCCACCAATCGCAACCTGCTGGGCACGTCCTATCGCAATGCCGACCCTTACGTTCAGGCGCAGCGCAGCGGCGACACGGTATTTTCCGCCACGCGGCATGACGGCGGCGGCTTCGACTTCACCTATTCCCGGGTCGTGCAGGATCAGGGCCGGACCATCGGTGTGATCGTCGTGTCTGCCGATCTGATGAAATTCGAACGGGCCTGGTCGGGCTTGCAGGACACTGTTCTGGTGACCGACAGCGCCGGCGTGGTCCTGCTGGCCACCGAGACCCGCTGGCGCGGCCAGAAGCTGGAAGACGTGCTGGCGTTCGGTGGCACCCCATCCGCCTTTGATCAGGCGCTGAACCGGGCGATTTCGGTCACTTCGGACTGGGCGCAGAACAAGCCCGATACCTATCTGTCCGGCGAGGCGGTGCTGCGGGCCGAGGCGCGGATGGCATTCCGCGGCTGGCATATGGTCAGCTTCACCCGCTATGATTCGGTGCGCGAAAGGGTGAATGGCATCCTGGCGCTGGAGATCATGGGCTTTGCCATCCTGATGGCGCTGGCCTTCTACCTGTTGTCGCGCCGCGCCCTGTCGCAATCGTTGAGCCTGCGCCGCGAATCGCTGGAATTGCGCCAGTTGAACGCCCGGTTGCAGCGCGAAATCGCCGAACGCGAGAAGGTGCAGAAAAGCCTGGAGGTGGCCGAACAGACGCTGGTGCAGTCGTCAAAGCTGGCGGTGCTGGGCGAGATGTCGGCGGCGGTCAGCCATGAATTGAATCAGCCGCTGGCTGCGATGAAGACCTATCTGGCCGGCGCGCGGCTGCTGTTGCAGCGCAAGCGCGTGGAAGAGGCCCTGTCCTCGTTCCAGCGGATCGATGATCTGATCGACCGGATGGGCGCGATCACCCGACAGTTGAAATCCTATGCCCGCAAGGGCGGCGAGGCTTTCGAGCCGGTGGACATGCGGCTCTGCGTCAGCGAGGCGCTGGCGATGATGGAGCCGCAGCTGAAGCTGAAGCTGGCCAAGATCACCCGGATCCTGCCGCGGCAGAAGGTCATGGTGCAGGTCGATCGGCTGCGGCTGGAACAAGTCATCGTGAACCTCTTGCGCAATGCGCTGGATGCGACCAAGGACATCGCCAACCCCCAGATCGACATGATCCTGTCGGTGGGTGAAACCGCGACGCTGACGGTGCGCGACAACGGGCCGGGGATCGGCGATCTGGACAAGCTGTTCGAGCCCTTCTTCACCACCAAGAAGGCGGGCGAGGGGGTCGGTCTGGGCCTGGCGATTTCGTCCGGCATCGTGGCCGATTTCGGTGGCCGGCTGACGGCGCACAACGCAGAGGGCGGCGGGGCGGTGTTCGAGATGCAGTTGCCGCTGATGAACGGCGGCGAAGATGAAGAACTGAAGGCAGCGGAGTGATCATGGCACGGGCAATGAAAGTGGCGATCGTCGACGACGAGGCGGACATGCGGGCCTCGATCAGCCAATGGCTGGCGCTGTCGGGCTTCGACACCGAAACCTTCCCTTCGGCGGAAGAGGCGTTGAAATCCATCGGACCCGAGTTTCCCGGTGTGGTCGTGTCGGACATCAAGATGCCCGGCATGGACGGGATGCAGTTCCTGAAGAAGCTGATGGGGATGGACAGCGGCCTGCCGGTCATCCTGATCACCGGGCATGGCGATGTGCCCATGGCGGTCGAGGCGATGCGGGTCGGAGCCTATGACTTCCTGGAAAAGCCGTTCAACCCCGATCGGATGACCGAGCTGGCCAAGCGCGCCACCCAGGCCCGGCGCCTGACGCTGGACAACCGTGCGCTGCGCAAGGAACTGGGCGACGGCTCGGTCCTGATGAAGAAGCTGATCGGCTCGAGCCCCGCGATGGACCGCTTGCGCGAAGACATCCTGGATCTGGGTCAGGCCGACACCCATGTGCTGATCGACGGCGAGACCGGGACGGGCAAGACCCTGGTGGCCCATGCCCTGCATGCCGTGGGCACGCGCGCCGGCAGGAAATTCGCCACGATTTCCTGTGCCGCCTGGAGCGAGGATCAACTGGCCGCGCGCCTGTTCGGGCCGACCGCCGACGGCACGATTCCCCTGGTGGAGGAGGCCCGTGGCGGCACGATCTGCCTGGAAGACATCGAGGCCCTGCCACCGGCGTTGCAGGGCCGGCTGCTGACCTTCATCAACGATCAGGGCGCGCCGCCCGAGACGCGGATCATCGCCATCTGCAATCAGCATTCGCCCGACAAGACCGTGGCCGACGTGCTGCGCCCGGATCTGTATTACCGGCTGGGAGCCATGTCGATCCTGCTGCCGCCGCTGCGATCGCGGGGCGAGGACATCCTGACGCTGTTCACCCGGATGAGCGAGCAGTTTGCCGAGGAATATGGCTGTGAGGCGCCGCAGGTGACGGCACAGGAGGCCGCGCAACTGTTGCAGGCGCCCTGGCCGGGCAATGTGCGTCAGCTGGTGAACATCGCCGAACGCGCCGTGCTGCAGAACCGGCGCGGCACGGGTTCGATCGCCTCGCTGCTGATGGCCGACAACGAGGCCAATGGCCCGGCGCTGACGACCGAGGGCAAGCCGCTGAAGGATTACGTCGAAGCTTTCGAGCGCATGCTGATCGACAATACGATGCGCCGGCACAAGGGTTCGATCGTGGCGGTGATGGACGAGCTTTGCCTGCCCCGCCGGACGTTGAACGAGAAGATGGCGAAATATGGCCTGAGCCGGCAGGACTATGTCTGAGGCCGCCACGGGGCACCGGGCGGCGCAGGCCGGGCCTGGCGCCTTGGTGCCGCGCATCGGCCGGCCCGGAGCCGGGGGGCTGCGCGCCCCCCGGACCCCGGCGGGATATTTGAGGCAAGGTGAAGGGGCAAAGCGGACGTCTGGCCCCTGTTCGGCCTTTTTGCCATTGTCTTCGGCTCGGGTTTCCCGCTAGGGTCGAAAAAGCGGCATGTCCGCCACGGAATTCACTGGGTATCGCTTGGTCTTGCGGGTTTGGCCCCGGGCGCGACACCCAGACCGGATCGGCCCGCAAGGGCTGTCGTCACGCCTGCAAGTCATTGACATGTCAGGCTATTCAACCGGGTGGCCCTGGCCGCCCATAACGGGACCGCGATGTTGCCAGCGCAGGGGTCAGGATCAGGGGTTGGGGGCGCCACGTGTGCCGCAATCCGCCTGCCCGGTGCAGCCGCCGCACAGACAAGCCGTCCTGGCCTGTGCCCCTTTCGCCCGGCCCTGGCCGGACGGGGCGCCCGCGCCGGACGCGATGGACCAACATGTCGAAGAAGATGCTCATCGACGCCACCCACGCCGAGGAAACCCGCGTGGTCGTGGTGGACGGAAACAAGGTCGAAGAATTCGATTTTGAAACGGTAAACAAGCGCCAGCTGGCCGGGAATATCTATCTGGCCAAAGTCACCCGGGTGGAGCCCTCGTTGCAGGCGGCTTTCGTCGATTACGGCGGAAACCGGCACGGTTTCCTGGCCTTCGCCGAAATCCACCCGGATTACTACCAGATTCCGGTGGCCGACCGCAAAGCCCTGCTGGAAGAAGAGCGTGCCTTTGCCCGCGCCCAGGAGGAAGAAGACAACCGCCGATCGCGCCCGGCACGCAGCCAGCCCTCGCGCCATCGCGGGGATGACAAGACAGTGGCCGAGGCAGCTTCGGGTGCGACCGAAATCGGCGGGATGGAGGTCGTGGATCTGGATGTTCCGGATGCGGGCCTTGACGAGGCGCAGGACGCTGCCCTGGCGCCCACCGCGAGCACCATGGCCGCTGCGGGCGAGGTCTTGCATGACCATGCCCATGACCACGCGCATGTGCATGATCCCGATGACCAGGAGGCACCCTTCCGCAACATCGACCATGCCTCCGATCAGGACGACGAGATCGAGTCGGTCGCCGAGGAAGACGTGCATGAGGAAATCGCCGCCTCGCGCAAGCCGCGTGCGCGGCGCTACAAGATCCAAGAGGTGATCAAGGTCCGGCAGATCATGCTGGTCCAGGTGGTCAAGGAGGAACGTGGCAACAAGGGTGCGGCGCTGACGACCTATCTGTCGCTGGCAGGGCGCTACTGTGTGCTGATGCCCAACACGGCGCGTGGCGGCGGAATCTCCCGCAAGATCACCAATGCCGCCGACCGCAAGAAGCTGAAGGAAATCGCAAGCGAGATGCAGGTGCCGGAAGGCGCCGGGCTGATCGTGCGCACGGCGGGCGCCAAGCGCACCAAACCGGAAATCAAGCGCGATTACGAATATCTGATGCGGCTGTGGGAGGAAATCCGCGAGCTGACGCTGAAATCGATTGCGCCGGCAGCGATCTACGAGGAAGGCAACCTGATCAAGCGCTCGATCCGCGATCTTTACAGCCGCGAGATCGACGAAATCCTGGTCGAGGGCGAGGCGGGCTACCGCACCGCCAAGGATTTCATGAAGATGATCATGCCCAGCCACGCCAAGGTGGTGCAGCTTTATCAGGACCAGATGCCGCTGTTTGCGCGCTTTCAGGTCGAAAGCTACCTCAGCGGCATGTTCAACCCGGTCGTGCAGCTGAAATCCGGCGGTTACATCGTGATCGGCGTGACCGAGGCACTGGTGGCCATCGACGTGAACTCGGGTCGGGCGACCAAGGAGGGGTCGATCGAGGAGACCGCGCTGAAGACCAACCTCGAGGCCGCCGAAGAAGTGGCGCGTCAGTTGCGCCTGCGCGACCTGGCCGGCCTGATCGTCATCGACTTCATCGACATGGAAGAGCGGCGCAACAACCTGACGGTGGAAAAGCGCCTGAAGGACAAGCTGAAAACCGACCGCGCCCGGATTCAGGTCGGCCGCATCAGCGGTTTCGGCCTGCTGGAAATGAGCCGGCAGCGCCTGCGCCCGGGCATGCTGGAATCGACCACCCAGCCCTGTGCGCATTGCCACGGCACCGGCCTGATCCGCTCGGACGATTCGCTGGGCCTGCAGGTGCTGCGCGCTCTGGAAGAGGAGGGCACCCGCAAGCGCAGCCGCGAAGTGCTGCTGAGGGCGCCCGTCGGGATCGTCAATTTCCTGATCAACACCAAGCGCGAGCATCTGGCGCTGATCGAGGCGCGTTATGGCATGAGCGTGCGGATCGAGGCCGATCCGACGATGATCTCGCCGGACTACGCGATCGAGAAGTTCAAGACCGCGACCCGTGTCGTGCCCGAGGCTGCGCCGGTGATTTCCGGCAATGCCAGCCTGATGGGCGCGCCGGTGGCCGAGGAAGACGAGGATATCGTCGAGGACGAGGAGATCGTCGAGGAGGCGGAAGAAGCGACACCTGCGGCTGCGGCCATGGCGGCAGGAGCAGCGGATGGGGCGGGTTCGTCCAAGAAGCGCCGCCGTCGGCGCCGCAAGAAGAAGCCGGGTGCCGGTGGCGGCGCGCCGGGTTCGGCCGGGGCCCAGGTTGCCGGTGACGAGGATGGCGACGACGAGGACGGCGGCGAAGACGAGGGCCCGGATGAGGGCCCGGATGAGGGCCGGGACGGCGAGGTGGCTGTCGAAGCCGCGCCTGTGGCGGCAACTGCCGCGAGCCCGGCCGCAACGGCGCCCGAAGCCGCGAGGGATGCCCTTTCCGTGACCGGAGCTGTCGCAGCGCCGGACGAGCCGGTCGCGGAAGCAGCCGGCGAAGCCGTGGCCGAGGTGGCGAGCAAGGCGGCGCCCAGGAAAACGGTCAGCCGCGCGCGCTCGAGCACCTCCAGCCGGTCGCGGGCCGCGCAGGCCAGGGCGGCCGAGGCGTCCGCCGAAGCTCCGGTCGAGGCGCAGGTCGCGGTGCAGGCCGAGGCGCCGGTGACGGCGACGCCCGAGACCCCGGCCGGGCCGGTGGCCGCGGCCAAGCCCAGGAAGGCGCCGAGCCGCAGCCGGTCGAGCAAGAGCAAGCTCGCCCCGGCGGCGGAGCTGCCGGCTCTGGTGGCCGATCCGGGCGATGCGGTGGCCCCCACCGTCGGCATTGCCGGTGGCACCGACCCGGTGCCGGATCCGCAGGACCCGGTCGTGAGCGCCATTCCCGAAACTGCCCAGTCCGGGCCGACCGGGTCTGAACCGGTTGCGGAAGATCCGGACGCGCCGCCAAGGCCCAAGAAAAAGGGCTGGTGGTCGCTGGGCCGCTGAACCTGTCCGAAAGGGAGGCCCCGGGAAAACCCGGGGCTTTCGTCAATCTTCTGCCCGTTCGTCTTCTGCCCGGTCCGGTCCGCGCCGCAGCCAGTAGCGTGTCACGGTGCCACTGGTTTGCGCACCCAGGAATTGATGCCCCGCCTGATTGCAGAAATGCGGCAGATCGATCGCCGCCATCCGGTCGGTCGCGGTCAGGGCAAGCACCTGGCCCTCGGCCATGCCGCGCAGCATCCTGCCGGCGCGCAGGACAGGCAGCGGGCAAAGCAGGCCCTCGCAGTCGAGCATGTGGTCGGGCTTGGGGTAGCTGGTCATCGGCTGTCCGGGTTGTCGGCGGCCGGGGGTTTCACACCCCCGGACCCCCGTGGGATATTTGCACCAAGTTGAAAGCGCGGTCTGGACCAGTTTCGGCGGGCGGTCCAGAGGCTGGATGGGTCTTCTGACGGGGACGTGACCGAATGACCGAGTGACGGCGGCCGGCAAAGGCGCTAGATCAGCAACATGTTTGGCATCGACATCCTGGATGCGGGGCTGCTCCCCGCCATGTTCGTGGCGCTGGCGGCAGGTCTGGTCAGCTTTGTTTCGCCCTGCGTCCTGCCCATCGTGCCGCCCTATCTGGCCTATATGAGCGGGATTTCCACGGCCGATCTGCGGTCGGGACAGGTCAGGCCGCTGGGGGCTGCGGCCTTCTTCGTGCTGGGCCTGTCGACGGTGTTCCTGATCCTTGGCTTCGCCGCTTCGGCCTTTGGCGCCTTCTTTCTGCGAAACTCGACCATGTTTGCCACGGCTTCGGGGGTCGTGGTGATGATCTTTGGCGCGCATTTCCTGGGGGTGATCCGCCTCCCTTTCCTGATGCGCGAGGCGCGGCTGGACGCGGGCGACCAGGGTGGTTCGGCCTTTGGCGCCTATGTGCTGGGCCTGGCCTTTGCCTTCGGCTGGACGCCCTGCATCGGCCCGCAACTGGGCGCGATCCTGACGCTGGCCGCGCAGGAGGCATCGCTGAGCCGGGGCACCCTGCTGCTGGGGGTCTATGCGCTGGGCCTGGGCGTTCCCTTCCTGCTGGTTGCGGCCTTTTTCCCGCGTCTGTCGCCCCTGGTGAACCTGCTGAAGCGCCATGCCGAGCGTATCGAGCGGATCATGGGCCTGCTGCTGTGGACCGTCGGCCTGCTGATGCTGACGGGCGGCTTCTCGCAATTTTCGTACTGGCTGCTGGAACATGCCCCGGCCCTGGCCAATCTGGGCTGAGAATTCCCTCCCTTTTGCCGCAAAGCCCGGGCAGACTGGGGC
>JAKALB010000112.1 GCA_021813365.1 Pseudomonadota bacterium | reverse complement strand
TGCCCTGCCCCAAGGCATGGAGGTCGCCCGCGTCGACGTGGTGATCCGCCTGCGCCGGGCCTGAAAGAACAAGGAAAACCCCGCCATGATCCGCCACGCCGCGATCTTTCGCCTGAAACACCCCGACGGATCCGAAGCCGAGGCCGATTTCCTGCAGGCGCTGGCCAGTCTGAAATCCATTCCGGGCGTGGGCGAGTTCCACATTTCGCGCGAGGTCAGCCCGAAGAACCCGTTCCGCTTTGCCGTGTCGATGACCTTCGCCGACCAGAAGGCCTATGACGCCTACAACCTGCACCCGGATCATGTGGCCTTTGTCCGTGACCGTTGGGTACCCGAAGTGGCCGAGTTCATGGAACATGACACCGTGGCCCTCGACGGGATCTGACCTCGCCTCTGATGCGCCCGTGCAGAGCCGGCCGGCGCCTGCGGCGACCCTCTGGTCCCGGCGTCGCCTTCGCTCCGCCACGGGAGGGGGCTCTGCCCCCCCGGCTTCGCCGCCCCCCGGGATATTTGTGGCAAGATGAAAGGCCCGGGCCGACCGGAATTCAACTTGGACCAAATATCCCACGGGGGTCTGGGGGTGTGAAACCCCCAGCGCCACGATCAGGGAAATCGCCGCAGGCGGCCCTGTTGCGGCGCTGGCCGGCTAGAACCATTGGCCGGGTTCCATCAGCCCCAGGTCGAACAGCTGCTGGCTGTGCCATTCGAACGGGACCGAGTTGCGCCAGGTGAAGGTGTTGATGTCAAAGCGCGAACCGGCATTCGAGCGCAGCGCCTTGGCGGTGCGGAAACTGACGATGGCGGTGGTGATGTTGTGGTGCCAGGGGCAGGCGTAGGTGTTGTATTCCTCGTCATTGAAGGTGAAATCCGGGCGCAGCACCAGGCCAGGCCGGGAGCGGAACAGCGCGATCCGGTCGATCTTGCGACGGGCCGGGGGGATGTGCTCTTCGAAGCGCCAGCGCAGCCCGCCGAAGAAATCCAGCTGGCGCTCCTTGGGATGGTTGTGGTTGGCCGCGTCGGGCCGGCCCAGCGCGTAATAGCCTGACTTGTCCAGATGCGCCCGTTCCAGCGAGACGGCATTGGGAAAGGCTGTCAGGTCATCGGCGTAGAGATCGATCACATAGCTGAGGACGGCATCGCGGCGCTCCTCGGCGTGGAAGGCCAGCATTTCGCGCACGTTGCGGGTTTCGCAGAACGGGTGGAACAGGTATTCGGCGTTGTAGCAGTAGAAGAACCAGATGCCGGGCGCGGCCTCGTTCAGCCGGTTCACCGCTTGCACCAGCGCGTCTTCGGCATGCACGTCGTGGTCGATGCGGTGGATCGCGCCTTCCAGCGCCGGTTCGAGCGTGATTTCGGGATGGGCCAACAGCAGCACGGCCACAAAGCCGGCGGTCTGGTGGTGGCGGATGGTCGAGGCGATCTCGACCTCGTCCTCGGCCAGGATCAGCGCCACCGGCCCCCTGGCTAGGGCGGCCTTGCCATCTTTCAGGAATTGCTCAAGCCCGGAATAGCGCATCACGATCCTCCTGGCCCGTTCTAGCCCGACCCGGCCAGCCTGTCACGGGGCGGTCAACGCGGTCCCGAACGCCCGGGCCGAAATGCCCGAGCCGAAGCCCGATTGCGGAAAGAGGGGCTTTGGCCTACATCCCCGGCCAGAGGTAACCGCGATGACCGACCCCAAGAAGCTGTTCATCAAGACCTACGGCTGTCAGATGAATGTCTATGACAGCGAGCGCATGGCCGAGGCCATGGGAGCGGAGGGCTATGTCACGACCGAAGTGATGGAAGAGGCGGATCTGATCCTCCTCAACACCTGTCACATCCGGGAAAAGGCCAGCGAGAAGCTCTATTCCGACCTGGGCCGGATGAAGCCGCTGAAGCGGGACAGGCCTGACCTGAAGATCGGCGTGGCAGGCTGCGTGGCCCAGGCCGAGGGCGAGGAAATCCTGCGCCGGATGCCGCTGGTCGATATCGTGGTGGGGCCGCAAAGCTATCACCGTCTGCCGGAAATGGCGAAAACCGGCCGCAAGCAGATCGACACCGAATTCCCGGTGGAGGACAAGTTCGCCCTGTTGCCCGAGCGCAGGGCCGGCCGTGGCCCGACGGCCTTTCTGACGGTCCAGGAGGGCTGCGACAAGTTCTGCGCCTTCTGTGTGGTGCCCTATACGAGGGGGGCCGAGGTGAGCCGGCCCAAGGCACGCATCCTGGCAGAGGCGCGCAGCCTGGTGGAAAGGGGCGTGCGCGAGATCACGCTGCTGGGTCAGAACGTGAATGCCTACCACGGCGATGGCGCGGCGCCGGGCCTGGCGCCGCTGATCCGGGAACTGGCGCTGATCCCCGGGCTGGATCGCATCCGCTATACCACCAGTCACCCCAATGACATGGACCCGGCGTTGATTGCCGCCCATGCCGAGGTGGAGCAGTTGATGCCCTATCTGCACCTGCCGGTGCAATCGGGCAGCGACCGCATCCTGAAGGCGATGAACCGCAAGCACACCGCGGCGCAGTATCTGCGTCTGGTCGATCGAATCCGCGCAGCACGGCCCGACATTCTGCTGTCGTCGGATTTCATCGTGGGTTTCCCGGGCGAAACCGACCGGGATTTCGAGGATACGATGGACCTGATCCGCGCCGTGGGTTTTGGCGCGGCCTTCAGCTTCAGATATTCGGCCCGTCCCGGAACGCCGGCGGCGGAGAAGACCCCGGTGCCGGGCGATGTGGCCGACCAGCGGTTGCATGCCCTGCAGGCCCTGCTCACCGACCAGCAGCGCGCCGCCCAGGCGGCGATGGTCGGCCGCACCGTCGGGGTGCTTTACGAAAAGCCCGGTCGTCTGCCGGGCCAGATGGTGGGCAAGTCGGACCATCTGCATGCGGTGCATGTGCACGATCCCGCAGCCCGGGTGGGAGAACTGGTTCGAGTGCGAATCTCTGCCGCGGCTCCGAACTCGCTGGCCGGGATTCGCATGGCGGATTGACCAAACCTGCCACGGCGTTTCCGCACGCAAGCCAATACCACAATTTTGCCATAAATCCCCAATGCCCATGCGACAATTGGGGGCTGCAATTTGCACCGCGGCCAGATCTGCTCTTATAGGGGGGCGAAGGGAAGGCAATTCTTTGTCAAAATGATGTCGTCAACCGGACAGGGGGCGTGAAGTGGATTTGGTTGGAAAGTCGCTGAGGCGGACATTCGCGGTCGCGATGTTGGCGCTTGGCCTGGGAGCGGCGGGGGTGGCCCATGCCGAAACCGCCGCCGCGCCGCCGGTCTATGGCAAGGTCAACTGGGGCATCTGGATCGACACCGACGGCTGCATGCACTGGTGGGCCGATGGTGGCACCGAAGGTTACATGCTGGATCGCGTCGATCCCAGGACGGGCCGGGCGGTCTGCCTGAAGAAGAACACCTGCCTGGTGGAAAACACCGACACGCTGTTTCCCACCGACAGCGCCATGCTGACGGCCGACGGCCGCCGCCGTCTGACCGAGTTCTTCCAGCAGACCAATGCCTTCGGCTATGCGATCTATGGCCATACCGACAGTCGCGCCCCGGACGGCTACAACCAGGGCCTGTCCGAACGCCGGGCGGCCTCGGTCGCAGAGGTGGCGCGTTCGGTCGGGGCGCTGGTGTCGCGTCAGGCGGGTTTTGGCGAGTCCCAGCCCGTGGCGCCGAATGACTCGGCCGAAAACATGGCCAAGAACCGTCGTGTCGAAATCGTGTGCTACAGGTGGTCCCGATGAGCAAGACTGCACTTTTTCCGGTGATTCTGGCCGGGGCTCTGGGGCTGGCGGGCTGCACTGGCGGGCTGGTGCCCTATGCGGCAGGCCCGAACACGGTGATCGCCAGCAGCACGGACACCGGAACCGACAACGTCGGCATCGCCGATGGCGATGCGGCGGTGGTCTATGACCCCGATGGCTGCCAGGGCTGGCTGATCGACGATGGCGTCGAAGGATATTCGGGCCGTCGCTACGACCCGGTCACGGGCCTGCCGGTCTGCAACGGCCTGTTTCCGCCTGGCACGGTGGTTGGCGACTATCAAAGCACGTCGCGGGGTGTGGGAGATTTGACGCCCGCGCAGTAAAGGCCGCGCAGTGATGCCGGAACAGTGATGCCTGCCGCTTGGGAATTGCCGGCATGGGGCTGCCGGCAGAGGGCCGTGGTGCAGACCACGGCCCTCTGGCATTCGGCCCCGTGGCCCAGGCTTGGCCGGGCATGACCATGCCTGAACAGGCAGGGCGATGCACGAAATGTCGCCGATTTGTCATGGCCGGACGCTAGCGATGGGGCGGGGCGCAGAAATCTGCTTGCTTTGGGCCGGGCCCGATACCAGATTCGAATCCGAAGCCCCGTGCATGAAGGAGATCTTCTTGGGCATCAGCGCCTTGACCCCGCCCACCCGTTCCGACGACGTTGTAGAGACGCTTCTGGAATTTCCCGACAATCGGCTTCTGATCGAGCTGTGCGGCGAGTTTGACCGCAACCTCGCCCAGATCGAGCATCAGATGGGGGTCCATGTGCTGAGACGCGGCAACCGCCTGGCCGTGATCGGCGACAGGGGCGCGCGGGAACAGGCGGCGGCGGTGATCCGGGGCCTTTATGCCCGGCTGGAATCGGGCCGGGCCATCGTGGCGGGCGACATCGACGCGGCGATCCGGCTGGGCCGGCTGCCCAGCGCCACCGAGACCCTGCGCGGTGCGGCGCCGGAAGGCGAACAGATCGAGCTGTTCTCGGGTTCACCCATGGGGCTGCGGACCCGCAAGAAGCCGATCGAGGCCAGGACCGAGGCCCAGAAGGCCTATGTCGCCAATCTGTTCCAGAACGAACTGGGCTTTGGCATCGGCCCGGCGGGCACCGGCAAGACCTATCTGGCCGTGGCCGTGGGCGTGACCATGTTCATCTCGGGTGCGGTCGAAAAGATCGTGCTGTCGCGGCCCGCGGTCGAGGCGGGCGAGCGGCTGGGGTTCCTGCCCGGCGACATGAAGGAAAAGGTCGATCCCTACATGCAGCCGCTCTACGACGCGCTGAACGACTTCCTGCCGGCCAAGCAGGTGGAAAAACTCATCGCTGAAAAGCGGATCGAAATCGCGCCGCTGGCCTTCATGCGCGGCCGGACGCTGTCGAATGCCTTCATCGTGCTGGACGAGGCGCAGAATGCCACCAGCATGCAGATGAAGATGTTTCTGACCCGTCTCGGCGAGGGCAGCCGCATGGTGGTGACCGGCGACCGCACCCAGGTCGACCTGCCGCGTGGCACCGCCAGCGGCCTGGCCGAGGCGGAGCGGATCCTGAAAGGGGTGAAGGGCGTCAGTTTCAACTACTTCACCTCGAAGGATGTGGTGCGCCATCCGCTGGTGGGCCGCATCATCGAAGCCTATGAGGCGGACGAGGCGCAGGGCAGCTGACGCGCGCCCCTGGTCGGTCCCGGAGGGGTTTCACACCCCTCCGGACCACCCCGTGGGATATTTGGGCCAAGGTGAAAGGGCTTTGCCTTGCGCATTGTCCTGGCATAGAGCAGCGCGAGCTTTGGGGGGCGCATGGAACCGCTGGTCGATGTGGTGATCGAGGACGACCGCTGGGACGCGGTGGAGCTGGAGAGTCTGGCCGAATGCGCCATTCGGGCCGCGCTGACCGGGCTGGGCCTGCCCGAGGCCGGGCTGACGCTGTGCGTGATGGGCTGCGATGACGCCCGGATCGCCGTGCTGAACGGCGCGTTTCGCGGCAAGGCCAAGCCCACCAACGTGCTGTCCTGGCCGTCTCGGGACCGGTCGGCCGCGGCGGAGGGCGGCGCGCCGGAAGCGCCCGAGATCGGCGACGCGGCGGAGCCCGAGTCGCTTGGCGACATCGCCCTGGCCTGGGAGACCTGCCTGCACGAGGCGGAAGCGGCCGGCAAGCCCCTGGCCGAACATGTGACCCATCTGATCGTGCATGGGCTGTTGCATCTGCTGGGTTATGACCATGTGCGCGAGGGAGATGCTGCCGTCATGGAGGCCCTGGAAGTGCGCATACTTGCAAGCCTGGGTCTTTCCGACCCATATTCGTGAAAGGCTCGAGACCCGGGCCGGATTTGGATCAAGGACAGATGGGCAGTATTCCCGATGGACCTGTCGCGCGGCCTGATGTGGCCCCGGACGCGCAGGGCGACGCCGAAGCAGAGCCTGCACGACGCGGTCTGCTGGGGCGGATCTTCCAGGCTTTCAATTCCGTCGAGCGGCGCGAGGCGTCCGAGAACGGCAAGGATGGGACGGTGCTCTCTGCTGCGGCCGTCCATGGCATGGGCAACCTGCGGCGGCTGCGGGTCGATGACGTGGCGGTGCCCAAGGTCGAGATCGTGGCGGTGCCGTCCGACATCGGCAAGGACGCCCTGGTCAAGGTGTTCCGCGAGCATGGATTCAGCCGGTTGCCGGTCTACAAGGGCAGCCTGGACCACCCGCTGGGCCTGGTGCATCTGAAGGATCTGGCGCTGCAGCATGGTTTTGGCGCGGGCGGGCGTTTCAGTCTGAAGAAGCTGCTGCGCCCGATGCTCTATGTTCCGCCCTCGATGCCGGTGGGGACGCTGTTGCAGAAGATGCAGCGCGACCGGACCCACATGGCGCTGGTGATCGACGAATATGGTGGGGTGGACGGGCTGGTCACGCTGGAGGATCTGATCGAGACCGTGATCGGCCAGATCGAGGACGAGCATGACGAGGACGAGAGCGACCTGTGGAAGGAGGAGCGCCCCGGCGTCTATCTGGTGCAGTCGATGGCGCCGCTGGATGATTTTGAACAGGCGCTGGGCCTGACCCTGCGCCACAGCGAGGCCGAGGCCGAGATCGACACGGTGGGCGGTCTGATCTTCCTGCATCTAGGACGGGTGCCTGCCCGGGGAGAGATCGTGACCCTGGATTCAGGCCTGGTGGCCGAGATCATCGACGCCGACCCGAGGCGGATCAAGCGGATGCGGTTGAGCCTGCCGGGTGTGGTGCCGTCCAGGGCTGCCGTTCCTGTGGAAACGGGCGAGGCTGTCTGATGGCCTCGGGCTGGCCGGGCCAGGTCTGGGCGGCGCGGCCGGGCGGGCGGATCTGGGCGGTCTGCATCGCGGCGGGTCTGGCCGTGGCGCTGGGATTGCAGCCGTTTCGTCTGTGGCCCCTGGCCATCCTGGGGCTGGCGGCCGGGCTGGCGGTGATCGGCCGGCAGAGCGGGCCGCGCCAGGCGGCCTGGGCGGGCTTTGCCTTTGGTCTGGGCCATTTCGCCCTGGCGCTGGGCTGGATTGTCGAACCCTTTCTGGTGGATGCTGCCCGATACGGCTGGATGGCGCCGTTTGCCGTGCTATTCATGGCGGCCGGCATGGCGCTGTTCTGGGCCGTGGCGGCGGGTGTCGGATCCATGGCGCCGCGGCGGATGCCGGGTCTGGTCGCGGCCTTCGGTGCGGCGGAGCTGGCACGGGGCTATGTGCTGACCGGCTTTCCCTGGGCGCAGCCGGGCCAGGTGCTGATCGATACGCCGCTGGTGCAGCTGGCCGCCTGGGTCGGGCCCGGCGGTCTGACCGCGGCGCTGATTGCCGTGGCCGGATTGCTGGCCATGGCGCGGCCCGTGCCGGTGCTGGCCGGTGTGGCGCTGCTGGCCGGGGGCTGGGCCGCCGGCTCGGCGCGGCTGACCCGGCCAGAGCCACAGGCGCCTGGTGCGATGCTGCGGCTGGTGCAGCCCAATGCCGCGCAGAATCTGAAATGGGATCCCGACCTTGCCGCCACCTTCTTTGACCGGCTTCTGTCCGAAACCGCCGCCGCTCCGGCCCGGGGCGCCCCCCGCCCCGACCTGGTGATCTGGCCAGAGACCGCGCTGCCCTATCTGGTGGAACAGTCGCCCGAACTGATCGGCATCATCACTGCTGCCGCCCAGGGCTCGGCCGTGGCTCTGGGCCGGCAGCGGGTGCACGACGGCAGGGGCTGGAATTCGCTGACCGTCTATGACCCGTCCGGCGCGACACTCGCGTCTTATGACAAGCATCACCTGGTGCCGTTCGGCGAATACATCCCGCTGGGCGATCTGGCGTATGACCTGTTCGGCCTCAAGGCCTTTGCCGCCCAGACCGGTCGTGCCTATACCGCCGGCCCCGGCAGCCGTGTTCTGGCGCTTGGGCCTCGGCTGGGAACGGCCTTGCCGCTGATCTGTTACGAGGCGGTCTTCCCCCAGGATGTCCGCAGTGCGCCCGCGCGACCCGACTGGATCCTGCAGATCACCAACGATGCCTGGTTCGGCAGCTTTTCGGGCCCGTTCCAGCATGCCGCGCAATCGCAGCTGCGTGCGGTGGAATCCGGCCTGCCGCTGATCCGCGTGGGCAACACCGGAGTGACCGAAGTGATCGATGCCCGGGGCCGGGTGCTGGCCAGTCTGCCCTTCGGCACGCAGGGTCACCTGGATGCGGCCCTGCCCGGCGCCCTGCCGCCGACCCTTTATTGGCGCTGGGGCGAATGGCCCTTGCTGGTGTGGCTTGCCGGGCTCGCGACCCTGGCGATGGCGGTGCGCCGTCGCCCCGGCGCTTGACGCCCCGCCCGGCTTGGCTTAGCCCTGCCCGGCACCCTGTCACAACGGCTTCCTGGCGTGGCGGGTTTACCCCAACGGAGCACTCCTCAATGGCGCGCAAGTCCTATGTCTTCACCTCGGAATCCGTCTCCGAAGGGCATCCCGACAAATTGTGTGACCGCGTGTCGGACGCGGTCCTGGACGCTTTCCTGTCGGTCGAGCCGAATGCGCGCGTGGCCTGCGAAACCTTTGCCACCACCGGGCGCGTGATCGTGGGCGGTGAGGTCGGCCTGTCCGATCCCGACAAGCTGGCCGACATGATGGGTCGTGTGGACGGGATCGTGCGCGACTGCGTGAAGGACATCGGCTACGAACAGGACGAATTCCACTGGCGGACGATTCAGGTGCACAACTATCTGCACAGGCAGTCCGCCCATATCGCGCAGGGCGTCGACAAGGACGGGGCCGGCGATCAGGGCATCATGTTCGGCTACGCCTGCCGCGAGACGCCCGAGCTGATGCCGGCGCCGATCCAGTATTCCCATGCCATCCTGCGCCGCCTCGCCGAGGCGCGGAAGTCGGGGCAGGAGCCTATGCTGCGCCCCGATGCCAAGTCGCAGCTGACGCTGCGCTATGAGGATGGCGTGCCGGTGGAAGTGACCTCGATCGTGCTGAGCCACCAGCATGAAAGCGTGAGCCAGATCAGCGCCGACATCCGCGCCATCGTGGAGCCCTACATCCTGGAAGTCCTGCCGAAGGACTGGATCACCCCCAGGACCGAATGGTGGGTCAACCCGACCGGAACCTTCGTCATCGGTGGCCCCGATGGCGATGCGGGCCTGACCGGCCGCAAGATCATCGTTGACACCTATGGCGGCGCGGCGCCGCACGGCGGGGGGGCGTTCTCGGGCAAGGATCCGACCAAGGTGGACCGCTCGGCCGCCTATGCTGCGCGCTACCTGGCCAAGAACGTGGTGGCCGCGGGCCTGGCCGACCGCTGCACGTTGCAGGTTTCCTATGCGATCGGCGTGGCCAAGCCGCTGTCGATCTATGTCAATACCCATGGCACCGGCAAGGTGGAAGAAGCCCGGATCGAGGCTGCGGTGGCGTCCTGCATGGACCTGACTCCGCTGGGCATCCGCACGCATCTGGGACTGAACCGGCCGATCTATGCCCGCACCAGCGCCTATGGCCATTTCGGTCGTGCGCCCGAGGCCGATGGCGGCTTCTGCTGGGAGCGCACCGACCTGGTCGAGGCGCTGAAGAAGGCGGTCTGACCCGGGGCGCGGCGCGGGGGCGCCCTTGCGCCGCACCACGGCCATGGGCGCGCTCCTCCACGATCCGTCCCGGCCCGCAGCCGGCGGCTCTCGGCCAGGCGTCAGGTCAGGGGTCCGGCGGCCTCGATCCGCTCGGCCACCAGATGCTGCAGCTTCCACAGCAGGCTGTCACGGATGCCGCGCGCTTCCAGATGAGAGGTGGTGTGCAACAGGTATTCCGCGCCGGTTCCGCCATGGCCGCAGGCCCGCGCCAGCACGTCGGCCACGGCCTCGGGCGGCTGGCGCCCGGTGTAGAGCGCCGAGGCGCGGTTCATCACGAAGGCCAGCGCGGGCACCGGACCCGCGGCCGTCAGCGGTCTGACCCATCGGGGCAGGTTGTTCGTGGGCAGATAGGGCATCTCGCGGCGGAACAGCCTGTCCAGTTGCGCCGCCCTGTCGCCGGGCTCCAGCGTGAAGATCAGCCCCTTGCAGGAACCGCCCCTGTCGATGGCCATCATCAGGCCGGGAAATTCCGGCGTGCCGCGAAACCGTGGCAGGCGGATGCAGAAGCTGCGATGCCAGCCGCGCAGCAGCGCCTCGGTCTCGTCGACATGGGCGACCTCCGGCTTCCAGATCAGCGAGCCATAGACGAACAGCCGCAGCGGCGCCCCCGGAGCGGGGTCTTGCGCCAGCACGCGCGCAACCCAAGCGGCATACTCCGCCTCCGTGTGCGGCCGCCAGCCGGCGGCCACTTCGCCCTCGGGCACCGCGCGGTGAACCAGGGCCACGTGATCGGCGGTCAGACGCATGGGGCGAGGGGTGCGGACCATGGCTATCCGTTGCGCAGACCCGCGGTTGCGTCAAGCACTCCGTATTGACGATGGCCCCGGCCCGGGCCTATCAGCAGCCGCCATCCAGAAAGGCCCGCCCGATGCCGGACAACTCCGAAGTGCCACGCCCCGCCGCCGTGCCCCGGCGGAATTTCTACGGCCGCATCCGGGGCAAGACCCTGCGGGCCGCCCAGAAGCAATATCTGGAAAATGATCTACAGGCCGTGATCCTTCCAGGCGTGACCCGCGCCGAAAACCCGGCCCGGGATCCGGTGGCGCTGGAGCCCTGGCGCCAGGGTCGGCCGCTGTGGCTGGAAGTGGGCTTTGGCGGGGGGGAACATCTGGTCCACATGGCCCGCCTGCACCCCGAAGTGGCGCTGATCGGCGCCGAGCCTTTCGTGAACGGAATCGCCATGCTCCTGGGCCGGATCAGGACCGGGTCGCTGACGAACCTGCGCCTGCACCCCGCCGATGTCCGCGACCTGTTCGAGGTGCTGCCGCCGGCAATCCTGCACAAGGTCTTCCTGAACTACCCCGACCCCTGGCCCAAGGCGCGCCACCACCGCCGCCGCTTCGTGACCCCGGAATATCTGAATGCCCTGGCCCGGATCA
>JAKALB010000111.1 GCA_021813365.1 Pseudomonadota bacterium | reverse complement strand
CGGTGCGCAGCGTCACCCGCTCGCGTAGGTTGTTCATGGCCAGCACCTGATGCGCCTCGGTCAGGCCCATCTCCCAGGGCAGGCCGGCATATTTGATGCTGGTCGCGGGCGAGGCCCCGGTGCCACCGTTGTGGCCCGAGATCAGGATCACGTCGGCCTTGGCCTTGGCCACGCCGGCCGCAATGGTTCCGACGCCCGAGGACGACACCAGCTTCACGCAGACCTTGGCGCGGGGATTGATCTGCTTCAGATCGTAGATCAGTTGCGCCAGGTCCTCGATGGAATAGATGTCGTGATGCGGCGGGGGCGAGATCAGCGTCACGCCCGGCGTGCTGTGGCGCAGCCGTGCGATCAGCGCCGTGACCTTCATGCCAGGCAACTGGCCGCCCTCGCCGGGCTTGGCGCCCTGGGCCACCTTGATTTCCAGTTCCTCACAGGCATTCAGATATTCGGCGGTCACACCGAACCGGCCGCTGGCCACCTGCTTGATCTTGGCACTGGGGTTGTCGCCGTTGGGTTCCGGCACGAAATGTGCCGGATCCTCGCCGCCCTCGCCCGAGTCGGACTTGGCCCCGATCCGGTTCATTGCGATGTTCAGCGTCTTGTGCGCCTCCGGGCTCAGCGCGCCCAGCGACATCCCCGGCGTCACGAACCGCTTGCGGATGCTGGTAAGGCTCTCTACCTCATCGATCTGCACCGGCTTGCCCAGCGGCTTGATGTCCAGAAGGTCGCGCAGGTGGATCGGCGGGTTGGCCCGCATGGCGGCCGAATACTGCTTCCAGATGTCATAGTCGGCACGGTCGCAGGCCGATTGCAGCATGTGCATCGTCTGCGCTTCCCAGGCATGCTTTTCCCCCGATCGCCGCGCCTTGTAGAACCCGCCGATGGGCAGCACATCCGACCCACCGCGCCAGCCCTTGGCATGGACCTCCTCCAGCTTCTGCTGCAGGCCGTTCAGGCCGATGCCCGAGATGCGGCTCTGCATGCCCGGGAAATATTCGGCCACCAGCGCGCGCGACAGGCCCACGGCCTCGAAGTTCAGCCCGCCGCGATAGGACGACAGGACCGAGATGCCCATCTTGGACATGATCTTCAGCAGCCCGGCGTCGATGGCATCGCGATACCGGCGCATGGCGTCGATGAGGCTGCCGTCCAGCAGTCCGCGGTTGATCCGGTCGGCAATGGAATCTTCGGCCAGATAGGCGTTCACCGTCGTGGCGCCACAGCCGATCAGCACGGCAAAGTAATGCGGGTCGATGCATTCCGCCGAACGGACGTTGATCGAACAGAAGGTCCGCAGCCCCTTGCGCGTCAGCCAGGAATGCACCGCACTGGTCGCCAGGATCATCGGCATGGCGACCTTGGTCGGCCCCTGATGTTCATCGCTCAGCACCAGTTGGCCAGCGCCCGAGCGCACGGCATCCTCGGCCTCGGCCCGGATCCGTTCCAGCCCCAGGCGCAGCGCGTCCTGTCCGCCGTCGACCGGAAAAGTGCAATCGATATAGGCCACCTGCGCACCAAAGCGCTTGACCAGCACCTCGAACTCGCCGTTGGCGATGAACGGGCTCTCCAGGATCAGGATTTCCGTCTGGCTGGAGTTTTCATCCAGCACGTTGCGCAGGTTGCCGAACCGGGTCTTCAGGCTCATCACCCGGCCTTCGCGCAGGCTGTCGATCGGCGGGTTGGTCACCTGGCTGAAGTTCTGGCGGAAATAATGGCTGAGCGGCCGGTAGACATGGCTCAGCACGGCCGGCGGCGTGTCATCGCCCATCGAGGCGATCATTTCCTTGCCATCTTCGGCCATCGGCGTCAGGACCTGCTCCAGCTCCTCGACCGAATAGCCCGCAGCGATCTGCCGCTTGCGCAGTTCGGCGCCGGTGAACAGCGCCCGCTCCGGCACGTCGCGCAGCAGGCTGTTCAGATCGACAACCTTCTCGATCCAGTCGCCATAGGGGTTGGCGGCGGCGAGTTTGTCCTTCATCGCCGCGTCGTGATACAGTTTGCCATTGGCCATATCGACGGCAATCATCTGCCCCGGGCCGAGCGCGCCCTTTTCGCGCACCGTGGCTTCGTCCACCGGCACCATCCCGGCTTCCGACCCCGCGATCAGCAGCCCGTCGCCGGTGACGACATAGCGCATGGGCCGCAGACCGTTCCGGTCCAGCCCACCGCAAACCCAGCGACCGTCGGTCATGGCCAGCGCCGCCGGCCCGTCCCAGGGCTCGATCACCGCATTGCAATAGGCATACATGTCCGCCCAGGCCTGCGGCATGTCGGTGGTGGCCTTGCTCCAGGCTTCGGGCACCAGCATGGTCTTGGCCATCGGGGCACTCCGCCCCGAGCGCACCAGCACTTCGAACACCGCATCCAGCGCGCCCGAGTCCGATGTGCCGCCGGGGATGATCGGCTTGATGTCCTCGGCCGCGTCGCCGAAAGCGTCACTGGACATGCGGATTTCGTGGCTGCGCATCCAGTTGATGTTGCCCTTCAGCGTGTTGATCTCGCCATTGTGGGCCAGCATGCGGAACGGCTGCGCCAGCCACCACTGCGGAAAGGTGTTGGTGGAATAGCGCTGGTGATAGATGGCAAATGCGCTTTCGAACCGTTCGTCCATCAGGTCGGGATAGAAAGTCGCCACCTGTTCGGCCAGCATCATGCCCTTGTAGATGATGCTGCGGCAGGACAGGCTGCACAGATACAGCCCCTGGATGCCTGCCGCCGTCGCCGCCTTTTCGATCCGGCGGCGGATGATGTAGAGCTCGCGCTCGAACTGCTCCTGGTCGATGCCCTTTTCGCAGCGGATCAGGATCTGTTCGATTTCCGGCCGGGTCGCATTGGCCTTGTCGCCCAGGACGCTGGTGTCCACCGGCACGTGCCGCCAGCCATAGATGTAATGGCCCATGCGCAGCACTTCGGTTTCCACGATGGTCCGGCAGCGTTCCTGCGCGCCGAAATCGGTGCGCGGCAGGAACACCTGGCCCACGGCGATCAGCTTGGTCGTGTCGGGCTCGTGCCCGGTGCGGCGCACCTGATCGTAAAAGAACGTCACCGGAATCTGCACATGGATGCCCGCGCCGTCGCCGGTCTTGCCATCGGCATCCACAGCGCCCCGGTGCCAGACCGCCTTCAGCGCGTTGATGCCGTTTTCCACCACCCGGCGGCTGGGCTTGCCGTTGATCGCCACGACCAGACCAACGCCGCAGGACGAGTGTTCGTCCTCCTGTCGGTACAGGCCGTTGGCATCCAGCCAGGCACGCTTTTCCGTTTCGGCCATGGCCCAGGCTTCGTCGTATTGCGTCATCTCAGTTTCCTCCCAGCTTCAGGGATGCGGCCTGCGCGTCGCAGTCAAACAGCGGAACGGTGGATTGGAACCCGGCCTGCCCCGGGTAATAGAACTTGACCGGTGTGCCATCGAAGGGAAACCAGCTGCCATCTTCCTGCTGAAATTCGGCATGATCCGACAGGAAGCTGCGCCAGTTCTCGGCGATGAATTCGTTGCCCCTGGAATGCACGATGACCGAGCCGTCGCTGTCGTCGGTCTGGGTGTATTCAAATTCGGTGCGTTGCAGGGTCAGTCCGTCGATCACCCGGGTTTCGCCGAGCAGCCTGTCATAGCCCTTGACGGTCGATTGCCGGCCATCGCTGCGCGACAGCCGGAAATCGAACGTGTCCAGGCCGGTCGACATCAGTTCGTCATAGGACGCCGGATCGCGCGGTCCGGGCTCCAGCACTTCCCGGGTGGGCGGGTTGATCTCGTAGCTCTCCAGCCATTGCGTCTGGGCATCGGTCTTCGACAGGAACACCGGGCCATCGGCGCCGAAATCTGCCCGCCAGCGCTCGCCGGGGGCGTCCTTCTCGCAGCTGTAGAAATGCGACACGGTGCAGCCGCGCGACTGGATCGTGACAAAGGTCTTGCAGCCTTCCGGCGGCACGAAGGTTGCGGCCACCGCGGGGGCGGCCAGCAGCGCCAGCGGCGCCAGCGTCGTCAGCAGAAGGGTCTTCGCCTGGGTCACGTCGGTCCACTCCTAAAGGTCAGTGCCTTTGACCTGTCAAATCTGCATCGCCGTTGCCGGCGGTCGCTGTGTCAGCACGCCTGGCCGACCTTTGGCATACACAACAATGCCGATGCCTTGCATCACTCTGCCGCGACCGATCCGGCCTGCGCCAGATAGGTCAGGATCGATTCTGCCGCCTCGCGCCCATCGCGGATGCCCCAGACCACCAGGCTGGCACCGCGCACGATGTCACCTGCCGCATAGACACCCGGCAGGTTGGTGGCGTGGCTGCGGAAATCGGCCTTTACGGTGCCCCAGCGGGTCACGGCCAGTTCCTTGACACCCCACAGGCCCGGCAGGTCTTCGGGCTCAAAGCCCAGGGCCTGCACCACCAGATCGGCCGGTTCCACATAATCCGCACCCTCGATCAGTTCGGGCGACTGGCGGCCCGAGGCGTCTGGCGCGCCCAGCCGCATCTTCTGCACCATGACTCCCTCCACGACATCACCCCCGGTGAAGCCCCTGGGCGCCGTCAGCCAGACGAATTCCACGCCCTCTTCCTCGGCATTCTGCACTTCGCGCTGGCTGCCCGGCATGTTGGCCCGGTCGCGGCGATACAGGCACTTCACGCTGGTGGCGCCCTGCCGGATCGCCGTGCGCACACAGTCCATCGCCGTGTCGCCGCCACCGATGACGACGACGCGCTTGCCCGCCGCATTCAGTTCGCCCGAGTCGAATTCGGCCACCTCGTCGCCGAACGACTTGCGGTTGCTGGCTGTCAGATAGTCCAGCGCCTTGACGATACCCCTGGCACCGACGCCGGGCGCCTGGATGTCGCGCGCCTTGTAGACTCCGGTGGCAATCAGCACGGCATCATGCTGGCCGCGGATCGCATCGAAGGTCAGGTCGACGCCGACGGTGCAGTTCAGCACAAAGGTGACGCCGGCGGCCTCCAGTTGTTCGATCCGCTGCATCACCACCGGCTTTTCCAGCTTGAAGCTGGGGATGCCATAGGTCAGCAGCCCCCCGGCGCGATCATGGCGGTCATAGACCGTCACCTGCACGCCGCGCCGCCGCAGCATGTCTGCCGCCGCCAGCCCGGCCGGGCCCGCGCCGATGATGCCCACCGACTCCTGCCGCTCCATCGCCGGCCGGATCGGTTTCACCCAGCCGTTTTCCCAGGCGGTGTCGGTGATGTATTTTTCCACCGAGCCGATGGTCACGGTGCCGTGGCCTGCCTGTTCGATGACGCAATTGCCCTCGCACAGCCGGTCCTGCGGACAGATGCGGCCGCAGATCTCCGGAAAGGTGTTGGTGGCCTGGGCGATCTCGTAGGCTTCCTCCAGCCGGCCTTCGGCGGTCAGCCGCAGCCAGTCCGGGATGTTGTTGTGCAACGGGCAATGCGCCTGGCAATAGGGCACGCCGCACTGGCTGCAGCGGCTGGCCTGGGCGGCGGCCTTTTCGGCGGCGAACTCGCGGTAGATCTCGTGGAAATCCTGCGCGCGCAAGGAGGCCGGGCGCTTCTCGGGCATCTCCTTGCCCAGGGTCACGAATTTCAACATGCGTTGCACGGCCATGGGCAGGCTCCCGTCCCGAAAAAGCAGCCCGGTCCTCATACCGCCGCAGGGCGATGAATAAAAGTCAGTATTGCTGACCTATTATCAGATTAAATTTCCAAAAACCTGTCTGTCGGCGAATTTTCCCCGAAAAATAGGTCCGCTTTGAGACCTATCATCTCAATATCCCATGTAGATCGCGGCCAAAGCCCCGGCTCCGACGATGATTCGCCACCAGCCGAACGGCGCAAAGCCCCGGGTCGAGACATAGCCCAGCAGCCAGCGCACCACGAAACCGCCCGAAACCGTGGCCAGCACGAAGGCCACCGCAATGGAACTCAGCGCCGAAAAGTCCAGATCGTGCCGTGATTTCACCAGATCCAGCGATGCGGCACCCAGCATGGTCGGCAGGCTCAGGAAAAAGGAAAACTCCGCCGCCGCGCGCTTGTTCACGCCCAGCATCAGGGCGCCCACGATGGTGGCGCCCGACCGGCTGACACCCGGAATCATCGCCAGACATTGAAACAGGCCGATCGCCAGCGCCTTGCCAAGGGGCATGTGGTCGGCGTCGGGCACCGTGGGCTCGGGCGCCATCCGGTCGACGAACAGCAGCACCACCCCGCCGATGATCAGCGACCAGCAGATCAGCACCGGCGTTTCGAACAGCACCGCCTTGATGAAATCATGCAGCAGAAATCCGATCACCATGGCCGGCAAGAAGGCCAGGAGCACCGAGGTGACGAACCGGGTCGCCGCCTTTTCGCGCCCGAACCGGGTGATGACGTAAGACAGCTTGCCCCAGTAGATCACCGCGATTGCCAGGATCGGGCCAAGCTGGATCACGATGTCCAGCGTCTTGGCCGGCTCTCCCAGGCCCAGGAAATGGCTGACCAGCAGCAGATGCCCGGTGGACGACACCGGGATGAACTCGGTCAGCCCCTCGACCAAGCCCAGGAGCGCGGAATTCAGCAGATCGAACATCGGCTAAACCCGCAGGTTTCTGGCCGAGGCCTTGATCGCGGCATATTGGCCCGAGGGGCGATAGCGCCACAGATATTCCGGCAGCACCGCTTCCATCGCCGTGGGCTGGATGCCCAGGTCGGCCAGTCCCCTGGCGCCCGGCGTCACGGTCATCGGCACATGCAGGGCACGCACCTGATCGCGGGTGATCACCGGATTGGGGATCAGCCCCAGCGTGCCGGCATGAATGGCGTCAAAGACCGTCGCGATGACCGCACCCACCCAGAACGGCAGGCTCAACACCAGTCGGCGGCGCTGAATGATCTTCAGCATGCGGTGCATCAGGCCGCGGAACGTGTCGCGATCCGGCCCGCCAAGCTCATAGATGCCGGGCTGCGCCTGGCCCAGCACGGCCTTGACCGCCGCCTGTGCCACGTCATCCACATAGACCGGCTGGAACTCCGTCGCGCCGCCCACCACGGGCAGCACCGGCGTCATCCGTGACATGGCGCCGAACCGGTTGAAGAACCGGTCCTCGACCCCGAAGATGATCGAGGGCCGCAAGATCACCGCACCCGGAAAGGCAGCCAGCACCGCCGCCTCGCCTTCGCCCTTGGTCCGCAGGTAATTCGACCGCGACCCGGCATCGGCGCCGATGGCCGAAACATGCACCACCCGTGCCAGCCCCAGCTCGGCCGCGATCCGCGCCACCCGGCCCGCCCCCTCGGCCTGCACCGCGTCGAAGTTGTTCGCACCGCGGAAATCGAAGGTGCCCACACAATTCACCACGGCCTCGGCCCCGGTCAGCGCCGCCCGCACCGAAGCGTCATCGCGCAGGTTGCAAAACACCGGCTCGACCTGCCCCACGACACCATAGGGCCTGACGAACAGCGCCTCGTTCGGGCGGCGAACGGCGACGCGGACGCGCCAGCCTTCCTTGGCCATGCGCCGCGCGACATAGCGACCCACAAAGCCCGAACCGCCAATGATCGTGACAAGCCTGTTCATGGATCAGAACCCCTCCGCGCGCGTGGTCCGGCTGCGGACCGCCTGGATATGGCGCGATGAATAGCTTTCGCAGGCGCAGAAGGGAAGGCCCCAGAGGGACCGCCCCCGCCGGCGCAATCGTCGCACCATTTTTTTCGGTTGCCTCTGGCGCAGCCCTGTTGACACCCCCCGTGCGCCCGGCTACATCGCGCCCCACGACATCGCCCAGATGGCGGAATTGGTAGACGCGCTGGTTTCAGGTACCAGTGCCGCAAGGCGTGGAGGTTCGAGTCCTCTTCTGGGCACCATTCCTCAAGAGAAAACCCGGCGACCTCAGAAGGTTGTCGGGTTCTCTTTTCTGTCATCCGCCAATGTGCCCCTCCTGGGCGGATCGGCGGGAAAGGGCAAAGACCGAGATCCCCATGCACGGCAAGGCCCGGTATCAGGACAACACCGCAATCGTGCGCCCGTGGCCGTGCAACTGACGTCAGTCAGCCTCTGGGAAACCCGACGCGGTTCGATCTCTCCGGCAATCGGGGGGCAGCTCAGTCCGGGACATGGCTTGCACCACGCGGCCTTGCACAAACCAATGCGCCTGGATATCCAGGTGTGCAAACAAGTTCCGTTCAGAGTGCTTCATGACCGAGAAGGAGTCAGGACATGCCTGAGTGGCGAATCTCGGTCGGTGGGTCATGACGGCACGTCACCGCATTCTTCTGGCCGAAGATGACGAGATCAGTCAGGCAATCGTGCAACACATACTTGCCGGCCTGGGCAATGTCGACCTCGTGATTGTGTCGGATGGGCGAGAAGCGCTGCTTGCATGCATGGCGGGCAAGTTCGATCTGCTGATCATCGACCGCAAGATGCCTCTGATTAGCGGTGACAAGCTCATCAGACAACTTCGCACCTCAGGCAATTTGAACTCCAAAACACCGGTCATCCTGTTCTCTGCCTCCACCGCCTCCGAATTGAAGGACATGGGGGTATCCTGCCCTGCCGATCTTCTCTTGTCGAAGCCGATCAATGTCGAAGAGTTTCTGTTTTCCGTGAAGGCTCTTATCGGCCATGCCGTGCCCCCCGACAACTCGCCCATCTGAACCGCGCCGGATTTGCCGCAAGCATGGGTGAGCCCTGCGGCGTTCTCCAGGCTGACGGCCAAATGCGGCGGGATGGACCTCACGGACACCAAACGCATGAAGCAGCATGAGAAGGAGAGCGCCGGGCCGTAGCGCCCGGTGGCAAATGTCATGTTCGCCAAGGTCGTGCTGAAGGGTCTTCTGGAAAGATGCACGCAACATGGCACTGCCTCGCCCCTGGCAAGCCCATTCCGAACGGGAACTGCGTAGCCTTCGGCGGCCGGATGCGTGATGAGCCGCCGAGCGAGACCCTGTTCTGCGGCAGCGACCCTGCCCGCGCCACGGCGGTCTTCGCCGCCCAGCCCGTCACATCGGGCGATCAGCTTGACGCAGCCGAAACGCGCCGCCGCTCGGTCGACGCCGCCGCGCCGGATTCAACCGGCGACTCCGGTCTCGGCTGGATGATCACCGGGGGTCAGAGCACTCCTGCCGCAGGGGTGCCGTTCCCGCTCGCTGACCCTGTCAGAGAGCCGTTCGTTCGCGTCGCGTCAAAATGTCAAAAATTCGCCGCTTTTCTTACCCAACCTGCCTGATGCAGGTGGGCGATGTCGCGGAACATTGCCCCAGGATCTGATCACAGGTTAGGAAATCGCAACATGAAAATCTTGGCCGTCGATGACGATCCGGTCTTTCTCGAACTGCTTCTCGAGATGCTTCGGTCGCATGGTCATGATGACGTGACCACAGCCGGGTCGGCACGGGAAGCGCTGGCAATCCTTGCCAGTGCGGCGCAACCATTCGACTGCCTGCTGCTTGACATCCAGATGCCGGAGATCGATGGGGTCCAGCTCTGCCTGTCGGTGCGCGAACTCGAAGCTTATCGACACACGCCGATTGTGATGATCACCGCAATGTCAGGCAAGAGCTTTGTCGATGATGCTTTTGCCGCAGGGGCGACCGATTATATCACCAAGCCGCTTGACCGGCTCGAGCTCAAGGCGCGCATGGGAATGGTGCTTCGCCTGCACGACGAGCGTCAGCGCATGGCCGTGTTTCAACGGCAAGTCGGCACGCTGTCTTACCTCATGGATTTTCAGATAGATTTCGCTGCTCCGATGGTGATTCCCGGCGTTGACCGCATCGTCGAGTACCTTGCATTGGAAAACTATCTGCTCACGCTCGGCGTCAAGCGGCTTTACGCGATCGGAGCGTTCGCCATCAGCATTGAGAATGCGGAGCCCATTTTCAACAAGGCCGACTCTGCGGCATTTGTGGACATGCTCGGTGACGTGGCAACAGCTATTGCCGATGGCTTGAAAACCGAACAGGCGATGCTGTCTTATGCCGGAGGCGGAAACTTTGTTGTCCTCGTCCAGCGTACCTGCAGTATAGATCCGGAAGAGCTCGGTCTGATGATCGAACGCGGCGTCGCGGAATTTGAACCCATCTACACTGCTGACCGCATTCCGACGCCCAGGGTCCGGATCGGCGAGCTGGTTCGGGGTTCGATATTTGCTCCGGCCAGACCGACGAGAATTCTTGATCAGGCGATCGAAATTGCGCAACGCGGACCGCATGGCAAAGCCGGATCAAGAAATCTGGTCGCATGACACATCTCGAGCAAAAATCTGCGGCTGATCGCTCGAAATCGGGTGTGTCCGAACGAATCCCGCCCTCTCTGGTTGAGATTCAGGCCCGATTCCGCGCGATGATCGTCGACAGAATTCTGATGTTCGAAGCCCTGAAGCGCGCCATTGAGGTGAACCAGCAGCCCGCGCAGGCGTTGGGTGCGATTTCAGACCTGGCGCACAAGATTTCAGGTGTCGCGGCAACTTTGGGCTACCCTCACGCAGGACAGCTGGCGGCGGAGATTGAGCAGGCAATACACGACGGCAATGTGGCGGCAAGGTCGGCGCATCAGACGTGGAACTGCATTCAGCCAGACCTCGAAGCGCTCATGGACGAGCTTGAGAGCCTCCTGGATGAGTGAAACAAGGGCAAGGACGGCCTAGCAACGGCCTTGCAACAGAATCTCTTCTGGTTTCGCGTCAGGCCAAAGAGGTTCGGATAAGTCTGGCCAGATCCGTCATGTTGACCGGTTTTGCGACACAGGCATCAAAACCCGCGATCAAGTATTCGGCCACCTGATGTGCCATGGCATTTGCCGTAACCGCAATGATCGGCATGGGGACCAGATCGCCTTCAGCCTCACGCGCCCGAATTTCCTTTAGCGCCGTCACACCGTCCATGACAGGCATCGAGACATCGAGAAGGACCACGTCGAAACGCCCGGGCGCCCATGCCTGCACCGCCTGCAGGCCATCGGTAACGATCGTTACCACCGCGCCCTTGCGCAACAACATCTTCTCCAGAACTTCGCAGTTGGTCTTGTTGTCATCCGCCGCAAGGACACGAATGCCATCCAGCGAAACGGTGAAAACCTCGGCCTCGACAGCATCCGCTCTGGTTTCGCTGACAGGAAGTGGAAGCGACACCTTGACTTTCGTGCCTTGCCCCGGCGTGGAGTCGACCGTGATGTCTCCGCCCATCAGCTCGACCAGCGTTCGGGTTATTGCCATTCCAAGCCCCGTGCCACCGAAGCGGCGCGTTACCGAACTGTCTGCCTGAGAAAAGTCCTCGTACAACCGCGCGACCTG
>JAKALB010000224.1 GCA_021813365.1 Pseudomonadota bacterium | reverse complement strand
ACCTCGGTCACCTTCCACCCCGACCCCCAGATCTTCGGGACGCAGACCTTCAGACCGCACCGCCTGATGAAGATGGCCCGCTCCAAGGCCTATCTGTTTTCCGGCGTCGAAATCCGCTGGAAATCCGCCATCCCCGACGGCGACATGCCGATGGAGGCGGTGTTCCACTTCCCCGGCGGCCTGGCCGACTACCTGTCGGACACGCTGGAAAAGGCCACCACCTACGCCGACCGCCCCTTCGCCGGCAAGGTCGGCTTCCAGGAAAAGTTCGGCGTTCCCGGCTCGGTCGAATGGGCGATCAACTGGACGCCGGTGCGCGACGGCTTCCTGTCCTCCTATTGCAACACCGTCCCCACGCCCGAGGGCGGCACCCACGAGGCCGGCTTCTGGGCCGCCATCCTGAAGGGCATCCGCGCCTATGGCGAGTTGGCCCGCAACCGCAAGGCCGACCAGATCACCCGCGAAGACATCCTTTCGGGGGGCTGCGCGCTGATTTCCGTCTTCATCCGGGAACCGCAGTTCGTCGGCCAGACCAAGGACCGGCTGGCGACCGAGGAAGCCGCGCGCTATGTCGAAGGCGCCGTCCGCGACCATTTCGACAACTGGCTGGCATCCGACCCCAAATCCGCCGGCGCCATCCTCGATTTCCTGGTGCTGCGGGCCGAGGAGCGCCTGCGCCGCCGCCAGGAAAAGGAAACCGCGCGCAAGACCGCCACCAAGCGCCTGCGCCTGCCCGGCAAGCTGGCCGACTGCTCGGCCAAGAACCGCGAGGGAACCGAACTGTTCCTGGTCGAAGGCGACAGCGCCGGCGGGTCCGCCAAGGCCGCCCGCAACCGCGAAACCCAGGCGCTGCTGCCCTTGCGCGGCAAGATCCTGAACGTGCTGGGTGCGGCCAGTTCCAAACTGACCGAGAACGCCGAAATCCGCGACATCTGCGAGGCGCTGGGCGTGTCGATGGGCCCCAGGTTCAATATCGACGATCTGCGCTATGACAAGATCATCATCATGACCGACGCCGATGTCGACGGTGCCCATATCGCCAGCCTGCTGATGACCTTCTTCTACACCCAGATGCGCCCCCTGATCGACAAGGGCCACCTGTATCTGGCCTGCCCGCCGCTCTACCGGCTGACGCAGGGGGCAAAGCGGCTCTACGTCGCCAGTGACGCCGAAAAGGAATTCTGGCTGGCCAGGGGCCTGGGCGGCGCGAGCGGCAAGGCCGGCGGCAAGATCGACGTGCAGCGATTCAAGGGCCTGGGCGAGATGGACGCCAAGGATCTGAAGGACACCACGATGAACCCCGCAACCCGCAAGCTGATCCGGGTGACGATCCACGACGAAGAGCCGGGCGAGACCGGCGATCTGGTCGAGCGGCTGATGGGCAAGAAGCCGGAACTGCGGTTCCAGTATATCCAGGAGAACGCCCGGTTCGTGGAAGAGCTGGATGTGTGAATGTCCACCTGTGACGCCACAAGCAATCTTCAGCGCAATCTCTGGCCTGAGTGCAGCCGCCGCCGCAATCATCGCTGCATTCGTTGCCGATCAACATTGGATTGTGAATCCGTGCGCTACTAGGAGAACGGCTGTTTGAAAGGCGCCTTCAGACTTTTCTTGAGGTGCAGACTTGTCTGAGGCGCGTTGTAGCTGAGGCGATTTCCAAACGAGAATGGGAAGCTGAATTCAACGAAGCCGTGCTTCGGTCACGGTTCTTGTTTGGCCGTGCTACTCAGGCGTTCCTAGATTGTGCCATCGTGGGCACCCCGTGACACCATAGCTAACTGAAATGGCGCACTTGATACCCCCGACTTGGCCCCAAGCCAAGTCGGGATGCGCCTGCCTGCCCCCGGCAGGCGCATTCGCGCCAGCCCAGGCAGGCGCATCCCTCCGGACAGCGCCCGGCCCCGCTGTCCCAATCGGCCTCCTGCTCCAAGCCTCCAGCCGAGGGGCCGGGTGACCTGCCACTGGCAGGTCACCTGATCGGCCCCGCCAACCAGGAACCGCCTCAGCCCCGCCATGCAAATCCTAACCGTTCGTGAATTTGAATCGTCAACCCGTTGAAATCATTAACTCGAAAATCGTGTCCGCGCGTGGGCACCTTTTCCGCGCCCCTGTTCGCCCCCGTTCCGGGGCCTGGTGCCCGCGGCCGGGCTCGAACCGGCACGGCTGTTGCCAGCCTGGGGATTTTAAGTCCCCTGTGTCTACCATTTCACCACGCGGGCCACCGAAGGCCGACCCTAGCCGGTGTCGGCGGAAAGGAAAACACCCCCCTCCGCAGCCGCCCATGCAGCCCCTGCCCAGGTTGACTCTGCCGTCTCGCCTCGCTTTGATCCGGCGCGAGAACTTGCAGGGGAATCTCATGAACAAAGTCTACCCCAGCGCCGCCGCGGCGCTTGAAGGGCTCCTGTCGGACGGCATGTTCATCGCCTCTGGCGGGTTCGGCCTCTGCGGCATCCCCGAACTGCTGATCGCCGCGATCCGCGACAGCGGCGTGAAGAACCTGACCATCGCCTCGAACAACGCCGGGGTCGACGACTTCGGCCTGGGGATCCTGCTGGCGACGCGGCAGGTGAAGAAGATGATCTCAGA